>CAIKAS010000224.1 GCA_903825445.1 uncultured Acidobacteriia bacterium
ATGGGGTTCGTCTGCGGCATGGGGTTCGTCTGCGGCATGGGGTTCGTCTGCGGCATGGGGTTCGTCTGCGGCATGGGGTTCGTCTGCGGCATGGGGTTCATCTGCGGCATGGGGTTCATCTGCGGCATGGGGTTCATCTGCGGCATGGGGGAGTTCCGCCATCTACGCCGACTCTGCTGCGTGGGGCAGCTTGCTCAACGGCGACCAGTAGAACTCGATTCAGTCTTGGCTATGAGAGGGCGGTGTCTCCGAAGGAGACACCGCCTTTTTCGTTACTGCGGGGTTCTCCTGCACTCGCTCTTTGTATTTGCCGCGGAGGCCGGAGCCGAGGCCGACGGCGGATTCGCCGTAGCGATCACGCAGGCGGTCCGAGGCCTGCAGTGCGTGTCGCCATCTTTCAGCGCGGCCGCCATCCATCAAATTCAACTGACCGTGCTCTTCCGTGAAGCCAGAGGCGTGGATGCCGATGAGGCGGATATCGCGGCGGCGGTCCCAGTTCGCGTAGAGAAGACTGCGGGATTGCTCTACCAGGTCGATATCTATCTGCGTGGGGGCCGGCAGGGAGTGGGCGCGCGTGATCGTCGTGAAATCGGAGTAGCGGAGTTTCAGCTGGATGGTGCGGGCGTGGAGACCGTGCTCGCGGAGGCGGCGGCCCACTTTTTCGGCGAGGTGTGCCAGCGTGGCCTCAATTTGGCCCGCGTCACGGGTATCGTGATTGAAAGTGTGCTCATGGCTGATTGACTTGGGGTCATCGCGTTCACCCACTTCCGAATCAAACCAACCGCCGGCATCCTGACCTCGGGCCTTGCCTGCCAGCGCGAGCCCCCATTTGCCGAAGCGGGATTCCAGATCCGCTTCGGAGAGCCGCGTAAGATCGCCGATGCGGCGGATGCCAATCGCCTGCAGATTTTTTTCGGTGACTCTGCCGACACCGGGGATGCGACGCACTTCGAGCGGCGCGAGGAAGTTGGCCTCGACGCCGGGCATCACGAACAGGATGCCGTTGGGCTTGGCCTGATCGGAAGAGATCTTGGCTACGAGGCGCGAGGTGGCGATACCGATGGAGCAGTTGAGGCCGGTCTCCGTCTTCATCGCCTGATGAAGCGAGTGCGCGGCGCGGAGCGGAGGGCCGAGGAGTCGCTCGGTGCCGGTCATATCCACATACGCTTCGTCGACCGAAGCCATTTCGACGAGCGGGGAGAAGCGCTGGAGAACTGATTCGACGCGCGCGGAGTAGTCGCGGTAGCGTTCGGGGTGGCCTTCGACGAAGATCGCCTGCGGGCAAAGTTTGTACGCCGTTCGCAGCGGCATGGCGGAGTGGACGCCGAATTTACGCGCCGCGTAGGATGCGGCGGAGACTACACCGCGTTCGTCGCTTTTGCCGCCAACGACTACGGGCTTGCCTTTGAGTGAGGGATCAAAGATCTCTTCCACGGAGACGAAGAAAGCGTCCATGTCGACGTGAAAGATGGTTCTCATAACGGCTTTTCGGAGGACAGCACGCGCGGGATTCCGGCGAGGTCCGCGGCGATCTCTATATTTTGCCAGTTACTGGTCAGGGTTGCTACGGCTTCCGATTGGCCGAAGCCGAGTTCGAGGGCGAGGAGACCGCCGGGCTTGAGGACACGCCATGCTTCCGGAATGAGGCGGCGGTAGATGTCGAGACCTGTATCGCCGGCGAAGAGGGCCTGGTGCGGTTCCCAATCGCGAACTTCGCGCTGCATAGTTTCACGATCGGCGAGGGAGACGTATGGCGGGTTGGAAACGACTAAATCCTGACTTGCATCCGCGATACCAGTCAACAGGTCTGCGCGGACGAAGCGAACGGTTGCCTGGAGAGTGGACGCGTTCCCGGCGGCAATTTGCAGAGCGGCGCCCGAGATATCCGTTGCCGTGACTTTCGTATTGAGTTCGAGCGAGAGCGTGATAGCAATCGCTCCGGAGCCGGTGCCGACGTCGACTATCTCGCGCGCGTTGGGGCGGCGTTTCAGGATCGTTTCGATGAGGAGTTCAGTTTCGGGGCGGGGGATCAGGACGTCGGGCGTGACTTTGAAGGACCGGCCGTAAAATTCCTGCGTCTTCGTGATGTACTGGAGCGGCTTGCCCTGCATGCGCTCGTGCAGCCAGCGACCGTAGTGGATCCACTCGACTTCGCGGAGCTCCTGTTCCGGGTATGCGTAGAGATGGGTTCGTTCGCAGTGGACGGCGTGGCAGAGCAGGAGTTCGGCGGTGAGGCGCGGTTCGGGCGTCCCTGATTTTGCGAGGAGTTCGGCACCCTGAGTTGCGGCGGTGCGGAGGGTCACGGCTTAGACGAGTACGCTCTCGCTGGGTTTGGCAGCTTCGCCGAGCTTTTCGGCCTGGTAGTGAGCGACGAGAGCGTCGATGATCTGGTCGAGACGTCCCTGCATGACGAGATCGAGCTGATGCAGTGTGAGGCCGATGCGGTGATCGGTGAGACGGTTCTGCGGGAAGTTGTACGTGCGGATCTTCTCGCTGCGGTCACCGGTGCCGACCATGGCGCGGCGATCAGCGCCTATCGCGTCCTGCTGCTTCTGCAATTCGATTTCATAGAGGCGCGAACGAAGCACGCGCATGGCCTTAGCTTTGTTCTTGATTTGCGATTTTTCGTCCTGGCAGGAGACGATTGTGCCGGTAGGCAGGTGCGTGATGCGGACGGCGGAGTATGTCGTGTTCACCGACTGGCCGCCGGGGCCGGAAGAGCAGAACGTGTCGATGCGGATGTCTTTGTCTTCGACCTTGATTTCGACTTCGTCGGCTTCGGGGAGGATGGCGACGGTGATGGCGGAGGTGTGGACTCGTCCCTGTTGTTCGGTTTCGGGGACGCGCTGTACGCGGTGAACGCCACTCTCATACTTCATTCGGCTATAGACGCGATTGCCGCTGATGAGGGCGAGAACTTCTTTGAGGCCACCGACCGCGGAGTCGCTCGACGACGTGACTTCAACGCGCCACTTCTGGGTTTCGGCGTAGCGGAGATACATGCGGAAAACTTCGGCGGCGAAGAGGCTGGCTTCATCTCCACCGGCACCGGCGCGGATTTCGAGGACGACGTCCTTCTCATCGAGGGGGTCTTTGGGGAGGAGGAGGATTTTCAGATCCTGTTCGATCTGTGCGATGCGAGGCTCGACGCCTTCAATTTCGAGGCGGGCCATTTCACGTAGCTCGGGATCGGCCTCGTCGAGCATGGATTTTGCCTGGCTGAGTTCGTCGTCAGCAACCTTATACTCGCGGTATTTGGAGACGATTTCGCTGAGATCGCTGTGGGTCTTGGCGACTTTACGATACTGCTCGCCATCGCTGATGACGGCGGGGTCGGCCATCTGCGCCGTGAGTTCGGCGTAGCGGGCTTCCATTTGGTCGAGTTTGTCGCGGTATTGCATGTGATTTAGAGGCGTTGAGTCGCAGCACGGGAAGCCGCCTGAAAGGCGGCTGCGGGCAGGATTGCCCGCCCCCCAAGGGCGGATGGGAAGAAACGTGTCATAGGGTTACGCAATGACCAGTTCGCCGCCCTGGCTGGCTTCGAGGGCCATAGCTCCATCAAGGGCTTTAATTGCCACTTCGGCTTGTTCGTCGGAAGGCGGTTTGGTGGTTATGCGCTGGGTCCACAGGCCAGGGGCGGTGAGGAGTGCCAGGAAGGAGCCGCGGCGTTTGGCGGCGAAGCGGATGAGTTCGTAGCTGAGTCCGGCGATCAGGGGAAGCAGCGCAACGCGGATGGCGAGTTTCGCGGCGAATCCCTGGACGGGGATGAACATGTAGACGATCATCGAGATCAGCATGATGACGAACATGAAACTGGTGCCACAGCGCGGGTGCCAGGTCACGAACGACTGGGCGTTTTCGACGTTGACGGGCTTGCCGGATTCGAAGTTGAAGACTACTTTGTGCTCAGCTCCGTGGTACTGGAAGACGCGGCCGATGTCTTTGGAGCGCGAGAGCATCAGAAGGAAACCGATGAAAATGGCGAGGCGGATCAGACCGTCGACCAGGTTGAAGAGAATCTGACCTTTCAGGACCGGGACGGAGTTGGAGAGGACTTCGGTCAGCTTCAGAGGGATGAGTTTGTACATCACTATAAAGAAGAGGACGGAGAAGAGGACCTGGGCGTTCATCATCCAGCCGGAGATAGGGGCGGAGGCTTTGGCGGCTTCGTCGGGGGTGGCGTCGTCTGCTAACGCTGCGTTGGCGGAGAATTTGAGGGCTTGCATGCCCAGAGACATGGCCTGACCTAAAGTGCCTAAACCCCTTAGAATCGGCCATTTAAAGTAGGAGTGCTTTTCGGAGACGCGGGCTACGGGCATTTCCTCGGTGATGATTTCGCCGCTGGGTTTACGGACGGCTACACAGTAGCTGTGCGGGGCGCGCATCATCACGCCTTCCATTACGGCCTGGCCGCCGACGAGGGTTTCCTCACCGCTTTCCAGAATGGGCAGGAGCTGGACGTGCAGGAACAGGCGGAAGAACGTTCTTGGGGACACTACAGGCATTATCTCATAGGGTGGAAAAGGCTGTTTCACGCAAAGACGCAAAGGGGTCGCAAAGACGCAAAGAAAACCTTTCAAGATGGCTAAGTGGGCATGCCGTTGGCGACCCGGGTGATGCCGTCCTTGACCAGAACTACGTTGAAGTTGATTAGCAAGCCGAGACGTTTGTTTGAGAGTTTCAGGTAGGTTAGGAGCTGTCTTTTGTGGACGGGTGCTATTGCCTCAACGGATTTCAGTTCGATGATGACCTGATTCTCTACGATCAGGTCGGCTATGAAGGCGGTCCGGATGTGGAGCCCGCTATAGGTGATGGAGATCGGGTGCTGGCGAGTCACAGAGAGGCCTGCATTTTTTAGCTCCCACTCCATCGCCGTTTCATAAACCGATTCCAGAAGGCCGGGGCCGAGACCGTTGTGGACCTTATATGCGGCGTCTACTATTGCTTTGGCTATTTCGTTTTCCGTCACTTTGCCAGTACAGGACGGTGGACTGGAGGGCGATGGCCAGAATGCCGTTCATCATGAACGCGGTTTTCAGAGTGGCAAGGCCTATCACGGAGCCGGTGGCGAGGTTGCCCAAGGACATGCCTCCACGCATTGCGAGCATGTAGAGGCTGGCGGTCTGGCCTCGGTTTTGGTTTGTGGCCTGCGATTGTAGAAACGTGTTGGCGGAGGTGTTGGCTACCGTCAGCAGGAAGCCGCTGGCTACCAGGAGCGCGGCCAGTTGCCAGAGCGTTCTTGCTTCCGCGACTGTAAGAAGGATCACGCCGTAGGTGAGGGCGGCGGCGAGGGAGGCTTTCATTGGGTCGGTGTGCTTGAGGGCGGTCAGGATGAGGAGGGGGCCGAGGATACCTCCGATGCCGAACGCTGTCAGAGCGCCGCCGTATTGGCTGGCGCTGCCGTGGAGGATGTCCCGGACGATGACCGGGCTGAAGGTGATGATGGGGCCGCAGAAGAACGCGGTGCCGAAGACGGAGAGCAGGGCTAGCGTGATTTTGCGGTTTTTCAGGGTGGCTCTCAGGTCTATCGGCGCGCTGGATTCGGTGGCGTTCGCGCTTCGGGCGAGTGGCCGCAGCCAGTAGATCGAGAAGAAGAAGGGGATGTAGGAAAGTGTGTTGGCTCCGAAACACCAGAGGTAGCCGAACTGCATCATGACGAGGCCGGCGATGGCGGGTCCAAGAATGCAGGAGAGGTTGAACTGGATGGAGTTCAGGGCGAGAGCGGGTTTTAGTTCGTCTTTGGCGACGATGGAGGGGATCAGGGACGAGAAGGCCGGGGAGGAAAGGGCGTCGGTGATGCCGACGATGAGGGAGAGAGCGATGACGATCCAGACCCGAATCCAGCTGGCGGCTCCGATCCAGCCTGTGGCGCCAAGGATGACGATGGTGAGCGGGCAGAGCATTTGGATGCCGGAGAAGACATAGATGATGAGGCTGCGGTCTTTGCGGTCGGCGAGGCTGCCGCCCCAGAGCGCGAGGAGAAAGAAGGGCGCGTTCATGGCGAAGGCGTCGAGGCCGAGGAGGAATGGGGAGCCGGAGAGGCTGAGGACGAGCCAGGGTTCGGCTACCGATTGCATCCAGGTACCGATGTTGGAAAGAAGGCTGGAGAACCAGAAGACTCCGTAGCGGCGGGTGCGCAGGAGGGTAGGGGACATTTTGGTTCTATTGTGACGCGCCCTGGGTAACTAGGTTGGCCAGGGCGCGTCACGCAGAGAACGCAGAGGCTCGCAGAGATCGCAGAGAAGAGAAAAACAAGGTCAATGAGCGGGAGGCAATTCCGTCACAACAAAGTGCAGGATGATGCCACCCTTTTCGCCTTGCTCAGTTGAGACGCGAACGTCTTCAAAGCGTTCCGTATTGAGCAGTGTTAGGACATCGCGACGGACGGCGTCTGCGCTATAAGCGTTGCCGACTTTATTGAAGATCGTCCGGCGGAGTGTGTCTTGCGGAAAGTGGCGCGAGCCGCGAAAATCAATTCCTTCGATCACGCCAGGACCTGTGGCCAGCGGGGGTGGTGACGGAATTGGTTCAAATGGGTTTTTTTGCGACTGCGCTGGTTGCTGCGCCTGGGACAATCCGCAGAGGCAGGCTGCGATTATCAGAATTCGAGCCATGTTGGTTTCAGGATAACTCAATTTTGGTGTGTGCCGGAGGGGAGAAAAGGCCGTTTCACGCAAAGACGCAAAGGCCTCGCAAGGGCGCAAAGAAAACCTCGGATTGGCCGCGCTGAAGGCTTCGGTCAATTGTCCGATGGTTTATCTATATGGTCGATGACGAGTACGTCGACATTGCCTTTGTCGGGCGACAGCTTGAGGCCGAGTTGTTGCTGAACGGCGGTGAAGATTGATTGGCCTGCGGGGTCGGACGCGGACTGCTCGGGCGACTCTGGCGATTCGGTCTCGGGCGCGTATTCGAAATGAACGTCGAATATTCCGGCTAGCCCGGTGCGGTTGACGACCAGACGATCCAGACGGTCCAGCATGCTGGCGGCGATCTCATCCGTGGTCACGCCGAGTCCCGTCTTGATGAACAGGCCACCCTTGAGAACTGAGGATGTCCAGCCGCAGGGGAGCGCTACCGGGTCATCCGTTGGCGGCTGCGGCGGCGTAATTACTTCACTTTGAATCATCCGGCAGGTCCCGGGTTTTGATGGATGGAGCTTCAGGCCGCCTTTTGCCACGGTCAGTGCGTAAACGGGAACTTCCCTGGTTTCTTTGTGGATCCTGAGGTTACACCGATCCTCGAGAAACCGCTGCAGCATTGCTCGCCACCTGTCAAGGGATCCAATGTTGGTGCCCCTTGCGACGATGTCGTAAACGTCCGTATCCAGCCACGGGGCTCCGCCCAGAACGTCGGTTTGCCTGAAAAAGCTGTGCGCTGGCGGCGCGTACGCGAGGCGGATCAGAGTCCGTATAGGTACACAGGAGGTGGCGTAGCCGCTGGTGGAAACACCACCGCCACGGCCGCGGCGCTCGCCGCAGTTGATGTTGAGTTTGATGGAAGCCGCATCGAACTCCGGGCGCGGATCTGGCGATTGCGGACAGATGGCCGAGGCAAGCAGCAGCGCGACGAGAGTGATCCGGGACTTCATGCAGCACCCTTCTATCGGTGGATTATACCGGAAAATTCGCGATATCTGTGCAAGGTAAGTGAACTAAACTGATGGGAGATTCTATGAAGGTTCGCCGAACACGCTGGATCGTGCCGCTGCTGTTCACTATTCCGGTTTTCCTGATTGCGCAAGGGGCGATCACTTCTAACGCCGCGCGGCCGGCGTTCGACGTGGCGTCGATCAAGCCCAACACCACGACTAACACTCCCGGATGGACGCATTTCGATCCTGAAGGAGTTAATATTCGCCGGGCAAGTCTCATCGAGGTGATTTCCACGGCGTATCGGATTCCCGGGTCGCTGATCTCGTCGGACGAGCGTATGCGGGAGATATTCGCGGCGCGATACGATATTGTCGCGAATGCCGGGCACGAAGTTCCTAAGGATCAACTCCTGCTGATGCTGCAAACACTGCTGGCTGATCGGTTCAGGTTGACGGTGCACCGGCAGAGCAAGGTGCAGCCGGTTTATAAGCTGACAATCGCAAAAGGCGGGTCAAAGCTCAGAGAGTCGAAGGGGCCTCAGGCGCGGGACCCGAATTGCACTCCGCCAAAATGCATGGCGTTCAATAACGTGGATATGTGGAATTTCGCAGCGGAATTGACGTATCGTTTGGGCCGTCCGGTGGTGGATCTGACCGGACTTCAAGGCTCATGGGATTTCACTTTGCGACTGGACAGTACGGAAGGGGCGGCCAGCGACGATCCCGGGGTGAAAGCGAGCATCTCGGATTTGTCTTTGTCTTCGATTTTTACGGATATTGAGAAACAGCTCGGGCTGAAACTTGAATCGGATCGGGCGCCGGTGGAGACGCTGGTGGTGGATCATGTGGAGCGGCCTTCGGAGAATTAGCTCCGGAACGGCAGCCCTGGCTCGCCCTCATTTGCTTTGCCAGGGTGTCACGCAGAGGACGCAGAGACTCGCAGGGAGCGCAGAGAAAACAAACGCAAGCCAACGCTGTTGGAGAAGCGAAGGAAACCGGGCGGTTTTTTACAGACAATTTACAGAATGCGCACTACTTCCCGGTACTGACCCCAACAGTATGAAGTTATGGGATCGTGCGAGCTTTCAGTAGAAATTTGTCGAAGGCTTCCGATAAGGGTCGGCATGGGGAGTAGTGTTTTTGTCCGTGCGATCACGGCGCTGCTCATTGTTTGTACCTGTGGGCGGTCGGCGGATATCGGCGGAACCATCACGGTGAAGAAACGGCTTACGCGGCCGAGCGTGACGTCATCCGTGTCCCTGTATGAACGCGGTCCGGCTGTTGAGCTGGGGCGGGACAAAGATACCGATCCACTGGCGGCGGAACGCGCCCGAGTCATTATTTACATTGAAAGCGCTGTGACTGGCGGCAGCCCGACCTCATCGACATTGAAGGCGCCGGTTACGGTGCAGCAGCTGAACAGGCGTTTTGATCCGGATATGGTGGCGATTCCGGCGGGGTCTTCGGTAACCTTTCCGAACATGGACCCGATCTTTCACAACGTCTTCTCGCTCTCTATACCGAAGGCGTTCGACCTTGGGAATTATCCGAAGGGAGAGACGCGAACGGTCCTGTTTCCGAGGGCTGGAATCGTATATGTCAGTTGCCGTTTGCACACCAACATGGCGGGCGTGATTGTAGTCACTCCGAACCAGTGGTTTGCGCGGGCGGATAGCGACGGGCAGTTCAGGATCCACGACGTCCCGCCGGGTACGTACACTTTGGTGGCCTGGCATAAATCAGCCGGCGTCATTCGGAAAGAAGTCCAGGTGGTGGAAGGGCGCGACACCACGGTCAATTATTTCGTGCCACTGGAAGACAAGCCAACGGAAGCGACGGACATGTCGCACATGAAGATGGGCGAGTAAGGACTATGCGCCTCCGAACCCGTGCCTTCCTCTGTTGCTTCGTACCGTTTGCGCTCCTGCTGGCGGGTAGCTTCTGGGTGATTCAGAACCGCGTGCAATCGAAGGTGCGGGAGGGCGTGCGGACGTCGCTGCTGGATAACGATAAAGCGGTGGCACGGGTGCGCTCCAAGAGCGAACTGCAAAATAGTCGTTTTTTGAGGGTGGTGGGGGAGAATGCCGCGCTGAAGGCAGGCATTCAACTGCTGCTTTCCTATCCTTCCAACCCGGAAGCCAAGCGCACGGTGGAAGACCAGTTGCGCGAGCTTTGCGAACACATGGGCTTCGATCTGCTGATGGTGTCGGGAACAGAGGGAGGTCCGCTGGCCGGGGTGCTGCGAGCCGGAGGGCGATTGCAGCCGCTCGACGCGAATGGCGCCACGGTGAGCCGCAGCGGGCTGCTCTTGCTGAACGGTCTGGCGTATCAGATTGCTTCGGTGCCGATCGATCAGGACGATGAGAATCTGGGGACGCTGTCGGTTGGGGAGATCTTCGATTTTTCAGAGTTCACAACGCCGACGGTTTTGTTTCGCAACGGACACGTTTTGAAATCGAGCATTGCAGGCAGCGGGTTGGGCGAAGTGGAAGCGGCGATGAGCCACTGCTCGGGGATTGGGGAGTGCAACGTTCGGCTGCACGGTGTCAATTATGTTTCGCTGCCCATGCAGGGGATTTCCTTTGGTGACGGATATTTGCTGCGCAGTCTGCAAAATCTGGACTCGGCGGCGGGGCCGGTGCAGCGGGTGATTCAGGGCATGTTCGGCAGTGTTGCGCTGGGCGCGGTGCTGGTGGCGCTGCTGTTCAGCGTGGCGTCGTCGGGCTCGATTGTGCAGCCGATTAATGAAGTCATTTCGCGGCTGAAGGAAGCGGAAAAGACAGGCACGCTGGTGGAATTCCAGACGAACATTTCGCCGGTGCGGGAGATACGGGGCCTGACGGAGAGTTTCAATCGGGCGGCCGTGGCGATACGCGAAGGCAGGGAGAAGCTGAACCTGGCCTATGTGGAATTTGTGCAGTCGCTGGCGAGCGCGCTGGATGCCCGGGATCGGTATACGGCAGGACACAGCGGCAGAGTGAGTGAGTTGTCGCGATCCGTGGCGCGCGCGATGGGACTGGAGACCGAGGCGGTGGAGCGCGTGCGGGTGGGCGCGATGCTGCATGACATCGGCAAGATCGGCGTTGCCGATAGTCTGCTGCAAAAGCCGGGCAGGCTGACGGCCGAGGAATTTGCGCTGGTGCAGAAGCATCCGGAGATCGGCAGGCGGATTCTTGAGAGAGTACAAGGGTTCAGGCAGTTTCTGCCCGCAGTGGAACTGCATCACGAGAACTGGGATGGAAGCGGATATCCACATGGCCAAGCGGGAGAAGCGACGCCGCTGGATGCGCGCATCATTCATGTGGCGGACGCGTACGACGCGATGACTACGGACAGGCCGTATCGCCGGGGCATGACGCATGAGGAAGCGCTGAGTGCTCTGCGGGAGAACGCGGGAACGCAGTTCGATCCATCGGTGGTGCGGTGTTTTACGAGGCTGGATTTCGCGGAAGCGCTGGCGATGGAATGCTCGCTGATTGAGGCGGAGGCTTGAGTCATGGGATGGCGTGTTCATGTTTTGATCACGACGGCGATGGCACTGGTTCTTGCGTTGCAGGCTGCGGCGCAGCAGACTGAGGCCAGCGCGGGCTTCGATCTGCAGGGTACGCTGAGCGGAATGGTCGCAGCATCGACAGGCACGAGCGATCCGCCGTCAGATAGCTATTCCGCAGTGGGTGGGCTGCGGCTAATGCTTTATCCGACGTGGAAGCTGAGCCGGCACTGGACGGTGAGCGGCGCGTATCAACTGGTGACGCGGCAATACTACTATTCGTCGTTCGAAACGCGGGGTCAGGGGGTTCGGGGGAGCATTGTTCAGGGGACTCTGCGTTACTCGCAAGTGTGGAACGATGCCTCATTGCAAGTACGCGCGGGGGAACTGCCAACGGCGTTTGGCGCGTTTCCGCTGCGGTATGACGACAGGGACAATGCGCTGGTCGATCTACCGATGCAGTATGGATATTACGGTTCGCTGGCGACGTTGGGCGCGCTGACCGGAGTGCAGGCAGATGTGACGTGGAAGAAGCTGGATGGGCGTGTGCAGTTTACGAATTCATCGCCGGCGAATCCCCGGAGCGTGTTCGGGAACGGACAGTACGTGAACTGGGCAGGTGGCGGGGGTTATACGATTCGGCAGGGGCTGCGCATCGGGGCGTCGGGATACAGGGGGCCGTATCTCGATCGGGAGTCGCCGTATTTTCATCACGGTGAGGCTTCGCCGCGAGACTTGCCGGGGAGCGGAGTGGGTGTGGAGGCGGAGTGGGGTCGTGGCCACTGGAATGTTCGCGGCGAATGGCAGAGATTTGTGATGGCTTACAAGGTGATTCCGACATTCCATGAGCGCGCGGGTTACGTGGAAGTGGAGCGGACGCTGGGGCCGCGGTGGTATGGGGCCGCTCGCTACGGCGATCTTGTGGCGGACTATGCGGGAAGAACAGATGCGGTGGAGACGGTGCTGGGGTTTCGGCCGGGAGTTGGGCAGATCGTTAAGTTGAGTTTTGAGACTAGCCGTGAGGTGAAGAGCGGCGAGATCGATCGAACGGTGGCGGTGCAGTTTGTGACGGCGATTCATCCGGCGTTTTTTGCGCGACATTGATGTTACTTGGGTAATCTGCACCACAGTTGAAGCCGCCTGGAAAGGCGGCTGCGGGCAGGATTGCCCGCCCCCCAATCTGCGCTTGAAGTATTGTTCAAGGCTTGGGCACATTGCAATTTGGATGCAACTGTAGAGTAAGACCGGCGCGGACGGGGGCAGCCCGTGTCAGGCGAAAAGATAAGATGATATGGCTATGCGTGCCCTGCTTATCGTCTCCGTTTTTTCCCTTTTGATTTCTTCGGCTGTGTCTCAGGATCGGGGTCCGGGGCAGCGGGCTTTTGAGGCTCGTTGCGCGATTTGCCATGGCGGCGATGGGCATGGGACGGATCGTGCGCCTTCCATTTATGACAAGACGGCGGCTCGGGATAATGCTTCGATCGCCACCGTTGTGAAGAACGGGTTGCCGGGTGGGATGCCTGCTATTCAAGTTGGCGATGACGAGTTGACACAGCTCATCGCATACCTGAGAACACTGCAGATGGTTCCGGCGGCCGGTGGGCGGCCCGTCGTGCGCGAGACGCTCACGCTGACGGACGGAAAGATTCTGAATGGCGTCCGCGTGGCGGTTGGCCTGACGGATCACCAGATTCGCACGGATGATGGCAAGCTACACCTGCTGCGCAAGGTGGATGACAAATATCGCGAAGTCACTTCGACAGTGGACTGGCCGACGTTTCACGGGGATATGAGCGGGAATCGTTATACGACGATGACGCAAATCACGAAAGACAACGTGAAGAGCCTTGGAGCCAAGTGGGTTTACACCGTTCGCAACGCGCAGGGGTTGCAGGACACGCCGCAGGTGGTGGGCGGGGTGATGTATGTGACGAACGTGAATTTTTGCGTGGCGCTGGATGCGGGGTCGGGCCGGCAGTTGTGGCAGTGGATGCGGCCTTCGACGCAGGGTGTGATGGGTGCGGGGTCGAATCGCGGTGTGGCGGTGGCGGGGGATCGCGTGTTCATCGTGACGGACAACGCGCACATAGTGGCGCTGAATCGTTATACGGGCACGCAGGTTTGGGATACGGAGATGGCGGACTGGCATCAGAATTACGGGGCGACGGGTGCGCCGCTGGCGGTGGGGAATCTGGTGATTGGCGGGATTACGGGCGGCGAGGCGGGGTCGCGCGGTTTTCTTGCGGCGTTCGATCAGACGACGGGCAAGGAAGTGTGGCGGTTCTGGACGGTGCCGAAGGCGGGCGAGCCGGGCGCGGAAACGTGGGGCGGAAAAGATATTGAGCATGGCGGCGGACCGACGTGGATTACGGGAACGTATGACGCGCAGACGGAGACGCTGTTTTGGCCGACGGGAAATCCGGCGAAGGAGTACAACGGGGACGATCGGAAGGGCGACGATCTGTATACCGATAGCCTGCTGGCGCTGGATGCGAAGACCGGGAAGTTGAAATGGTATTACCAGTTCACGCCGCACGATACCTATGACTGGGATGCGACGGAGATTCCGGTGCTGGTGGATGCGATGTTCCAGGGGCATATGCGGAAGCTGGTGCTGCATGCGGATCGGAATGGGTTTTTCTACGTGCTGGACCGGACGAACGGGAAGGTCTTGCTGGCGAAACAGTTTTTGAAAGAGCTGACGTGGGCAAGTGGAATTGGGCCGGATGGGCGTCCGATTCTGAAAGCCGGTCAGGAGCCGACGGCGGCGGGGACGCGGGTGTGTCCATCGCAGGACGGGGCGACGAATTTCTATTCACCGTCATTTATTCCGGCTACGGGGCTGTTTTATTTCCAGACGTTTGAGAAGTGCAGCGTTTATCAGAAGGCAGACGACACGTGGACGGCGGGGAAGAATTATCTCGGCGGTGTACAGCGGGTGGCGCCGGGCGGGAAGGAAGAGCATATTCTGCGGGCGGTGGATATCAGTACCGGGGCGAGCAAGTGGGAGCTGACGGAATCGCCGGGGGCTAATGGATGGGGCGGGACGCTTTCGACAGTGACGGGGCTGGTGTTTTTTGGGGAGGAAGGCGGGGCGTTCGCGGCGGCGGATGCTTCGACGGGGAAGGTGTTGTGGAGTTTTGGGACGAACCAGGGTTGGAAGGCTTCGCCTATGGCTTATGAGTTTGATGGGAAGGAATATTTGGCGGTTATTGCGAGTGGGAATGTGATGGCGTTTGGGTTGGGAGATTGACGGCGGGAGACGTCAACGGCTATTTCACGCAAGGGCACCCTCCCAGCCGACCCAACTGCGTCGCAGTTGCGGATTGAGTTAATCTGGAAGCAGTGGTTAGTTCAGCTATGCAGGCTCAAGTCACAAAACAAGAACTTGTCGAGGAAATTACCCGACGGCTGGTTGAGTTCTATCAGCCGGTTCGAGTCTATCTGTTCGGCTCAGCGGCGCGCGGAGAATCGAGCACGGACAGCGACCTGGATTTCTGCGTAGTGCTGGCCGACGATGCGCCGGCAAGCCTGTTACATGATCGAAGCGTTCACTCGCGGTTTTGGGGCCTGCGCGCAGCAGTCGACGTGGTTCGGTTGCGGTGCAGCGATTTTGACGCACGCGCGCGTCACGTGGTGGCATCTCTGCCGGCGACCATTGTCCGCGAAGGGAAGCTGCTTTATGGCGCCCGACAACTTGCGGCGTGAAGAAGCGTTGAAATGGCTGCGTCAGGCCGACAAGGACAGGTCTGCAGCGCGAGCTTTGCTGGAGGTGGAACCTTCACGGTCCGTATTTCACAGCCAACAGGCGGCGGAAGGCTATCAAGGCGTTTCTTACATTCCACCAGGTCGCCTTCAGGAAGACGCATGATCTTACCGATTTGGGTTCACAGTGCGCCGATATTGATCCGAGTCTGGAGCCGGCCATTGCGGTCGGTAGAGGGATTGACGGACTACGCGTCGGCATTTCGTTATCCAGACGCGCCATACGAGCCGGAAACGCCCGGAGCCAGCGATGCGCTCGCGATTGTCTCGGGACTTTGTGAAGAAGTTCGGCGGCGGATCGAGACGCCACTGCCCGCCTGATTCTTATTCACCGAAGATCTGAGTGGTGTATTGGTTCATCAGGAGTGCGGGTGCTCTATTGAAGGCTGCTGCTTTTCCCTTGATTGCATGGGCGGCAGAGGGTTTGGAGATTCTCGAGACGGTCGGTGCCTCCGTGATGATGGGGGAGGATGTGATCGAGTTCGAGGATGCCGCCGGCCTGTTTGCAGATCTGGCAGGTGTAGAGATCACGCTTGAAAACCAGAAAGCGTTTGCGCATTGAGATGGACTGACGCTCGCGGGTTGGAGCGGGTGGTGTGTCGGCCGACGGCGCGGAATTCGGGAGAAAATTGGCGGCGGCGGTGAGTGCTTTGTTCCACGAACCGAAGCGTGTGGCTATGGTGCGTGCGGAAAGAGGGAAGCCGTACTTGCGAAGTTCCCAACTCAAAGGGCTGCGGTTTGATTCGCGTTGAGTGATGGTCCAGAGGCTGGCGACTATCTGAAGGAGTTCGCGGTCGGTGGCCTTGGTGAAGCGCGACGGGGTGAGGCCGGCGGCCTCGATGGCGCGGCGCAGAGTTCCGAATTTGATCATCACGGTGCGGGAATTGAGGCGGCCATGCGTGTCGATGTCCCGACGGGAGACGGAGTTCTTGTTTAGAAGGGCGGCGATGCGGCGCAGTTCGGCGGCGATGGAATCGTGGTCGTAGGAGTCGAGGTAATCGATGCGAAATGACATATGCGCGGTCGCCCTTAGCTGATTGGATCGTAACGGGCGGGCGGGGCGGTTTTTACCGTTGATTTTTTCAAGTTGTTGATACCACGGCAGATTGAGTTTGCAAATCGACCGCACCGGGAAGGGCGGGGTCCGGTAAGATTTGTTTAATGCATCTTGCACCCGATTCTCCTTATCTTGCCGATGCCTCGGGGTATCGGGGCAGGGCCGATGAATTACTGCTACCGGAAAATGAGGCGGCAGTTGTCGATATCATGCGGCGCGCTTCGGCGGCGGGAATTCCGGTGACGATCTCCGGCGGTGGCTCCGGACTGACAGGCGGGCGCGTGCCGGATGGTGGATGGCTGGTGTCGCTGGAGAAGCTGAATTCCATTGAAATTCATGATGGGTATGCGGTGTGTGGGGCGGGTGCATCGCTGACATCGATTCAGGCGGCAGCTGGGCCTTCTAAACAGTTTTATGGGCCGGATCCGACGGAATACAGCGCGGCGATCGGCGGGACGGTGGCGACGAATGCGAGCGGGTCGCGGAGTTTTATGTATCGCGATACGCGGCGGCATGTGAGGGCGCTGCGGGTGGTGTTGGCGAGCGGCGAAGTTTTGGCGCTGCGACGTGGAGAGAAGGTTCCTTTCGATGTGCCGGCGCTGCCTGCGCCGGATGTCCGCAAAAACACGGCGGGGTATTTCATGCGCGCGGGCATGGATTACATGGATCTGTTCATTGGGTCGGAAGGCACGCTGGGTGTGGTCACGGAAGTGGAAGTTGTGCTGCTGCCGTTGCCGGGCGAACTGTTCACGGGAGTGGTGTTTTTCGAGTCGGACGAAGCGGCGCTGGATGCGGTGGATGCGTGGCGGCCAGTGGCGGGGCTGCGGATGCTGGAGTATATCGACGCGGTGTCGCTCGACATGGTGCGGATGCGCGTGGAGGGGATTCCGACGACGGCGCGGGCGGCTGTTTTGACGGAACAGGAAGTGACAGCGGGCGAGGATGCGCCGGAGTTGTGGCTGACGCGACTGCAGGCTTCGAAAGCGCTGATTGAAGGATCGTGGTTCGCAACGTCGGCGGCGGATCGGGAAAGGTTCCGGCAGTTTCGGCATACGCTACCGGAAGTGGTAAACGATCTGGCGCGTCAGCGGGGATTGACGACGATGGGGACGGACTTTGCGGTGCCGGTGGCGAAGAATCGCGAGATGCTGCGGTTTTATCGGGAGACGCTGGACCGGGAATTTGGCGGGCAGTGTTCGATCTTTGGGCATATTGGCGATGCGCATGTGCATGCGAATTTTCTTTGCGCGAATGAAGAGCAGTGGAAGACGGCTATGCGGCTGATGACAGTGTTCGCAAAGAAGTCGGTGGAACTGGGGGGGACGGTTTCGGCGGAACACGGGCTGGGGAAGCGGAAGCGGGATTTGCTGGGGCTGCAGTATTCGGCCGCCCAGATTGAGCAGATGAAGGACGTGAAGCGTCGGCTGGATCCGGGGTGGATTTTGGGGCGCGGGACTTTGTTTGCGGGCAATTGACCAGAAAATCCCGAGGGAGGGTGTGATACAACCTTCTGTTGTGAAGAGATTACTTGTTATAGTTCCTCTGATTCTGTTGGTGCCTCGCCTGGGCGCGCAGCACGGGGCGGAGAACGGCGAATGGCGCTACTATGGCGGCGATTCGGGCACTACGAAGTATTCTCCGCTGGATCAGATTAACGCGTCTAACGTTAAGAATCTGGAGATCAAGTGGCAGTGGCGCGCGGAGAATTTCGGCAAGCTGCCGGATCATAACTGGGAAGTGACGCCGCTGATGGTGGGCGGCGTTTTGTATTTCACCGCGGGGACACGGCGCGATGCGGTCGCGGTGGATGCGGCAACGGGCGAGACGCTTTGGATGTACAGGCTTGATGAGGGCGCGCGCGGGAATCTTGTGGCGCGGACTAATAATCGCGGGCTGGCGTATTGGACTGACGGGAAGGGCGATGCGCGAATTCTGCTGATTTCGCCTGGATATCAGCTCATCGAACTGGATGCGAAGACGGGCCGTCCGGTGCAGAGCTTCGGGACGAATGGGATTATCGATCTGACGCAGGGACTGGACCGGGCGGAAGTGAAGCCGGGCGTCATCGGCGCGAGTTCACCGCCGATTGTGGTGAGCGAGACGGTGGTGGTGGGCGCGGCGGAACTGGCGGGGAGAGGGTGTGCTGAATTCTGTGTAAACGGCTAATTCCG
>CAIKAS010000225.1 GCA_903825445.1 uncultured Acidobacteriia bacterium
CCACGCCCAGCCGCTGCAACTCCGCGCGAATGGCCGTCGACCTCTGCGCCTCCTCGGCAATCGCCCGCGACTTCTTGTTCTCCTCGCCCATCTCGTTCAGCCGCTTTTCCAGCTGCTCCCGCCTCCGCCGCTCTTCCTGCAGCTCCGTCTTGTAAGCCGGCTCCCGTCTCGCCGAATCCTGCCGAACATACTCATTAATCGCCTGCTGCACAATAGCCTGCACATCCACCGTTTCGTCCATAGTCGTTTTGTCCTTTTTCTGAATCTGTGTGAGATCCGTGTTCATCCGTGGCCAAAGATTTACGCTGCATCTATCTCCGCCGCTATGGCATCTTTGACATCTTGCCGCGCATCGCACAGGTACTTAAGAGCCACCCTCTTGAATACCTGTTTCTTCATCGTTGGCGACTCAATCCCCAACCCCAGCAGACTCTTCGCATCCGCCGCCTCCGAACTGAAATCCGTAATATCGAACGCATCGAGCCCCGTCACGTCAATCGTCATTTCGTCCTGCCGCGCCGCCGCCACCGCGTTCATCACGTTCCGCATCGCGTCCTTCACAACATCCCCATACGCGCCCAAAATCTCCTGCGTCACCGCGAAATCCCACTGCTTGCTCAGGCCCGATTGCATCGTCCCCCCGCCCTCGCCCGCCTGCTGCATCAGATACGTCACCCGGTAGATCTCGTCCTTCAGCCGCCCCAGATTATCCGCCGCAATCTGATACACCTTGCCATCCGGTTCCGCCCACCCAAACTTGTCCTGTGGACCCATCTGGATGTAGTAGCTCTCCCCCATAATCTGGCTCCACTCGCGATCCGAATAAATCACCGGCATCGCAAACAGGCCCATCGTCAGCGCCCACCCCAGCGCGTTTGACTTATTGAAGTGCTCCATCTGCAGCGTGGCCACTTTATTCGTCAGCCACAGCCCTTCGCTCACCCGCAGCTCAAACACCGGCACGCGCCCAATCCCCGCGAATCCATGTTGCCCGCGCTCCACCAGTTCAATCGCCGCCGACCCCTGCTCATAGATCTCGTAATTCTGCCGGTCGTAGTAAATGAAGCGCGTCTGCTTCTTCCACCCCAGCTGCTGCACATCGTCCTGCTTCAGCAACTGCGTCCGAATCACCACCCACTCCATCTCGCCGTTATCGTCGTAGCTCCAGTTGATGACCTCATCCGCCGTGTAGCCCACCAGATAAGCCCGGCTCCGCCCCAGCGCATCCTCTTCCGCCCGCGACGTCGCCTGCCCGCGCGCCCTCGGAAAATCCACCACCATATACGACTTCCCGCAAACCAGCGCCTCCGCCAGTTGCTGCCGGAAAAACTGCGTCAGCGTCGTCCCCCGCAAATCGCAGTTCTGCACAAACTGAGCAAAGAAGTCCCGCGACTGCCCACTCCCCTCCGTCAGTTCGATCACCGGCTCCTCCCGCATCAGCGTAGCCGTATACCAATCCACAATCGACCCCACATAGTTCTCATAAAAAACGCGCCCCAGCCGCTCCTGATAAACCTCCAGCGGCTCCTTATGCCGGCGCACCAGGTACTCCGCGGCATTCAACCGAAACTGCTCCCCACCCGCATAAATATCCCGATACCGCCGCCACATCCGCGTCCGCTCCGAATAATCCGGATGCTCCTGCACAATATGTTGATTCGCCTCGCTCATAGTCTTTTGCCTTTTCTTATCTGCGTGCATCTGCGTTTATCTGCGGCTAAAGAAGTCTTTGACTCCGCTCCCCAATCGTCCCCGCCCGAGCGCATCCCTGCCAGATTAGATACCCGAGCGCATCCGAAGCATGTGTCCGCTTCCGATCCTTATCCTTATCGATCTGCGTACTCTCTTCCTGATAAGCCACCTGTTCGAAATCGTCAATCAGTTCCCTGCACCGCGGCGACACAATCAAATTCACGTCCCCACCCGCGCTGCAAAGCCGCGAATTCACCAGCCCCACCCGATCCCTCACGCTCGGATTCGAACTCGGCACCCGAAACTCGATCCGCGTTCCACGCTCCCGGAAATATTTCGTAATCACCCCGTAGTCCGTCGATTCCGTGGAAGTGTGAGTCGTTGCTCCGTTCACGTCCCCAAACACCACCACGCCACCCCGCGGCATCCCGTATCTCTTCTCGAACTCTTCGCATATTTGCCTCGTCGTCCCGCGTCCCAGCACAATCTCGTCCACTACCCTGTATTCATCCCCGCGTTTCTGCGCCACCAGCGAGCACAGCGGTTCCACATTGAAATCCAGCGTCCAGAGAATCTGCAGCACCGGATCCAGCTCCACGTCCCGCACATTCTGATCGCGACTAAACGCCGAATACACCAGCCCTCCGCGGGCGTTCAGGTAATCGCCCATCACTTCCTGCCGGAAGAAATTCTCGTCATAGCTCGCCTTGAGCCTGTCGTAAAAATCCGGCACCTGTTCCAGCAGGAACGTATTCTCGAACGGCTGCGCCTGGATCGCCGCATACCCTTCCACCGGATGCGAAATGAACTTCCGATAGACCCAGTCGAATCCTTTCGGCGTCCACACCGCAAAACCGCACCGCCTCGTCGCCAGCGGATCCCGCAACCGCCCCTCCAGCCGCAGCCACGCGCCCTCCTGCGTGTACGTCAGCTCATCCACCCCGAACCACGCCAGATTCGTGCCGCGCAACCGGTCGAAATCTTCCACCGACCGCAGCAGTATCCGCGACCCGCAATCCTTCAGCGTCAGAACGTTGTCGCCCTTATTCAAATCGAACGGCAAATCGTTCGCCTCCAGAATCTGGGTCAGCGACGCCAGCGTCGAATCCCGCAACATCGGATACGTCGGCGCTCCAATCAACCCCGTCCGGGTCGGGTTAAGATATGCCAGCCGAATGGCCTCCTGACACAACGCCTGGCTCTTCCCCGACCCGATCGGTCCCGAAAACCCCTTAAACCTCGCCGCGGAATCATGAAACTTCCGCTGACTGGGCAGGGGGTCATGCTTGATCAATCGTTGAAGATCGAGCATTTGTCCTCTGCAATCCACCGCACACTAATCTGCCGCGGCGCATCGTTCGCCACTTCTTTGCGCAATTGCAGCAACCGCACCAGGTCGGTCAGCAGCGTCTTATCCGCGCCCTCCGCCTTCAGCTTCACCTTCATGACCGCAATCCCCTCATCAATCGCAGCCAGCAGCTCAACGACGGTTGTATCCTCCGCCGTCTTTTTCGTCTTTTTCCCTCGCCCGGTCACGCAGCCCTTTTCCATGACCAAAATCTACCAGCCGCAAGGGGGGCACTTTTTCCAATAAATCATCAACTACCTGAAAACAAACCAAATAGAGTTCGCATTTGATTGTCACTGTCTTTTTTTGAGGCGCTGGAGGCTGTGAAGTGGGTGGAGGAGAGAGGGAGATGTGGAGGGAGGAGGGAGGGAGATGTGGAGGGAGGAGGGAGGGCGGGCAATCCTGCCCGCAGCCGGCTTTCCAGCCGGCCTTCCGACCCTGGCACTATCTCGCGCTAGACCACCGGTACTCTTCCGGCCTCTTCGCCAACCCGGCGCGCACCGGATTCATTTCTATATACGCGCGCACACTTTCAAATTCGGCGCGTGATCTCACCACACGGTCAAAGCTTTCTTCCTGCCAAAAGCTACGGCGGTGAGTTCCCATCAATTCGTTTGCCCTGTAGCTGGTGAAGCCCTTCAACGGGCCCAACCATTCTGCCGATGTTACTTCGGGCGTCACCATTGCATGGACGTGATTCGGCATCACTACGAATGCGTGCAGTTCGTAGCGCTGGAAGCGCTTTTCGCCGTCCTGCAGGGCATTTACCACGATTTCTGCGATTTGTGGTCGAGCCAGGAAGCGGGGACCGTGCTCGGCTTTGTCCAGAAGGTGGTCCATAGCGGCGAAGGCTTTGCCAGAGCTGCTGATGGCCTCGGGTGGAAAGCGGCGACCCACTGGAAGGGTGTCGTGGAGACAAAAGGTGACGAATAATGGTTCGCCGACTACGTCCCAGTGGGGGAGTCGTCTTTCGTAATGCCGCATCGAGATCAGAGTGGTTTGGGTGGCGATTGTTCTCAGGATTATTGCTGGCGACTGGACGGCGGGCAATCCTGCCAGCAGCCGGCTTTCCAGCCGGCTCGCCACATGGATGCACCATTACCGCAGCCGCAAAGCTAGGCTCAGTGGCGGGTGACCGAATGTTGACCACCAATGTTTGCGTCGATTAAGCACCGTATTCGACGCAAGATATGCGTTGAATACGGCGCCTAACGCCAATCCGGGAATCCTCAAATTTTTTCCGTCCGCCACGTCATTCCCGCGTTAGCATAGACCTATGGCGGCACTAATCGAACCAATTCCGCCAGCAAAGGATTACCACGGTGTTTACCGTGTGGGCGCTTCACGCGTCACCCTGGACGTGGTAATCCACGCCTTCCCGACGGCGCCACCGCGGAAGCGATCACCCAAAAGTTCCCCACTCTGGCCTTATCCGACGTCTATCAGGTACTGGGCTACTACCTGAAGAACCGCCCAGATCTCGACCAATACCTCGCCCTTCGCAACCGCAACGGAAACACCATCCTTGCCGATCATCCCGAGTGGTCACCAGTCGGCCTGCGCGACCGCCTAATCGCCCGTCGTAAAGGCGCGTGAAATATGAGGATTCGACGGTGCTTTCCGAACCTTGACCAATAGCATCAAGCGCAGACTGGAGGGCGGGCAATCCTGCCCGCGGCCGGCTTTCCAGCCGGCCCAACCCATGGCGGCACCATCCGCCCTTGCGCCACGTCACCGACAAGCATCGCTCCATCCCAAAATGCAAAAATAAGCAAAAGTATGTGGCTAAGCCACAGCTACGCCCTAGCCCGCCATCCGCCAATACCTCCTGCACTGGTTCGGCAGCAACAGGGTTTCCTTCATCGAGACTCCCGAAGAGACCGCCGTGGCCAGGCAACTGATCCGCTCCAATCTGAAATGCCGATACAGCCACATCATCAGCGGCACCTGGGCACTCGACGATCTGGAAGCCATTCCAATCCTGCGCGCCATGTTCGACTCCGAGCCAAACGAAAGCCGCCGCCCGCTGATCCGGCGCGCTCTGGAACTTAAACGAAGCTAAACAAAGACCCAGTGTTCATCGACTGCCTGAATCAAGCGAAAACAAGCGGACTCTTGTCAGGGTATTTCCACCTGATGCAGATCCTCTGGCTCAACGACGAGCGGACAATCGATCTCCTGATCGACCTGCTGCCCCCGGATGACAAACCGCGCAAATTTCTCTGGTGGATAACTCCGCAGAAAGTTCGGGAGCACGATGTGGCCAAAAGCAATGCATTGTCGGCGCTGAGCCTGTTAAACTCCCTTGAGTCCGGAGACCTGCTTCGCACTACAGGGACCGAAGAAATGACCCGGCTTTTCGCGAAATGATGAATGCAATCGATACACAAGTCCATCGCCCAAATGCATCAGGGGCACTGAGAACGCCGTGGAACCAAGGGAGTACCGCCCAAGCGAAGGAACTGATCCCCGGTAACGGCTTCCTGCCACACACCGCCCCTCCAAGATTGTGAAATAATCCTAGGGATACCCGTATGGCCAAGTCCACACCGAAGTTAAAGATAAGCAAGCCCGAGAATATTCTTCTTAAGCCGTTAACCGCCGATTTTAAGTCCCTTTTCAAGGCCCTCGCCAAAGGCGTCACGCACGGCGTGGTCGGCAAATGGGAAGAGATCGGAAATGACGCCGTTGAGGCCCTATCAGCCATCGGTCTGACGACGGATCCAGGGGAACTTGCCTTTCTGCTGGTGCAGCGCTCTCTGACCAGGGCGATGGTCGAATTGGTCGGCGAGAGTGCTAGCCAGTTTTCCTCGGAGACTTCGGCTGCAGCGGATACTCTGGTCGAGAATCTCGCTTCGTCTTCTACTGAAGTTTATGTGGATCGGAAATTTTTTGATCGTCCTTCTGCATTGCCACTGGTGGCGGAACTGCAAGCGATCCTTCAAAGGTGGCTCGAGGCCCGCGGCCTCAGCGTGCCACTAGCGACGGCGATTGTTGAGCGTCTTCCAAGCTACTTCGTGTACGCGCTCAACCAGGAATGGCGCCGAAACGCAAAGTCCTATCGCCCGCTCATAGAGGCCATAGACTCTCCTTTCGTTAAGGCTGGCGATCGCGAGTGGGCATGGTCTGCCTATGAAGCTCTTTTAGACCGGCGCACACAAGAAGGAGTATTTGACGAACCGTTCAGCTTGAAGCAAATTTTTGTTCCCCTTAACGCCTATTATTTTGAAGACCGGAATGACGAGCGTGCTGGGGATCCGGATCAAGGGAGGAAGGAAAGACCCCGGATCGTCACCTCCCTAAAACGCGAATTGGAAGACTGGCTAAAAACCAATGAACGTCAGAATACGATACGCGTAATTAGCGGAGGGCCCGGAAGCGGATAATCGTCGTTTGCGCGAATCTTCGCCTCCGAGGTTGCCCGCGCCGGAAAGCTAAGGGTCTTGTTTATTCCGCTGCACTTGATTGATCCATCAAAGGACTTGGTCGATGAGATCGGCCGCTTTGTCAAAGACGAAGGCGTGCTGCTTGCTAACCCGATGGACCCGGAGTCGCCTGAGCCAAATCTCCTGCTTATTTTCGATGGCCTCGACGAGTTGTCCAGCCAAGGCAAGGCGGCAGCCGAGACCGCGAGAGCCTTCGTGCGAGAGGTCGAGAAGACCGTTGAGCGGCGCAACCAACAGGGCGTGAAGCTTCGCGTCATACTGAGCGGGCGAGAAGTGGTGGTGCAAGAGAATCAGGCAGAATTCCGCCGACCGCGCCAAATCCTTTTTCTTCTTCCGTATTCTGTGCCCGCGTCGGGCCGGGAAAATCAATACAGCGATCCAAGGAACCTCCTGAAGACCGATCTCCGGCAAACGTGGTGGAAGAATTACGGGGAGTTGACAGGGTTGCCACTTCGGGGTTTACCGAAGGAGCTGAGCCGAGAAGACCTCGACGAGATATCTGCTCAACCGCTGCTCAATTATCTCTTGGCACTCAGCTTTACCCGCAAGCAACTGGATTTCACCCGCGACGTTAACCTCAATGCAATTTATGCAGATCTAGTTACTGCCGTGTTCGAGCGGGGGTACGAGAAACGCCGAACCTATGGGCCGATCCGGCACATGAAACGTGAGGATTTTTCCAGAGTTTTGGAGGAAATAGGCCTTGCAGCCTGGCACGGAGACGGGCGCACCACGACGGTGCGAGAAATTGAGGACCACTGCAGGGCAAGTGGGCTAGGGACTCTACTGGATGTCTTTCAAGATGGTGCCAAAGTGGGCGTCACGAGACTGCTCGCAGCGTTCTTCTTCAGACAGCACGGAGAGCGGACCAGCGGCGATCCAACGTTTGTCTTTACGCATAAGAGTTTCGGAGAATACCTGGCTGGCAAACGAATTGGCCGCGCAATTGAGAGAATTATCAGGGAATTGCGCCGGAGAGAAGAGAGTCCTGACGAGGGTTGGGACGACCGGGAGGCGCTAAGGCATTGGGGGCAAATATGCGGTCCAAGTGCCATGACGAGCTACTTAGCGAACTTTCTGCGCAACGAGATCAGACTCCGGTCGTTGACGGAAATTCGGGTATGGCAGGAGGGCCTGTCGAGTAGCTTCAATGCGATGCTGAGACACGGGATGCCGATGGAACAACTGAACCTGAAGTCGTTCAAGGAGGAACTGTACCAGTCCCGAAATTCGGAAGAAGCGCTGCTAGTTGCCCTGAACGCATGCACAGTCTTGACCAAAACACCCGCCCCCATAAAGGACCCGTCCGGTGTTGCCTTCGGGGCTTGGTTCAAGAGAATCCAGGGCCAACGCATGGGCGGCGAGTCTGCGTTGGCGGCAGCTTGCCTTTCCTACCTGGATATATCAGAATCAAGATTAGATATTGGCGATTTCTATAGGGCCAATTTTGAATATTCACATCTCAAGGTAGCCTACTATGCCTGTTTCATTCACGCAAACATGAGAAATACCACGTTCTCTGCCGAGTTCACTGAGTACGCTAAACGTGAATGGAACGTTATAACCAATCCGGAACCAGGATTACCCAAAGAAAGGCTGGCCTCGCGGCGATGGAGCGTGAATATGTTAGACGGCGCGGACTTTAGGGGCTCGAACCTCGAACCAACTGCGCCTCCTAACACAGCGGGAAGTCGTCCTGTGGGTCCTAAAAGCGGAGGCCCGATCAGCCAATAAAAATCAGTTCTTTGGGAAATAGCCCCCCTTATACCACTGATAATAAAGAGCCGTTTTCCGAATCACGGCTCGGAACTGCATTATCCAGATCGAGTTTCCGCAGGCCTTTTCATCCCCAGTATGTGACTACCCGCCATGTGCATCCGCAGGCGGAAGACCCCTCTGCCGCTTCCGAAGCGTTTTCAGACCGCCCTGCCGAAGAAACCTTTTACAGTCAGCAGTCCCAATCGGAATCAATTTTCGACCGGAACTTTGTCAACGCTATCAATCACGAAGTACTTGACTTGACCTGGAGCGGCTCGCAAATGCAAACCAAGTTCAGCCAGCGCATTCGGTAGCGAAGAATCGTCATCGCCTGCCGCGTCCTGTGCGTTGAGCGCTTGCATAGACATACCGAGACGCATATCAAAGGTCCCCGCGATTCCCGTCGCGTTATCGACGGGGCGGCCAAGCGACTGCGTTAGCAATTCCGCGAACGCATCCATTGAATAGCCTGTCAGCGCTATGCCACCTCCTCCTTTTCCGATAGTGAAACCCAAGGTCTTGGGCTCACCGGCATTAGGCTTCAGTTTTGGACCGCCTTTTGCAGCCTCCATGTGAAGGACCGTTCCCGCCCGGCTTTCGAAGTGCGAGCTTAATCTGAACCTATCCACCAGCAGTTGCTGCAGCATTTGCGGAAACTGCTCCTCAGAGACTCCCGCAGGCGCTTTGGCCACAATCTCGTACCGCGACGTACTGAGCCACGAAGGGCCTTGGATCTGATATTTCTGCAAATCGTAGGCTTTCATCAGGAGTTGGCCAAGCGAGGTGCTGGCATATCTGATCATTCCACCATTGGCCAGAGACCCAACGTATGCCACCCCGGTAACACCTCGTCCCGTCCCCCCTTCAATGGGCTTCACGGATGCGACCTCAAACCGTGGTGTCTGGATGGCTTGCTGCGCCATCGCGAGAATCGGCACGACGCCCAGCAGGACTACCCGTGTCGTTATTATTTTTTTGATACTAAATTTAGGAGACATAATTTTTGCCTTTTGTTGCCTAACGATACACGCCACTTATTTCATTTTACGAGCGCATGGCTAAACTCCGAGCTGCCTGATCAGGTCAAGACGGCCTCCGCCAGACGCTTACGCCCAAAAACTGATTCACAACTTTTAAAACTTTATATTCACCTAATTCCTCATCAACATACCAAAATCCCCACCCATTCCCCCTTGCCACGCCTGCAATTATTCAATCAGGAGATCCACCCATGGCATCAGACCGTCAAAACGCCGCAAACAAGATCAACGCCCAGAAAAGCACAGGCCCCAACTCAGACAAAGGTAAGGCCGTCTCATCCCAAAACGCCCTCAAATCCGGCATCGACTCCAAATGCGAAGTCATCCGCTTCGAAAGCCGCGACGAGTACGAAACCCTCACCACCGAATTCCACGCCCGCTTCCGCCCCGCCACTCCCGAAGAGCGCTTCCTCGTCGACGCCCTCGTCCGCAACGAATGGTTCAGCCGCCGCTACATGTGCGTCGAGGCCGGCATCTGGACCCGCGAATTCAACTCAACCGACCACGGCGCCATCGGCACCGCCTTCATCCGCCACGCCGATCATTTCTGCAAAGTCGATCGCCGCCTGAATTCCGCCCAGCGCAATTTCCAGCGAGCCCTCACCCAACTCACCGACCTCCAGGCCCGCCGCAAAGAAACTGTCGATGAAACCGAACCACTTAACCCCAAATTGGCTTCGTTCCGCGCTTTTCCCCCAGACGAACAACCGCCCCTGGCCGCCTAATGGAGGGCGGGCATTCCTGCCCGCAGCCGGCTTTCAGCCGGCTTCTCCTGCGCGGATCACCCATCCGGGACGTAGGACACACTTCAGCTGGTCCCTGTTCAGTCAGAGGAAATAAGGAGCAATGCGATGAGGCAGCTCGAAAACTTAGCTAATCCCGCCCTACCGACCAGGCCCAGCACCCGTAGTAGTCGCCCCGCCCATATTCGGTCCCATAGTCGAACCGCCCCCACCACCATTCTGATTAGGATTAGCACCCGCGCCGCCGCCCGTCCCCCCGGCAGCACCACCGCGACCCAATCTCGGATCCTTCGTAATATCGAAAACGAATTCCCACTCGTTGTACTTCGTATGCGAGTTATAACTCTTAATACCTTCCTGTTCGCGCTTGCTAGCCACTCCCGCAAGCCCTGCGCCAATCACCTGCCCTTGCGGCGCGGAAAGGCTGCCAGTGGATGTACCCGTCGGCGTGGCGCCAGTATTAGCGCCAATTCCCTGCCCGGCCGGAAATCCTGGCTGAGGCTGACCTCCCGGACGAGGCGTAGTCAGGATCTGATTAATCAAATTCGCCGCGCTTCCCGGCGGTCCGCCAAGCTGTGGAGGCAGCGGTGGAGTATTCTGCGCATTCTGCTGAATGGCGACGCCGGAAGGCAGCATACCCAAACCAGTCGCCCCGGGAGCCCCGAGTACCGGATTATTTCCGCCACTCTGCGCCGGTATTCCAGTCGACGTGGCGGGCACGATCTGTCCATTGGGCAACACCATCACCGGGCCGTTATAACCGGAGGGCAACCCGCCGTTATCGTTCCCCGAATTGGAATTCCCGGAACCCGAAGTCCCCGGCATCGGGGGAAACGGCGAACTCCCCGCCCCGCCAGGTTGGTCGCTCGGGCGAACCCGCGTCGCAAGATTCACGTTCCCGGCTTCCGGCACGTCGCTGCCAGTCATGTTCATTTCCGTAATGAACGTCTGCTGCGGATTCCCGGAAGTCTTCTTCGCGCTGGTGACGGAGTCCAGAATCACGCCGCCCGGACCCGCATGCAGAATGCGCCAGTCCTGCTTTCCCGTCATCGGGTCGTTATACCGGCGGCGCAAAAACCGTATATTGTTGGTATTTTCCAGTTCCTCCATCGAGGTCGGAAAGCGATTAAACTTATGAACAAAAAGCTGAATAGCCCGCGAATACTGCTCACCGCGATCGATGAGGAGTTGTTCCCGATCGCGCTGCGCCTCAAACGCGACGCTCGGAATCTGCACATAAAGCATGATCGCGACAATCGCGGCCATCGCGACCACGAACATGAGGGCGTAACCCTCCTCGCCGGTGCGTACCCGGCCAGGTCGTGATCGTGCAGGAATGCGCCGTGTCATTACGTCGTCTCCTGAATCTTCAGCGTCTGCGTGCTCTTCGATTGCGTGTCCTCCACCTCAATGGTGGTCAGCGTAATCCGCACCACGCGGTAGCGCTGTTTCAGCGTCTGATTCTCCTGCACCGGCCCCAGGATCTCGTCGCCGTCCATGAGATATGCCACCTTGCGCCCGTCCTCTTTTCGGACCACGTAAGCGTAATACTTCAAATTGATCGGCGCAGCAGGGGGAGGCCCCGACACCGGTGGCGGATTATTCTGCGTCACCGTAGGCGGCGGACTCTGCGGAGCCTGATTGATCGGGATCTTCTGCACGCCAGTCGGTACCTTCGGCATTGGCGTGTCAGGTGGAGGCGCGGCGCCATACTGGAACAGATTCCGTCCCGCGACGACGGGCTGGATGGCCTGTACTTTGGCCAGCAGATCCAGCCGCAGTTCAGGGTCGATACTCGCGGGATCAACCTTGTCTTCCGGACGAGCACTGCCCTGCCGGATACGAAACTCCGAGACGGCCCCGCGCCCGGCAGCAGTTCGACTACGCGGTGCGCTGGTCGACTTGGCCGTCGCAAGTTCAGCAGGCGCCGCCACACTTCGAGGCGCAGGAGCGGCAGGTGCGGGACTGGAGTCCCCGCTGAAATTCATATACAGACCGACGGCTCCCACGACGACGAGCACTCCGAGGATCGCGACCTTCTTCGGCTCCGCTCCCAGCGTCACTGCGCGCCTCCGTTATCGTCTTTGACGAACATGTCCAGCTTGATGGTGACGTTCAACGCGTCGCCCTTCGGCTGCGGTGCTACCTGCATGCCCTCAATAAGGAGGAACTTTGGAGAACGATCCAGCAGATTGACGAACTTCACCAGTTGCGCGTAGCTGCCTTCAAAGTTACCGGTGATGATCAGCGTGTCCAGATCGGTGCTGCCCTCGATCGGGTCCGGAATTGCGTAGTTGAGGTCGCCGACTTTCATACCGGCGTCGCTGGCGAGCTTATTAATTTCGCCATCGATCGTCGAGTAGGTGTGTTTACGGCTAGTCAGGTAAGAAGCGAGGAACGTGTTTCCTTCTTCCCGACTCTTGTTCATGTTGCCCGTGAGCGTGCGACTGCGATTCAGATGCTGCTGTGACGAGCGCATCGTATTTTGGATAGCGGTTAACTGTGCGTTCACCTCAGCCGGAGAATCGCCGATCAGATGGAAGGCGAAGACGGCGGCCACCAGGTTGGCCAGCAGCAATACGCCGAGCGCCGCCCGAACCAGCACCTGGGGCTCCCGAAAATTGACCTGAGGCCGAGTCATATGCCCCCTCCGTGTGGGGCAGGCAATCCTGCCTGCGGACAGGCTTTCCAGCCTGTCCAGCCGCCTGAAAGGCGGCCTCGCCTAGAGTTTCTGGTCATAAGTCACCGTCAGCCGGAATTGGTAGTACGGATTGTTCTGCGTAGGCGGAGTCTGCGCAGTCTGAGTCACATCGCCAAACATGTCAGAACCTTCCAGTTTCGCAACGAAATCGATCACCTGCTCTGGCTTGTCCGCGGCCACCACCATATCCAGCGAAAGCAAATTCTTGCCGTTCAGCTGCGGCCGAATCGCCACCACCCGGACATTGTGCGGCAGCACCGTCTCCAGATCCGAAAAGATCTTCGTCCAGCTGATCGCCTTGCGCCGAATCAGCGTGTTGAACAAAACGCTTCTGTCCAGCACCGTCGCATTCTCCGGCAGCCGCATCTGCGCATCCACTTGCGCCTGCGCCGCGTTGATCTTCGCCAGCTGCTTCTGCACCCGCGCAATCGCCGCGCGCGAATCCTGCATCGTGCGCCGATCCGAAATCGATAGCCCGATCAGCATCACCAAACAAACCACCATCAGCACAGCTACCGCCGCCGATGCGATCAGAATCGGACGGTCGCGCCGCGAAGGCTGTGTAGCCAGATTAAGACTGATTCTCATGCCGCCACCTTCCGCGCAACCGATGGAGATAGCGACCGCAGGTACCCAGCCAATCCCGGATTCTCCTCAGGCACTACTTCAACCTGCACATCCAACTCTTTGGAAAGCCGCGCCAGAAACATCTGCGACTCGGTGCCGAAGCCCGCGAGATACAACCGATCCGGCCGCGTGCCCGCCTGATCTTCCACATACACGCGCGTCGCATACAAATCGGACACGATCTCGTCGAGCGGATCCGCCGTCCCATTGGCCACTTCGCTGTTCAGTTCCAGCGACCGCGAGAGCGTCAGAATTCCGTTGCCCACAACCAGCACCGCAAGCGCGCCCGAATTCTGATGCGCCACCAAGTAAGACCCCGACGTGGGCAACAGTTCCAGCAGCGCCAGCGCCGCAGGTATCACGACGCCAGGCTGCAAACCAGCCGCACGGAAAGGCGCTTCATACTGCGCGATCACCTCGGCCGGAGCGACAGCCACTACCACTTTGTTGCCGGCTTGCACCTGGAACGAAACCGCCGCCGCATCCACGTCGAACGGTACAGTCTTCTTCAGGCGGAAACGCACCAGCGCCATCCGTTCTTCCGCTTTCTCAGGAAGGTTATCGAACTCCAGTACTGCCAGGCGCATCGCGTTATCCGGCAGGATCAGCGCACAGGTTCGACGCCCGCCGGTGGCTGGTACTAGCTTGCGGATTGCAGCCGTCACAGCAGCAACATCCGCGATATTTTCCTTCACCGGCGATGGCGTCAGCACCCCTGGAGCCAGCGATGCGAACTGAGTCGTGGCCGGTAGCCGTGTACGCGACATCGCGATCCCGTCTGCCGAGATTTCAAACGCATACTCGGGCGGCGGGTCCTGAAAAATCGCCTGGATGGAGTCGAGCAAGCTCATTCGATGAAGGTCACCTTGTTAATCTCGCGCAGCGTCGTCACGCCCGCACGTACCTTTTCCACGGCCGATTCGCGCAGGAAAGTCATCCCCTCTTCGCGGGCCAGGCGCTTGATTTCCGACGATGGGCGCTTATCCAGAATCAGTTCGCGGATTCGGTCGCTCAGATCCAGCAGTTCGTGGATCGCCGTTCGTCCGCGGAAGCCCGTGCCACCGCATTCAAAACATCCGGCGCCTTCGAGGAAGTCCACGTTGCGCCACTCTTCCGGCTTGAATCCGCTTTCGATCAGCAGAGAGTCCGGATATTTCACAGGCCGTTTGCAGTGCTCGCAGTTCAGACGCACCAGGCGTTGCGCCAGAATGCAGTTCAGCGCCGAAACGAAGTTGTAAGCCTCCACGCCGATGTTCTGGAAACGCCCAAGCACGTCAACCACATTATTGGCGTGGACGGTCGTAAAAACAAGGTGCCCCGTCAACGCCGAATTGATGGCAATCTGGGCCGTTTCCTGATCGCGGATTTCGCCGACCATGATCTTGTCCGGGTCATGACGCAGGATGGAACGCAGTCCGCGCGCGAACGTCAGACCCTTCTTTTCGTTGACCGGAATCTGCGTGATCCCTTTCAACTGGTATTCCACCGGGTCCTCAATAGTGATGATCTTGTCTTCGTCGTTCTTGATTTCGCTCAAGCCCGCATAGAGCGTAGTGGTTTTACCGGAGCCCGTAGGGCCGGTGACCAGCACCATGCCGTATGGCTCCTTAATGTAGCGGCGAAACTTGAACAGGTCGGATTCGCTGAAGCCCACCACGTCAAGCGAGAGCTTGGTGAACTTCTCACTCATCGACTCTTTATCCAGCACGCGCAACACGGAGTCTTCGCCGTGGATGGTGGGCATGATGGAGACGCGGAAATCGATAAGGCGGCTCTTATAGCGGACGCGGAAGCGGCCGTCCTGCGGCACGCGCCG
>CAIKAS010000226.1 GCA_903825445.1 uncultured Acidobacteriia bacterium
CTTCACAGCCTTCGTAAGACCTTCTTCGGGAGACATCAGGGTGTCTTCGTGCTCTACGGAGAGAACGTAATCGTAGTTGAACATGCGCAGCGTGGAAATGAATTCGCTCCACCATTCGGCGCCATGCCCGTAGCCGCAGGTGCGGAAAATCCAGCCGCGGTTCCGCTCATCGGTATAGAGCTTGGTATCGAGGACGCCGGTTTTCGGCAGGTTGCGCTGGTAAATCTGGGTGTCTTTGGCGTGGACGTGGTAAATGCAGTCGTCGAGCACGCGGATGGCGGCAATGGGGTCGATGCCCTGCCAGAACATGTGGCTGGGGTCGTAGTTGCAGCCGACGGACGGGCCCGCGATTTCGCGCAGACGCAGCATGGTTTCCGGGCTGTAGGCGACGAAGCCGGGGTGCATTTCAATGGCGACTTTGACGCCGTGATCGGCGGCGAACGTGCCGTGCTTCTTCCAATACGGGGTCACTTTCTTATCCCACTGCCAGGCGAGGAGTTCCAGATACTCAGGCGGCCAGGGGGTGGTGACCCAGTTGGGATATTTGGCCTTGTCACTATCGCCGGGGCAGCCGGAGAAATCGATCACGACGGGGACTTCCAGCTTTTCGGCGAGGAGGACGGTCTTGCGGCTGATTTCCTGATATTTTTTCGCCACGGCGGGGTTGGGGTGCAGAGGATTGCCATGGCTGCTAAGGGCGCTGATGGTGAAGCCGTTATCGGCCAGCTTTTGCTTGTATTCTTTGAGAGCTGTCTTGTTTTCGAGCAGGGAGAGCTTGCAATGCGGGTCTCCGGGGTAGTTGCCAGTACCGAGTTCGAAGGTGGTGACGCCTAAGCCCTTCAGCTTCTTCATTACGTCATCGATCGACAGGTGCGACAGCAACGGGGTGAAAACACCGATTCTCATAGAGTCAAGAATAACAGAATTGCAGCGGAGGTCCCTCAACAGGAGCGGTATCTGCACGCAAAGCCCGTCCCGAGCGTCATATAGGGCATGAATAAGGCCCTATTCGCAATCGTGCTGGCAGGTGCAACGGCGCTGTTGCTTGCTCAGCAGCCCCGCGTCAACGGCACCGCACCTGGGAGGATCGCCACTGGCGGTTCGTCGCAGGCGCCGCTTTACGCACCGAACGAACTGCTTTCCGTGTTTCCACAGGAGACCGCGCCTGGCGAGTATTCGCAGGTGGACCCGGTGCAGTTGCAGTCGATTGCAGACCAGGGATGGCAACTGGTCTCCGTGGCGCCGTACGTTTATCGCAACGAGGATCACCCGAGCGCGAAACCCACGGACCTGGCGCCCACACTTGTGACTCAGGTTTATCAGGCTTACTTCTTTCAGCGCGCGCGGCTGATTCGCTGACATGTTGCGAATCGGGCATCGAGGGGCGGCTGGACATGCGCCGGAGAATACGCTGTTCTCGATTGAGACGGCGATTTCGATGGGCGCGGATGTGGTCGAGATTGACGTTCATGCTTCGCGCGATGGCGAACTGGTGGTGATGCACGATGCGCGAGTGGACCGGACGACGGATGGCACCGGGTATCTCCGGGAGATGACGATCGGACAGATCCGGCAGTTGCGAATTGCGGGGAACCACACGGTGCCGACGCTTGAGGAAGTGCTTCTTGCGGTGAAAGGCCGGGCAGAATTGATGATCGAACTGAAAGTTCGGAACCTGGGGCCCGGAGTGGTGGGGCTGGTTCGCAGTGTCGCGCCGGAACTCCCTGTGTACTATGCGTCTTTCCTTCATCCCGAACTAATTGGCGTGAGGGAACTGGAGCCGGCGGCGCGGACCATCGCCCTTCTGGAAGGCGTGCCGGTGTCGGGACCGGCATTCGCTGTGGAGGCACAGGCTACGCACGCTGGAATCGGTTTCGATTCGCTCGAAAAAGGGCTAGTGGGGGCGCTGCAGAAGGCGGGGATCGGGGTCTTCACTTATACCGTGGATGATCCACGCGATATCGCATATGCAACGTCGCTTGGCGTGGATGGGCTGATCTCGAATTATCCGGACCGCTTGCGGTGAGGTCAACAACCAGATGTTCGGGATAAGCTCTCGGGCTAAGCTTAAGAAAAGAGCTATGTCAGAACTTGCCCGAATTGGCGTCGCGATTGACGGGGATCTGCTCGAAAAGTTCGACAAACTGATCGCGAAGCGCGGTTATGCGAACCGGTCGGAAGCGTTTCGCGACCTGATTCGCCACGAACTGGTGCAAGAGGTATGGGCGGAGTCCGATGCCGAAATGTTCGGTACCGTAACGCTGGTGTACGATCACCACGTCCGGCTGCTGACGGAAAAGCTGACTGAACTGCAGCACAAGTACCATTCGTCCATTATTTCCACGTTGCATGTTCATCTGGATCACGATAACTGCCTCGAAGTTGTCCTGGTGCGGGGCAAGGCGTCACAAGTGCAAAAGCTGGCGGATGCACTGATTGCGACTAAAGGCGTGAAGCATGGGCGATTCACGGCCACGACGCCGCACCAGTAGTGCCCGGATTCCGGTAAATCCGAACCAGCGCGGTCTTCGTAATACCCGTTGAAGAATCGTGATACAGAGTGTTACTGATATGATTTTCGTAGCACGGTTCTGCGGTAATACTAATGCCCTGCCAATCCAGACGAGTTACTCTTCGATTCTTTCTCTTCCTGCTGACAGCACAGTTTAGTTGGGGACTCTCCGCCGGAAGCCTTTCTGGAAACCTGAGCGATCCGAGCGGAGCCACAATTCCTCACGCCAGTGTCACCGTGGTCAACTCTGCGCTGAAGGCTGAATTCAAAGCTAGCTCCGACGCCAGAGGTTTCTATTCATTCCCCGCCCTGCCCGTCGGGCATTATGACCTGACGGTAGAAGCGGCGGGATTTCAAACTTATCAGCGGATGGACGTCGCGGTGGATGCCGATTCTGCACTTCGAATGGACACGACGCTGCAAGTGAAGCGGCGAGCCGACGAGGTGACCGTCAGCGCCGCCGCGGCGGCTATCGATACCGTGGTCGAAACCGCTGCCACACATCTTGGCGAAGTTGTACAGAGCGCGCAGATCGAGGCGATTCCGCTGAACGGACGCGCTTATACCGATCTGCTCGCGATTCAGCCTGGCGTCACGCCGGTCACCACCCTCACTTCGACTTCGGTCATCATGGCAGGCGTTACCGGCACTATCAATCCATCCGGCGATTTGAATCCGGGGGATGTTTCGATCGATGGCCAGCGGGAATCGGCGAACGGATTCATGGTGAATGGGGTGGATGTGCAGGAGCACATGAATGGCGGCACGTCTGTAATTCCGAACCTCGATTCGATTGAAGAGTTTCGCGTGCTGACCAATAATTTCGATCCCGAATACGGCAACTACAACGGAGGGATGATCAACGTTGTCACGAAATCGGGCAGCAACGTGTTTCACGGCGATGCATTTGAGTTTCTTCGCAACACGTCGCTCGACGCCCGGAACTATTTCAGCGACGTGCGCGGGGCGTTTCGGCAGAATCAGTTCGGAGGCGTGATTGGCGGGCGGATTCGCAAGAATAAGGTCTTTTTCTTCAGCGACTATCAGGGCACGCGCACGGTGGAAGGAATTACTTCTTCGGAAACGACGGTCTTGTCGCTGTCCGAACGCCAGGGCAATTTCAGCGATGCGGCAAGCACGCTGACGGGGACGGTTGGAGGCTCGTATGCGGCGAGTCTGCTTACGAAAGAATTGGGATACAGGGTCACTCAGGGCGAGCCTTACTACACTTCCGGTTGCACCAATTCGGCGCAGTGTGTACTGCCCAACGCGATAATTCCCGCAAGCGCATGGTCGGCACCAGCCACGAATCTGCTGAAATATATCCCCACACCAAACATTGGCACGAATCTGTTCGCCACTTCGGCCTATCCCGAGACAGTGCGAGACGATAAGGGCGGTACCAGAATCGACGCCAATACTCGCGCGGGTTCAGTCTCCGGTTACTATTTCGTCGATAATTACCGGCTCGATAATCCTTATCCTGGTGGCCAGGGCGGCGCCAGCATTCCGGGCTTTGATGCGCTCACGATCGGCCGCGCACAGATGTTCACAGTGGGTGATACCAAGGTGCTGGGTCCGGCTACGGTCAATGAATTCCGGGCCGGCTTTCTGCGCAACATCAACCATGTCGGCAAGCCAAATGGCGGCTTGGGTGTTTCCCTTCAGTCACAGGGCTTTGTGACGGGGGTTGGCACGCCTGGAATTGTGGTGCAGGCTCCGCAATTTCAAGGGGTGGAAAACATCGTATTTCCTTCTTTCGTGATGGGAGTTCCGGTGACGAATGTGGACCAGTGGAACGACACTTTTTATCTGAGCAATTCGGTTTCTCGCGTGGTGGGGGCGCATACATTCAAGTTCGGCGGACAGTTCCACGACGATCAGGTAAATGAACTACCCAACGCAACGTTCAATGGAACGTTCAACATTGACGGTACGGCAACCGGAAACGCTTTTGCAGATTTTCTGCTGGGCTTTCCGAGCAACTACACGCAGTCCACTGGCCAGAGTTTTTATCTGCGGAACCGGTATGGGGCGGCGTTCGTGGAAGACAGTTGGCGGGCGCGCAGTAATCTGACGATCAACGTCGGGTTGCGGTGGGATCTGATACGGCCGTGGTCGGAAAAATACGGCAACATTCAGACGGTGGTGCCGGGAGAGCAGTCGTTGTTGTATCCGAATGCAATACCCGGACTGGTGGTGCCCGGCGATCCCGGGATTCCTTCGACAATCTCACCGACCAAATACCGCAGCTTCGCGCCGAGAATCGGCATGGCCTACTCGCCGGAATTCGAGAATCGCCTGCTGCGGGCAATCTTCGGCGCGAAGGGCAAGAGCAGCATACGGGCTAGTTACGGCATTTTCTACACGGCGTTTCCTGGCCTCTCGGCGGGCGTCATGTATGGCGTTCCACCGTTCGGGTACAACTATCTGAGCCCTGCGCCGCCGCTGCTGACCACACCGTTCATCAATGCCGGCAACGGCGCGCAAAATACGGACCCGTTCCCGCTGCAGTTCCCGCCGCACAGCGTTTCGGCGAGCAGCCCGGAAACCGGATTCGATTTCGCCGCAGTCACGCCGATCAGCGCGGATCCGTATTTCTATTACAGGAATACCGTGCCGTACACGGAGAACTATATGCTCTCGTTGCAGCGCCAAATGGGATCGAAGGCGCTGGCTACTGTCAGCTATGCGGGGAACCAGGGGCATCACCTGCTGGTGCTGGATCCGATGAACACGGGTAATCCGAAGCTTTGCCTGGGCCTCAGCCAGGCATCTGAAGTTGCGCCCGGGAGTTCCGTTTGCGGACCTTTTGGCGAGGACGCGGCGTATACTTCGGCGGCGGGACAGTCTTATCAGGGAACCCGCGTGGGATTGGGGCCGGATTTCGGATCGACCACAGCGCAGAAAACCATCGGCAACTCAAACTACAACTCGCTCGAAAGCTCTCTGCGGCTGACTTTGGGCGCGCGCTCGACGGTGCTATTCGCATACACGTACTCAAAATCGATCGACGATGCATCTAATCTGGGCGAGCAGATCAATCCATTCAACGACCGACTGACGCGGGTGATTTCCGCCTGGGACATGACGCATAACTTCGTAGCGACCTATACCTACAGACTGCCGTTCGACCGCGCGTTCGGCCGCAACGCCGTTACCGAAGGATGGAGCGTCTCCGGCACTACAAGGCTGAGTACAGGTTTTCCAGTAACGCTGTCCGACGATTCGGACAGGTCATTGCTTGGAACGCTGGGTAACGGGGTCAACAACCAGTTGCTGGACACGCCCAATATCTCGGCGGGGCTCCTGAATCTGAATACGAATCCGCGAGGCAATCCACTGGCGTTCAACCCAGGCATCTTTTCACCCGAGCAGTTGGGACAACTGGGCGGCGCGGCGCGACGCATCTTTCACGGTCCCGGAATCGAGAATTTCGACGCGCAGATCAGCAAGACGGTGCGGATCGACGAATCGAGGTCGCTGGACATTCGGATGGAAGCGTTCAACGTCTTCAATCATGCTCAGTTTTACGGACCGACTGCCGTGGATGGCGAGGTGAACGATCCCAATTTCGGCCGAATTGTAAGCGCGGCGGCGCCAAGGCTGATGCAACTGGCAATCAAGCTGCATTTTTGAGATTGGCAAAACCGGTTAGTATGGTTTCGTGACACCTAACGTCCAGCTGGTAATCGCGGCTGTTACCGCCGGATTGCCAACGCTCACCGTTCTTGTGAGCCTGCTCCTCAGTAATCAGCGTCTCACCGATTTTGAACGACGAATCGACCAGCGATTTACCGATATGGGCAGCCATTTCGATCAAAGGTTCGGCGATACAAACCAACGCATCGAAGATATGAAGACAACCCTTCGCGCGGAAATGTATCGGATGGAATAAGTTCTGGATGCCCGGTTACGGCATCTGGAAGAAGCCAGCCGAGCCTGAGGACGCGGCCGGTTTAGCCCGCCGTCGCGCTTTCATCCTGGCCCCCTGTGCTAGACTAAAGCTTCCCGGATAATTCAAGTCATGCCCAAACTAAAGACACATAAAGGTGCGTCCAAACGGTTCAAAAAAACCGGGACAGGGAAAGTGGTTCGGGGGCACGCATTTGCCCGCCACATTCTCACGTCCAAGTCGCGCAAACGCAAGAATAAACTGCATACTTCGGTGGTCGCCGATGAGTCCGACCAGGCGAAGTTGCAGCGAATGATCCCCTACTAGACTGCGCTTCCGGTCACACCGGAGTTCATTCGGGTGGGAGACATTTTGAAGCAACACCCGCGAGCGAACGGTGCCACACGCACGTGCCCGTACAGCCGCATTTTAGACCGCATCCATTGTGATGCACCAACAGGAGAAAAAACGTGCCCAGAGTAAAACGTGGTACCAAGCGGTCTGACCGCCGCACAAGAACGCTTGCCCTTGCCAAGGGCTACTTCCTCACCAAGAGCAAACTACACCGATCCGCGCAGGAAGCGGTGGAGCGCGCGCTCAAGTTCGCCTATACGGGCCGTAAGCAGAAGAAGCGGGAATACCGCTCACTGTGGATCGTCCGCATCGGCGCCGCTGCCCGCGAGGCTGGCCTCACCTACAGCACGCTGATCCATGGCCTGAAGCTGGCCGGTATCGATCTGGACCGCAAGGTTCTGGCCGAGACCGCCACCGCGGACGCGTCGCAGTTCACACTGCTGATCGATCAGGCGAAGGCTGCTCTGGCTGCCGCCGCGGCGAAACCGGCACCCGCTCCGGCAAAATAACTTACCCCGCATTCCATGGCGCCAACCGTGAAGGAAACCGATCCGCTCGATCATCTGGAAGAGCGGATTCAGAAGGCTGTTGCGCTCGTCGGTCGTCTCCGTCAGGAGAAGGACGCTGCAGCGCAGGATAAAGACGCGGTAGCCCGCGCGCTGGAACTGGAGCGCGTGGAAGCTTCGAAGGCGCTGGCCGAGGCTGTTGCGGCAGAGCGCAATGCGGCCGCCGACGCCCTCGCGCTGGAGCGCAGGAACGCGGCCGAAGAGGCGGCGTTTGAGCGCGAGGCGTCGGCTGAAACGCTGGCGAACGCTATCGAACTCGAGCGTAAGGCCGCAGCCGAAGCACTGGCGGCGGAACGCAGCGCGGCTACAGAGGCTCTGGAAGCTTCCGTGCAGGCGGCAACCTCGGAGCGCGAGGCCGCAGCGAAAGTTGCCGATGCCCTGCGCGTAGACCTTGAGGAAGCCCGCAACGCGAATACACGTCTCGCGGCAGATCTGGAAGCCATGCGCCAGGAGCGTCAGGTTGTTCGGGCACGGCTCGAAAAACTGCTCGGCCACATCGATCAACTGGGCGCAGCATAGTTTCGGCTCGCACTCACAGGGTCGGCATGCGTAGAATTAGGTAGAGCATTCCGATGCCGAAGCAGCCTGTCCGCGTACACATTTTCAATCAGACCTACACGCTGCTTGCCGATGGCGATCCCGGCGAAGTAGAGGCCGTTGCGCATCAGATCGACGAACTGATGGCGAACATCGCGAATCGCGCGGGTACAGGTGATTCGACCCGGGTTGCGGTGCTCGCATGCCTGCATCTGGCGGATCAGTTGCGCACCTCCCAATCGCAATTGAAGGCGCTTGAGAGCAAATCCGCGCGAATCGCGGCCATGCTTGAAGAAGCACTCGACAACGCTCAGCTTGAGAACGTCTGATTATGCCAGCACCGTATGACGCCTTCCTCCTTGTATCGTTCGGAGGCCCCGAGAAACATGAGGATGTAATTCCCTTTCTTGAAAATGTGCTGCGCGGAAGAAACGTCCCGCGGGAACGCATGCTCGAAGTGGCTGAGCACTACTATCATTTCGACGGCAAGAGCCCAATCAACCGGCAGTGCGAAGAGTTGCTGGCGGCGCTGCGCACGGAATTTGCGACGCACGGAGTCGGTCTGCCGATTTACTGGGGCAATCGCAACTGGCATCCCATGCTGGCAGATACTGTAGAGCGCATGCGTGTCGATGGCGTCCGGCGCGTACTCGCGCTGGCAACCTCGGCCTATGGATCTTATTCTGGTTGCCGTCAGTATCGTGAAGATCTGGACCGTGTCTGCGCTGCGATTCCGGGAGCGCCAGTGATCGATAAGATCCGGCCGTTTTCAGAGAACGCTGGATTCGTCGAGGCGGAAGCGGCGCGTGTCCGTGAGTCGCTTGAACAACTCCCCGGCGCCGACGTCATTTACACAGCGCACAGTGTTCCCCTGTCGATGTCGCAATCGAGTCCGTACGAGCAGGAACTCCGCGCGGTATGCTCCAAGGTGCACCAGCAATCGGGTGGAGGAACCGGCGTTCCAACGCTCGTCTTCCAGAGCCGCAGCGGACCGCCCGGGCAGCCGTGGCTTGAGCCCGATGTTTGCGACTACATCCGACAGACCAGTTCGAAACGGCTGGTCGTGGTGCCCGTCGGATTTTTGTCAGATCACATGGAAGTGCTTTACGATCTCGACACCGAGGCCGCAGATACTGCCCGCGAGCGCGGGATTGAGTTTGTGCGTGCCGGAACGGTGGGCACGCATCCGGCGTTCATTCGTGCCATCCGCGAAATGGCGCAGAAAGCGATTGCGGATGGCGGTGTTTCCACCTGCCCGCCGGATTGCTGCAAGGCGCCGCAAAGTCCGCCAGCCCGACCGCAATGAGATATCCCGCTATGAAAGTGCTGCTCCCGCTTGCCGCCTTGCTGGCGGTCTGCTGCGTGTTGGCGCAGCCAGTCGCGAATAAAGGCACGGCGAGAAAAGCCGCCCCCGTTCCGGTTTACGGATATCAGGTAGTTCACGTTTATCCGCACGACCGCGGCGCTTTCACGGAAGGCCTGGAGTATCACGATGGCTTTCTTTACGAGAGCACTGGCCTCAATCGGCGCTCCTCTGTCCGCAAGGTCAAGCTCGAAACCGGCGAGGTAGTGCAACACATTCCTGTGGCGGATCAGTACTTCGGCGAAGGCATCACAATTCTGGGCGACGAAATCGTCCAGCTAACCTGGCAGACCCAGGTCGGTTTCGTCTACGCAAAGAACGATTTTCATCTGCTCAGGCAGTTCACCTACAAAGGCGAAGGCTGGGCACTAACGCATAACGCCACCAGCGTTTTCATGGACGATGGTACGGACGAAATACGAATATGGGACCCGAAGACCCTGGCCGAGCGCAGGCGCATCAAAGTGCATGACGGCGCAAGATCCATCAACAATATCAACGAGCTGGAATATGTGGAAGGCGAACTCTATGCCAACATCTGGCAGACAGATCGTATTGTGCGAATTTCACCTTTGACGGGCGCGGTGACGGGATGGATCGATATGAGTGGGTTGCTCAGCCCGATGTACCGCAATGGCAGCGAAGACGTACTGAATGGAATCGCTTACGACTCCGTGCATAAGCGACTGTTCGTGACCGGCAAGCTTTGGCCGAATTTGTTCGAGATCAAGCTCGTGCCGAAGAGCCGATAGGCAAAGCGCACCTGAGAGTTACTTCGCAGGCTTCAGGTATTTTTTCAGGAACTCATTTGCCGCCGCGTACGCCTGTAGCCAGTGTGCATGCAGCAGGAATTCATGCACTTCATCGGGGAAAATCAATTCCTCGTAATGCACTCCTTGCGCGCGCAGCTTCTCTTCCAGCAACACCGTTTGCGAAAACACCACGTTACGGTCGTCGTCGCCATGAATCAATAACACGGGCGACTTCCAGGTGGATATGAAAGCCATCGGCGAAGACTGGAACGCGGTCGTGGAAACAGCCTGGCGTTTCACAGGTTCGTACTCCGGTACGTAATTCGTGATTTCTAAATTCCAGTCGTGAACGCCGTGCAGATCCACGCCAGCAGCGAAAATGCCGGAGTTCTTTGCCAACCCCATCGCGGTCAGGTAGCCGCCGTAAGATCCACCCCATAGCCCGACGTGCGCCGCATCCACGTCGGCCCGCCCGCGCAGATAGTTGCCTGCCGCCAGCACATCGGCATACTCGCTCCCGCCGGTCGCGCCATAACGCAGCGCCTCGCGGAAGCGCTCGCCGTAGCCAATGCCGCTCCGGTAGTTGATGCTGAGCACAATATAGCCCTGGCTCGTCAAATACTGATTGAACGCATACGCCTGGCTGTAATAAAGCATGGAGTGCCAACCCAGCAGCATCTGCCGCCGCGATCCGCCGTGGATGAAGACGACTGCGGGATGCCGTCCCGGCGATGTCATCGACGGGCGGAAGAGTTGAGCATGAATGCGAATACCGTCAGCGGCGGTGAACTCTACGGGCTCGGGCGTGACCAATGAAGCTCCGGGAAACGCAGCCGGAATCTGATCCGCGGTGAGATCGCGAACCGCAAGATTCTCGGCAATGGCGACGCGGGGAAACGCCGTCGCTTCTGAGCGCACGAATCCGACCGCACCGTCCGCAAGCGCCACAGGCTGTGTCTCGATACCAGTGCCTTTGGTCAATTGTGTGATGACGCCTCCGCCGATGTCCACGCGCCAGAGATGCCGACGATCGGTGTCATTGAGATTTGAGGCAAAGACGATAGCCTTGCCATCCACGGTCAAGGCGGCGTTATCGATTTCAAAACCGCCCGTCGTCAACGGTGTCGGGCTTCCGCCGCCGACTGGCATGGAGTACAAATGCAGCCAGCCATCCCCTTCCCAGGGAAACGCGATGCGTCCCGCCGCACTCCAAAGCAACTGGTGCGAACCGGGCATGGGCCAAAACACACTGCCTATCCCTTCGTGCGCGCGCCAGACTTCCCTGCCCTTGCCGGACCTGGCATCAGCAATTCGAATCGACCACGGCTGACCGGTGCGCTTCGGCCCCCATGCGAAGGCATATCGTCCACCAGGAACGCGAATAAACGCGACCTCATTGCCATCGGGCGACCAAACGGGCGACTGGTCGAGATCGGCCGCGGTATCCAGGTATTCCAGCGACCGGTCGCGAAAATTATAGACGCCGATAAACGAGTGATCGGTGCGATCACTGGAGAAAGCAACGCGTGAACTATCAGGAGACCACGCGAGATTGCGGGCCGAACCCCGCGCCTGCGTTATTAGCGCAGGGGAATCTCCACCAGGCAGTGACACCGACCAGATCTGCCCACCTTGAATCCAGGCGGCAGTCTTGCCATCGGGAGAGACCGCCGCTGCGTGTCCGTTACCCACTTTGCGCGCGCTGCCGCGCACTGCCGCCATCCAGATTTCCTGGTGCTCACCTTGCTGGTTCAGGATCGGATTCGGAATCTCGCCCCTGGCATTGGCATTACCGCCCCGCGTGAACAGTAACGCGGAAGCGTCGGGCACCCACGCCAGCTCGTCCAACGACTGGCCGTCGTCTTCCGTGAACGAAGTGATCCGTACGGGCGCGAAAGCGGGAGCGCGGGCGATCCAGATGTTGCGCACACCTTCGGCTTCCATAACCCAGGCAAATGCATCGCCGTGGGGCGCCGCCGTCAGATCGGTCGGAAACGGTGCGCTCATCACATCTTTCAGGCTGAAGCCCGGTGCCGCGGCAGAACACACGGCCACCGCCAATAAAGGTAAAATCAGACAGCGCATGAGAACAGCTTTCCTTTGCACCCTATTGGTTTCCATTGTGATCACAACCGTTAATGCCGCGGAACCAGCCGCCTTTTCCGACGTTACTCAACAGACTAGCAGCCATGGCTTCCGCGCCGCGGCCGTCTATCTGGATGACGCAGGCAAACCGTTTGGAGCGCGCTTCGTCCATGACAAAACCGGATTCACGCTGGACCTGATCCAGGTGCAGTCCGTGCCACAGGCATTCACCTGGGTCAACACGTTTCCAGTGTCGGATAGGGGTGAACCCCATACCCAGGAACATCTGCTGGTAGGTAAAGGCAACACCGGCCGGGCTCTGGCTGCGATGGAGAGCATGACGCTTTCGGAATCGAGCGCTTTCACCATGCAATGGCGCACCTGTTACGACTTTAATACCAAAGCGGGGCTTCAGGTTTTCTATGAAAACTTCCGCGACCAGCTCAACGCCCTGCTTCATCCCGACTACACCGATGAAGAGATCGCACGCGAGGTCCGCAATTTCGGCGTTTCGGAGAATCCCGCGAACCACGAGCTTCGGCTGGAAGAAAAGGGCACCGTCTACAACGAAATGGTCAGTTCCATGGCCAAGCCGGATTGGATTCTGTATCAGCAATCCTCCCTGGATGTCTACGGCACGGGCCATCCGCTCTCTTACAGTTCAGGCGGTCTGCCCGCAGCCATACGGGAAATGAAGCCCGCGGATATTCGTGCATTCCACAACCGGCATTATTTTCTCGGCAATATGGGGTCGGTGGTATCACTGCCCAAAGGCGAGACCGTTGCCGCGGAACTGACAAAATTCGATGCCATCCTCAATGCCGTCCAACCACGCCCGGTGGCCCTGAAAGCGGAAAACGTAGCCGACTTCCCGGCCCCGAAGCCTGCCGCGCCGGGTACGGTTCAAATCATCGACTTTCCTTACGAAAACGATCATCAACCCAGCTATGTCGGTCTCACCTGGCCGGCAAACCGGAAACTGAACAATCGCGATTCAATGTTGTTTGAACTCTTCATCAACTCTTTCGCAGGCGATACCACGACCAACCTCTACCGGCTTTTCGTGAATGGCAGCACACGCAAGATCGATACAGGGACCACCGGCGTGGAAGCATTCGTCAGTGAGGACCAGGGCTTTCCATTATTCATCAGCTTCGACGAAGTCGCCGCCGCGAATCTGAATGCCGACAAGGTGAAGGAGATTCGATCCGTCGTCACCGGGGAGCTGGCGCGCATCGCCGCTTTGCCTGATGGATCGCCAGAACTGGCAGATTTCAACGCGCAGGTACGCAGCCGCCTGGTGCAGCAGCGCCGCGAACTTTCGAAGCTGGTGAATTCGCCTCCGGGCTTTGGGGCCAGAGGCACGGGATCTACGTGGATGGATCAACTGTATCGCCTGAATCGTGAAGGCGGTTTCAGCAAGTATGTCACGGAAAAGCCGGATATCGAAGCCATCGACGTCATGCTTGCCGGCACGAAAAATATCTGGCGGGATCGGCTGCCACAGTGGCACATCACCGATACGGTGCCATTCGGTGTGGCCGTCCGACCGAGTCCTGCGCTGTTGAGCAAGGAACAAAGCGACCGCACGGGTCGGGCTACGGCGGAAGTGAAGCGCCTTGCTGCCAATTACAAACTGACGAACGATCAGGAAACGATCCGGCGTTATCAATCGGATTATGACGCAGAAAGCAAGAAGCTGGACGATCTCGCGCGTACGGCGAGTAATCGCAAGTTCCTCGACAATCCGCCGTTGACGCTCGACGATCAGTTGGAATATGCCGAGCAGAAAGTCACGGGGAGTCACGGCACCGTGCCGATGGTGGCATCTTACTTCGACAACATGAGCAGCGCGACGACATCCATCGCTCTCAGCTTAGCGTCGGTGCAGGAAGCCGATCTGCCGCTGGTGTCGTTGTTGCCGCAACTGCTTTCTTCGACAGGCGTCATCGATAGCGGCAAGCCGATCAGCTATGAGGATATGCAGCAGAAACTGCGGCGCGAGATTCTTAGCCTGGATGCCGGTTTCAGCACGAACGCCCATACCAATCGCGTGGAACTGACGGTCACCGGAGCGGGCAACGACATCGCAGAGAGCCGCCGTTCCATCGAATGGATGCGCCTGATTCTTTCACACCCGGATTGGCGCGTGGAAAACCTCCCGCGTATTCGCGACATGGTCTCGCAATTCGTGGGACGCGTGCGAACCACCATGCAGGGTCCCGAAGAGTATTGGGTGAACAACCCGGTCTACGCGTATTGGAAGCAGAACAATCCGCTCTACCTGACGACCTCGTCATTCCTGACGCGCGAGTGGAATGCGGATCGTCTGCGCTGGATGCTGGCGGACTTCGCGGACCGAACCGCTGTAGCCGGAGAACTGGAACGGTTGGCCGCCAATCCGGGCGCCGATCGGCCGGCAATTCGGCAATCCGTCTCCGGGTTGTCGAATAAAGACCTCGCCGACGATCTGACTCAACTCGTGGCAGACCTGCCGGATCAAACCCTGGTCGCCGATACGCAGTATCTCTGCCGCCAGCTTCGCGTCGACATTCTGCTGACGCCGCAGGTTGCCCTGCAGAAGCTCGATCAGTTGCGCCGAAGCCTGCTGGTGACCGGCAACGCCCGCATCTGGACGGTCGGCTCGCATGCCTCGCTCGATCAGCTGAAGCCCTCTATGACGGCGCTGGTGGACGACCTCCAGGCAGGAACTCCCAAACCGGCAACTTACGTGGCGTCAGCGCGAATCGACACGCGGCTGCGGGATCATCAGGGCGATCAGGCTCCGCCCCGCTTCATTGGACTTTACGATGCGAATCTCACCGGCGGCGTGATGATGTCAATCGTGCCCTTCACTTCATACGACGACACTTCGCGCGATAAGCAACTGGATTACCTGGCCTCGCGCATTTTCGCAGGCTACGGAGAGCACGGCGTATTTACGAAGACCATCAGCGCGGGCCTGGCCTACAGCAATGGGATTCGTGGCACGCTGCATGACGGCTGGGCCGGGTACTACGCCGAGCGCATGCCGGAGATTCCGCAGACTCTCCACTTTGCAATCAACGTGATTAAGAACGGACCGCGCGACCCGCAGTTTGGCGAATACGCCATCGCAGTCGCGTTCGGGCCCTCCAACGCTTCGGGCAGCTACGAATCCCGTGCGCAGTCGATTGCGGACGATCTTACAGACGGGATCACTCCAGTCAAAGTAAAGAAGTTTCGGGAAGCCATGCTCGTCCTGCGCCGCGAACCAGACCTTTCCAGCCAATTATTCAAACGGATGGATGCGGTCTATTCGAAAATCCTGCCCGGCTACGGTGCCAGGGCGAAGGATTCCGGAGGCGCCATATACTTCATCATTGGCAACGACAAGCAATTTAAGGCCATGGATGCGGACGTACAGACGCGCGAAGACGAGCACGTGTACAAGTTGTATCCGAGAGATTACTGGCTCGTGCCTGGCCAAAAGCCGTAAGGCGCCGCGTCAGCCGGGCAACAACTACATTTTGTAGCGGCCCAGGTCTTCTTCGTTCAGGTTTTCGAGCCAGCGCTTCAGTTCCTGGTTGGCATTGACTTTTTCTGCCACGGTGCTTGTCGCCTTCGAGGACTTCAGAACGGAGTCGTCCACGTAGATCGGGCAATCGTGACGAAGCGCCAGGGCGAGCGCATCGGAAGGACGCGAGTCCACCGAAATCAGCTCGCCATTGCGTTCCACCCAAATGACGGCGTAGAAGGTATCTTCGCGCAGTTCGCTGACAACAACCTTGCGAATGCCTGCGTCGAGTCCCGTCAACAGCGTTTTGATCAGATCGTGCGTCATCGGGCGGGGTGTCGAAACCTTCTCGATCTCCAGCGCGATTGCGTTCGCTTCGTAGATGCCGACCCAGATCGGCAGCACACTACTGCTGCCGGAATCCTTCAGAATGACGATCGGCATGTTCGTGATCGGGTCCATCATCAACCCGCGGATCTTCATCTCGACTTCCATGCTTTTATTACAGCACAACGCACGAAGCGCAACGGGCCGGGGCGTGGCCGCAACGTATGGGGTTTCCACAAACGGGAATTCAGTTGACAACTTCGCCGGTCAGAGAGTTCGGCCCCGAGCGAGTAACGCGCACCGGCACATATGTACCCAGCAGATCGGTTGCGTTTGAAGTGAATGTCAGATTTCGGTTACGGGTGGTGCGTCCCACCCACTGACCCGTGGATTCGTAACGTCCCTCCACCAGCAATTCCTCCACCTCGCCCAGCAGTTCGGCGTTCTGCCGCATCTGAATGGCGCGCTGACGCTCCTGCACAATCACGATGCGGCGCGTCTTTTCATCCTCTGAAATCTGGTCGCCCAGTTCCAGCGCCGCCGTGTTCGGACGGCGTGAATACTTAAAGCTGAAGATCGATTCGTACTTGACCTCTTCGAGCAGATCCAGCGTTTCCTCAAAGTCTCTTTCCGTCTCACCCGGGAAGCC
>CAIKAS010000227.1 GCA_903825445.1 uncultured Acidobacteriia bacterium
ATTGCGAAGACGCAGGCACCGTACAACGATACCGAACTCGATGCGACCGCCAAGAACTGCACACTAAAAGAGAACGCTGCCCGAAAGGTGGAAAGAGTCATGAATAAGCGGATTGCCGCCGTAGCCCTTCAGCCACGCATCGGGGAAACGTTTGCCGCCGTTGTGACGGGCGTGACACCCAAAGGAACGTTTGTCCGGGTGACTAATCCGCTGGCCGAAGGGATCCTGGTACACCCTGAAGGCGTCGATGTGGGTGACCAACTACGGGTGAAGTTGATTAGCACAGACCCCCGCCGGGGCTACCTGGACTTTACCAGGTAAGCGGTCGCGATTTCTGCTATAATGGAGTTAAATGATTGACCGTCACACAATTAACGACTCATTTTACTGCGGGCGGTTAAGGGATGACAGCATCGTCAGCGTGATGACGACTGGCGCCTACGTTATGGCCGAATACGATGAACAGACAGGCGAAATTCGCTGGTATCGTGTCGTGAACGCCACACAAAAGGAAAGCCTCCACAACTGGCTCCGCCAGCATTTTCCGATCAAGGCGCGTGTTGCCAAGCCCCGCCTCACGCCGAAGAAATCCGTCGCTGCCTGACCTTCGTCTGGTCCAATTAATTCAACATTTTAAGCGCACGTCCTTGAACTAATTTCGAGGTCGATGTGGCGCGCGTGACGCTGCTCCACGGGGTCTTATCGCGATACGGACGCTTGCGGAAAGCCCGTTGGCGGAGAAACTGCGGCCGTCAGGACTACGACGGCCGCGAATTTCCGACTTACTCAAATCAGGCCAGGCCGAGAACGCGGCGATTCTTCTTGGCATCGGGTTTGGCGCCAGCAAAATCGTCAAAAGCCCGCGTCGGGACTTCGATCAGGTGCTTCTCCACAAAAGGCGCACCCTCGGTGGCGCCCTGAACGCTGTCTTTGTACACGCATTCCCACTCGATCACGGCCCAGGACTTGTAGCCGCCCGCAGTCAGACGGCTGAATACCTGGGTGAAATCCACCTGGCCATCACCCAGTGAACGGAAGCGGCCCGGCCGTTCCTTCCAGGGCAGGTAAGCGCCATAGACTCCGGACTTCGGCGACGGGCGGAACTCCGCATCCTTCACGTGGAAGGCCTTGATGCGCGAGGCGTAGATATCGATGAACCCAACGTAGTCCATGCACTGCAGCACAAAGTGCGACGGGTCGTAGTTGATGTTGACTCGCGGATGATTACCAGTAGCTTCCAGGAACTGCTCGAAGCTCGAACCGTCGTGCAGGTCTTCGCCGGGGTGCAGTTCGTATGCGAGATCGACTCCATGCTCGTCGGCGTAGTTCAGGATCGGCAGCCAGCGCTTGGCCAGTTCTTTCCAGCCTTCTTCCACCAACCCGCCGGGACGCTGCGGCCAAGGATACATGAAAGGCCACATCAACGCGCCTGTAAATGACGGCGAAACGGTGAGCCCCATGTTGGCCGACGCCTTAATTACGTAGCGCATCTGCTGGACTGCCCACTTGGTGCGTGCCTTTGGATCGCCGCGAACTTCCGGGGCTGCGAAACCGTCAAAAAGTTCGTCGTACGCCGGGTGCACAGCGATGAGCTGTCCCTGCAGGTGAGAGGCGAGTTCGGTGACAGCCAGCCCGTTGGTCTGTGCCTGGACGTCGTCGCAATAAGCCTTCGACTCGGCGGCTTTCTTGATGTCGATAACGCGTCCGTCCCAGGAGGGAATCTGCACTCCCTTGTAACCGAGACTCTTCACCCAGGCAGTAATGTTGGGGAGATTATCGTAAGGAGCGGAATCCGCAAGAAACTGCGCGAGGAAAATGGCGGGGCCTTTGATCTGTGGCATACGAGAATTCATTGTATATCGCGGGGGTGGGCTGCGGCGAGTAGGCTTTCGTATAGCTCGTTTTGACGGGGACCGATGGCCTTCCAGTCGTAGTTGAGGGCAGTCGCGCGGGCGTTGCTTTCGAGCGGTTGGCGCAGGGCCTCGTTACCTGCGTGGCGTCGGATTTCTTCCGCCATTTCCTCGGCGGTATCAGCCACGATGCAGTCGTGGCCGGGAGCAACGTCGAGTCCGTTCACGCCCGCGGTCGTGCTGATCACAAGCTTTCCCATCGCCATCGCTTCCAGCACCTTGATATTGGTGCCGGCTGATGCGGTGAGCGGAGCGAGAACTATAGAAGCCCGCCGGTACGCGCCGCGCACATCCGCGACGAAACCTTCAACTTCAACCCCGGCTTGCGCCAAATCAGGCGATACGCGGTTTCGGAAATAATCGAGGTAGTAGTCATGACGCGCTCCCCCTATTACATGCAAGGTATACCCGGGACCGAGCCGTGGCCAAACTTCGCGCAGGAGGAATTCCAGAGCCAGAAGATTCGGGAGATGCGCGAACGAGCCGATCAGCAACAATCGGTTTGGCTCAGGCGCTTCGGTAACAGGTTCGAAGCGCCCGCAATCGACGCCATTCGGAAGGCATTCGACGGCCCGCGCGCCGACTACGGACTCAGCATCTTTCGGCGACATGGTGACCACACAATCCACATTCTGCCAGGCGTCGGTCTCAAACGTTCTCCACCGGGCAAGCTGAGTCGCCAGTTCGAGCCGCTCCGTGCTTGCTGAATTGGCCGTTGCCAATAACTGCCCTTGTAGATCGAAGGTGATGTCGTGCTCTACGAGCACAGTCTTGGCCGGATGGCAGGCGTCAGCGTATTGCGCCATCCAGGTGAATTCCAGCTGAACAACGTCGGGATGCCATTGATGTACGGCCTGCTTCAGGCACGCGCGAAAGGTGGCTGAGTCGAATTCCTCCACCGTGTCCGGGCGTTCCGTATTTCGTTTGTAATGTGATCCGTGGCGGCGCACGAGCACGATTTGGCTGCAAAGTTCCCGAAGCTCGCTTGCTGGCAGAACTAAATCGTCGCAGAAAGCTACCAGGATGAGATTATTGGTTTTCGCAGCCGCCTTCATCAGGTTGAAGATTCGCACAGCGCCGCCGTGCGAAAGCGGAAATGGAACATAGGGGCTGGCTACGAGGATCGTCCGGGCGTGAGCGGGACGGTTTTCTGACGAGGGGAATATGGCGACATCCCCGTTCGTCAGGGCGAGGATCTCAGACTCCGTAAGCGATCCGTTTGCGGCGGGCGGAGCCGGACCAATCCTCGGCACGGCGCGCAGAGCGTCCAGCGCCGCACCGCGTCCGTTCATCGCCTGAAGTTGGAGACGCCGCACACCTTCGAGCCACAGCCGCTCGAACAAGCCGCGCTCGGAGACGGCACTGGCGACGAACCGCAGATAATTTCGCTCGACAAAGAAGTCTATCTGCCTCTCGGTATAAAACCGCGAGGTAGTGCTGCGATGGCGGTGCTCCACTCGCGCTTCCGAACAGTAGACAGACGGCCAGCCGAGTTTCCATGCCCGGTAGCCGAAATCGAGATCTTCCACGTACGCGGGGTCGTAGAGTTCGGCGACGCAGCCCAGCGCCAGTAGTTTCGCGGTATCGAACAGAGAGCAGCCACCGCTGCCATAGAGCACCCAAGTTAGGTCTTCGCCAGAAACCGGCTCATCGCAGCGGACGGGAAAATCGAGAGCGTTCACGCTACGCCACACAGTCTTTCCGGTCTCTTCCCGTCGCACGCCAGGAGGGAAAAGAATCTGCGCCGTCGCACAAAAAAGATCGGGCACCCGAGTAAAGGCGCGGGCAAGCGCGTTGACGAAGCCGGGCTCCGCGATCATATCGTTGTTGAGCAGGAGCGTACGTGAGTAGTGCGCCTGACGGATACCCATGTTGACCGCTCTCGCAAACGATAACGGCGACTCATACCGAAGCGCATGGATGGCAGGATACTCGCTGGTCAGCCAGTCCGCAGTCCCATCTGTGGAGCCGTTATCAACGACAAAAATCTCGCTGGCCTGCTCTTGCGGAAGCTGCGAAAGCAGCGGCGGCAGCATTTCCCGGAGCAGTTCCCTACCATCGCGGGTTGGGATGACAATTGTAATCCCCGGTTCCAGCGCGGCCGCGTCAGCCAGTGTGGCCATGACCGGCGCAGGTGGGCGGCTTGCGGCCGCTGCCAGTCCGCGCGCCTGCGCCAGACGTGCGCGAATCGGAATTTCCGCCTCCATGGGATGTGCGATACGACGCAGCCACGTCCTCGTGCGGCCGCCAGTCCGGAATTGCCGGGTTACAGAACGTAATTGGCGTTGCAGCAGGAATCCGGTCATCGAGCCCGGTGCCGCCATTCGCATATCTTCGTCATACGGGTTGAGGACGCCCGGTGCCAGCACACCAGCCGCG
>CAIKAS010000228.1 GCA_903825445.1 uncultured Acidobacteriia bacterium
AGCGGCCTGGATCCGCACATAAGTCCCGATTCCGCGGCCGCACAGGTTGCGCGGGTCGCAAAAGCAAGAGGTGTGGCTCAGGATCAGGTGCAGCAGATGGTGAGCCAGATTACAGAGGGTCCGGATCTTGGCCTGTTGGGTGAACCTCGGGTGAATGTGCTGAAACTGAACCTCGCGCTTGACCGGCAGTTCCCGCGAAAATAACAAGCTCTGACATAAAATCCACTCGCCCAGAACTCGGGCCGCTACCACAGGCTGGAAGCAGCCCGAGTCGCAGTGCGCCTTTTTCCGGCTTAACTGGAAAACTTAATCCTGTCCCGCCGCTCGTAACTAAATCAGGAGGTGAACCCCAGGGACTCGTGGGCCCAGTGACCCGGCACGCCCGTCCCCATTTTCAGTCGTGATTTCTTGACCACTAGATACAACTCTCTACTAAGTCGTAGAGTTCCGCCCGGTTCGAACGATCGAGCCCGGGTAAATCCACGTAGACAAAAAGGAAGATGTTATGAAAGCCAGATGTATTGTACGTATAGTAACCTGGTCTCTGTTGACGGGTGTGCTCGTTTTACCCGCAGGTGTCTCCGGTGCAGAGTCCGATCTCTCGCGGGTGCCTGCCCCGGGTCCAGTTGCTGTGCCAACTAACGGGCGGACCATACTGGGAACGATTGCCGGAATCGTCCGCTCCGCGTCCGGACTGCCAGCGGCAAATGTCATGGTCATTGCAGCCAGAACTGACGGTGCGGGGATAAGATCCACCATTTCCGGCAGCGACGGTGTTTACTCCTTCGCAGACGTTGTACCTGGCACCTACACTGTGACCAGCGAAGCGGATAGCGAGACCGCGGATAATCCCTTGCCAGTGCTGGTGACATCGGGCCACGCCACGCGTTTCGACATCGATGGCACTGCGGCAGCTTCGCTACCTGCCCCCGCATCGTTCGCTCCGCCAGTTTCAGCAGCAGCGGATGCATCCAAAGTCCCGCTGGGTCAGGCAGCGAAGGCGGCCGCGCCGATTACGAACGACACGTTCCGGAGCCGCTGGATAAAAACCGGTAACGGACCGTCAACCGGTGTAGACAATCAGCTTCGGGCACAGGCCGAAGCGAGAGTTTGGAAGACCACTACTGGCGCGCAAACCGTCGCCACGGTAAGCGTTGCTTCTCTGGGGACGATACCCATCGCGACGGCGCTCGACAGGCCCGTTGCAGATGGAGCGGCAGCAGATACCTCGCAGGCGTCTCCGGCGCCCCCGGCCCAGGCAAAACCGGTCTCCGTGCTCCCAGACCCATTGTCTGCGCCCGATGCCCCTCCTCCGGGCGTTGACAACGTTACGCCATTCGCCTATGGGGACTTCTCCTGGCTGAATGGGCAGACGCGAAACAACCCGGTACTCGATACCAGGTTCTTTACTCCTGAAATCCGATTTGACACTTACTTTCTGGACGATTTCAACCAACCCGTCGACCACAGCATGGGGGGATCGACGGAACAATTCCGGTCCGGCGAATTCCAGCTGGAACAGATCAGCGTTGGCGGCGATTTTCACTGGGAGAATGTTCGCGGCAGAATCCTCACCATGAATGGCCTGTTCGCGAGCACAACGCCCCGCAACGATGCGAGCGCCGGCGTGGGGCAATGGAATCTGAATACGGCCTATCGCTACGTGTCCGAGGCCTGGGGTGGTTATCACTGGGATGGACGCCAGGGCCACGGGCTAAATATAGACGCCGGAATTTTTGTGTCTTACATCGGTCTTTTCAGTTATTACAACTTCGACAACTGGACTTACCAACCATCGTTCGTCTCGTCCAACACGCCGTGGTTCTTTAATGGGCTTCGGATTCAGTATTTTTTTAACAACAAGCTGAAGATCGAGCCCTGGGTAGTCAACGGATGGCAATCCTACGCGAAATACAACGGCCATAGGGGCCTTGGAGGACAGATTCTGTACATGCCGACAGAAAAACTGAAGTTGGTCTTTAACAACTATGGCAATGGCACGGATGATCTGGGCGTACCCGGTCGTTCGCGCATACATACTGACGACAGCGCAGAGTACAGGTATTACAGTAAACCCGGCAGCACCGGTCTCAGCAAGGCGGCGTTTTCGCTAACCGGCGACGCCGGATGTGAATACGGCGGAGGAGTTACATGCCATGGTGGCAAAGGAGGGCCCAAACAGTCGTTCCTGGGTACCATGTTTTACGATCGCTACTGGTTTGACAGGGATCTGTATGCCGTGACAATCGGCGGCGGCGTAATGAACAACCCCGGCCGTTACCTCACGCTGCTTCCTCCCATTGACGGCGCTACTGCGGCGACGGGTACCCCCTACTTTACGGAGAATCCAGGCGACAAGGCCTTTATGTATGACGCTACTCTTAACTTTCAATGGATGCCGAAACCCTATATTACCTGGTGGATGGAAGCTGGGTACCGTCATTCGAGTGTGCCTTATTGGACAGGCCGCGGTGGCATTACGCCGCCCGGCGGCAACACAGCCAACCCGGCGGATTACGTCTGTGCCGCAGGGGGCGATGCTGGTTCTGGCACCCTCTCCCAGGCGGAACTGAATTGCGGAGGCGGAATCAAAAGTATCTGGTTCCCCGACCTTCGGGAAGGACAAGCAACGGTAAGTGCCGGAGTGATGGTTAAGTTCTGATTCCGTACCGAACAGCCAGGTGTTGGCGTGAGAAGCGAGACAACAACCAGTTGTCTCGCTTCTCATTATTTGGGAGGGGTGCCCGACCAGCTAAGTCCCTTATAATTGGAGATAAGCTATGACTCCCGTCACACGTCGGCGCACGCCAGAGGAGTTGCTTCTTCAGGTTCAGGCCGAGGAAGAGCGTGAAGCCCGTGGCCGTCTCAAGATCTTCCTCGGATACGCGTCCGGTGTCGGCAAGTCTTTCCGCATGCTGGACGAAGGGCGTCGCCGAGCCGAGCGTGGACAGGATGTCGTCGTCGGCTCCATCCAGTTCCCCGCCTCGCCCGACGTAGAGACTCTGCTTCACAAGCTCGAAGTCATTCCCCTCCGGAAGCTGGATGGCATCGACGTTATGGATGTGCCGTCCATCCTGAAACGGTGTCCACGCGTTTGCCTCGTCGATGGGCTGGCGTGGAATAATCCGCCGGGAGCGGTTAACGCGAGCCGCTGGCAGGATGTGCGCCAGTTACTCGACGCCGGCATTGCCGTAATCGCCTCCATCAATATTCAGTACATCGCTGAATTGCAGGACCAGGTGGAACGCATCACTGGTAAGCATGTAAACCAAACCGTCCCCCGCAGTTTCCTTTTCAGCGCTGACGAAATTGTAGTTGTCGATGCGCCGCCCGAAATGTGCATGGATCATTCCGGACGGAATGTGGCGGGAGACGTGAGCGGACTCGCCCGCCAACTTTCCGAGTTGCGAGAGATCGCCCTGTTATTCGCCGCCGATGTGGTGGATCATCAGCTCGAATCCTACCTGAAACAAAACGGTATCGCTCCTTCTTTCGGCACGCAGGAGCGTATTTTGGTATGCGTAACGCCGCGTACGAGCGCGAAGGCGATGCTCGAGAGTGGTAAACGGAACGCGGATCGTTTCCACGGTGAGTTGATCGTTGCCCACGTGCGTCAGGGGCAATTGACGACCGAGGATCGCGCTGCTCTGGACCGGAACCTGGAGATGGCGCGACAGGTAGGAGCCGATGTGGAAATCCTCGAAGGCGATGACCCCATCGAGGCCATACTGGAATTCGCGCACGAGCGCGGCGTCACTCAGGTCTTTGTTGGGCATGGGCTCGAATCGAAGTGGTGGCACCGCTGGACAGGCGGACCTGTCGGCAGGCTGATACGTGGCGCGCAGGGCATCGACGTGCGGGTGTTTCCGCAGTGACACCAACTCCCGCGGGAAAACTGAAAATCTATCTGGGTTATGCCGCGGGCGTGGGCAAGACCTATCAGATGCTGGCGGATGCGCAGGACCTGAAACAGCAGGGGCACGACATCGTGATTGGTTACTTCGAGCCCCACGGACGCGCCGACACTATTGCCAAGACCCAAGGACTCGAATTCATCCCCCGCCGGCGCGTAGAGTACCGCGGCGCCGTTTTTGAAGAGATGGATACGGAAGCGATTTTGGCGAGGCGTCCGGAAATCTGCGTTGTGGATGAATTCCCGCACACCAACGTGCCCGGTTCGACGCGTGGCAAGAGGTGGGAAGAGGTGATCGCGCTGCTCGAAGCCGGCATCAACGTGCTCACAACGATGAACATCCAGCATCTGGAAAGCCTGAACGATCAGGTTTGGCAAATCAGCGGCGTGCGCGTGCGCGAAACCATTCCGGACTGGGTGGTGAAGCTGGCCGACCAGGTGGTAATGGTGGACGTCACGCCCGGCGCGTTGGTGAACCGGCTGCTGCGCGGCGTTGTATATTCACCCGAAAAGGCGCAAAAGGCTCTGGAGAATTTCTTTCAGGAATCGACACTGGGCGCGTTGCGGGAACTGGCCATGAGGCAAACCGCTCATGAAAGCGAGTCGCATCACGTGGCGCCCCGGCATCTCGAGGCGCCAACGCAACCGCAATTGCAGAACGATGCCGGACATGCAGGGAACGTTTCATCCAACCAGCCCTTTTACCCGACCGGGCGGCTGGAACGAATTCTGATTCTGGTGACGACCGACCCTTCGAGCGCCATGGTGATCAGGCGCGGGAAGCGCGTAGCCGATTATCTGCACGCCGATTGCATGGCCGTCGCCATTCAGAGTTCACATGGCGGCAACAAGGTCACACTCACGGATCGCGAAGCGATTGAACGACACCTGAACTTCGCCAGGAATCTGCACATTGATGCCCGCCTGCTGGAAGCCGATGCCGCCGGCGACGACCCGGCCAAAGCGCTGGTGGAATTCGCTCATGTGAACGGAGTGACGCAGTTATTTCTAGCCCGGCCACGCAGCAAGGGGATCAAAGGTTTACTCGAAACGAACCTGGAGCAGCGGGTGGTTTGGCTGAGCCGCGATATGCAGGTAACGATCGTCGCAGACCGCACGCGTACAGCCTGAACTGAAATCAAAAAAGGAGTGGCCGGTATGAATGGCCACTCCTTGTTAGTTTTGTTGCTAACGGACGGTGCTTAGTAGCGGTAGTGATCCGGTTTGTAAGGGCCTTCCACCGGCACGCCGATGTATTCCGCCTGCTCTTTCGTCAGGGTCGTCAGCTTCACGCCGATCTTTTCCAGATGCAGTCGCGCAACTTCTTCATCCAGCTTCTTCGGCAGAACGTAAACACCAGGCTTATAGGTGTCCTTGTTGGCCCACAGATCGAGCTGCGCCAGCGTCTGGTTGGAGAAGCTGTTCGACATCACAAAGCTCGGGTGGCCTGTCGCGCAGCCGAGATTGACCAGGCGGCCTTCCGCAAGCACGAAAATGCTGTTGCCCGTCGGGAAAGTGTACTGATCCACCTGCGGCTTGATTTCCAGCTTCTTCGCGTCTGAGGCGTCCAGTCTTGCAACCTGAATTTCGCTATCGAAGTGGCCGATGTTGCAGACAATCGCCTGATCCTTCATCTTCCGCATGTGTTCCAGCGTGATGACGTCGACATTGCCAGTCGTCGTCACGTAGATATCGCCACGGCCAAGCGTATCTTCGATCGTCGTCACTTCATAGCCTTCCATCGCAGCCTGCAGTGCATTGATCGGGTCGATTTCGGTGATCACCACGCGGGCGCCTAATCCGCGCAGGGAGTGTACGCTGCCCTTGCCAACGTCGCCGTAGCCACAAACCACGCACACCTTGCCTGCCACCATCACGTCGGTCGCGCGCTTGATGCCATCGGCCAGCGATTCGCGGCAACCGTAGAGATTGTCGAACTTCGACTTCGTCACCGAATCGTTTACGTTGATAGCGGGGATCAGCAACTCGCCGGCTTCGTGCATCTTATATAAGCGGTGTACACCGGTCGTCGTCTCTTCGGAAACGCCGCGCCAGTCCTTCACCACGTTGTGCCAGATGGTCTTGTCTTCCGCGTGAATCTTCTTCAGCAAATCTTTGATGACCTGTTCTTCTTTGTTTCCCGACGGCGTGTTGACCCAGTTGCCGCCTTTCTCCAGTTCGTAGCCCTTGTGGATGAACAAGGTCGCATCGCCACCGTCGTCGACGATCAGCTGTGGACCCTTGCCGCCCGGGTGCGAGAGCGCCATGTTCGTGCACCACCAATAGTCTTCAAGCGTCTCGCCCTTCCACGCAAACACGGGAACGCCGGCGGCAGCGATGGCGGCGGCGGCGTGATCCTGCGTCGAGAAAATATTGCAACTCGCCCAGCGCACCGAAGCACCAAGATCCACCAGCGTTTCGATGAGGACGGCGGTCTGGATCGTCATGTGCAGCGACCCAGTGACGCGCACGCCGGCCAGCGGCTTGGTCTTCGCGTACTTCTGGCGAATCGACATCAGGCCGGGCATTTCCTTCTCAGCGATGGTGATTTCTTTGCGGCCCCAATCGGCCAGCTTCATGTCTGCGACTTTATAGTCGAGCCCGATCTCGGGCAGGGTGGCGGTGCTCATGGTGTTTGTGCTTGCTCCTTAAAATTCAAATCAACAAATCAAAATATATTGATGTATTGGTTAACTAAGTTCTACAATAGCATAAGTGGCATCGATTCTCAAAAGCCTAAAACTGATTTCCGACCCGAGCCGCCTGCGCCTGCTTTTGTTGCTGGAGCGCGAAGAATTGTCGGTGGCGGAACTGCAGGAAATCCTCGCCATGGGGCAGAGCCGGATCTCGACACACCTCTCCCAGCTCAAAGTCGCAGGCCTGGTGGAAGACCGTAAACAGGGCAAGAATAGTCTTTATCGGCTTCGCGACCGGCAGCTTATAGAACTTCTCCGTTCCGCCGTCGCTGAAATTCCCGAGGCGAAGGACGATGCCCGCGCGCTGCAGCTTGTTTTGGAAAAGCGCCGTGACAAGGTGCGCGGCTACTTCGATGAACTCGCCGGAAAGTTTGGACGCAATTACGTGCCGGGCCGCAGTTGGAAGGGCCTGGCCGAAACGCTGTTGCAACTGATGCCACCGATGGTCATCGCCGATCTCGGCGCGGGTGAAGGCACATTTTCGCAGCTGTTAGCCCAGCGGGCCGAACGAGTAATTGCGATCGACAACTCAGCGAAGATGGTGGAATTTGGCGCGAAGCTGGCCAGAGAGAACGGCATCGCGAACCTGGAATACCGGCTGGGCGATTTGGAATCTCCACCAATCCAAGACGCTACAATCGATCTCGCGTTTTTCAGCCAGAGTCTGCACCATGCACTGCATCCCGAACGCGCGGTAGCGGCAGCAGCGAAGCTGCTCAAGCCAGGCGGGCGAATCGTGATCCTGGATTTGAAGAAGCACAGCTTTGAACAGGCCCGCGAGCTTTACGCCGACACTTGGCTGGGCTTCTCTGAAGTGGAACTGCGCGGCTTTCTGGAGAACGCGGGCTTCGTGGGCGTGCAGAGCTGGGTAGTAGATCGCGAGGCCCAGTCGCCGGGCCTCGAAACGATTCTGGCCATGGGCCGGAAATCCGAAAAATCTGAATGATGCCATTGAGGCACGAAATTGCAGGCCTGAACCCCAAGCCGCTCTACTTACTCAACAGCCAAGCCAGCACAGCCGCGCCGGCAATGAGCCGGTAAATAGCGAACGGAATAAACCCGCGCTGCCGCACCCACGCCATAAACCACCCAACCACTCCGTACGCCACCACAAACGAGATCACCGTACCTAGAAACAGCAGTACCCAGGCGTGGGAATCCATATGTACGGCAACGCCGCCGTCGCCGGGTTTCAGCGAATCACGCAGATCGTGCCCGGTCGCCGCAATCATCGTAGGAATTGAAAGCAGGAAAGAAAACTCCAGCGCCGCCGGGCGCGACAACCCGCATACCTGACCGCCCGCAATCGTCGCCATGGAACGCGAAGTTCCCGGAAATATTCCGGAAACCGCCTGGCAGAGCCCGATCCACACCGCGCGCCCCAGTCCCATCTCTTCCACCTCGCGCGCGGCCTCGGCCTCCGTGGAGCCCGTACCGCGTGAACCGAACATCGCATCCACCACCCACATCACGATGCCGCCCGCAATCATCGTGATCGCAATCAGCGACAGATCCTCCAGATGCTTAGAGATCACCTTCTTCAGCAGCAGCGCAGGTCCGGCGGTAAACACAAAAGCCACAGCCGTCAGCGTGATCGGATGCGTAAGGTACGTTCGGTCTCCCCGTGTTCCGCCGGGGAAGGAATCAAACCACACTGCGATGCGATTGCGAAAGAAGATCGGCAGACAAAGAATCGGCCCAATCTGAATCACGATGGCGAACATCTTCCAGAAGCCATCGTGCAGATCCATCCCCAACAATGATTGGGCGATGCGCAGATGAGCTGTGGAACTCACGGGCAGAAACTCGGTCACGCCCTCGACGATGCCGAGGATAAGGGTAAGCAAATAATCGTTCAAGCAAGGCCATCTTACCAAGTTCCCAATCGTTACATTTTCGTTGCGAAGTGAATCCCCACGCTATCCTGGTAACTAATCATGGCAAACGCAAAAATCGTAGTAACCCTTGGACCAGCGAGCGATGCCTTTGAGACCGTCTGTACCCTGATTCGTGCCGGCGCTACCATCTTTCGTCTGAATACTTCCCACGGCAGCTGGGATCAGCATCAAAAACGTATCGAGACCGTCCGTGCAGCCGAGCAACATACCGGCCGCCCCGTGGGGATTCTGCTCGATCTGCAAGGCCCCAAGATTCGCCTCGGCAAGTTCACCGCAGGCAAGTGCACGCTCGAAACCGGTTCGCGTTTCATTATCACCACTGAAGAGACGCTGGGCGACGAAGTACGCGCATCAACCGTTTACAAGCGGTTCGCCAACGACGTTCGGGTCGGCGATCGCGTTCTTCTGAACGATGGCGCTGTAGTTCTGCGTGCCATCTCCACCGACGGTATTACCGTCACCTTCGACGTGGTTTCCGGTGGCCCCGTCGGCGACAACAAAGGCATCAATCTTCCTGGCGTTAAAGTCAGCGCGCCTTCCATGACCGCGAAAGATCTCAGCGATCTTCGCTCCGGCCTCGCCGCCGGTGTCGATTTCGTGGCAATCTCTTTCGTGCGTTCTTCCACCGACGTCCAGATGGTGCGCGAACGCATGGGTGCGGCCCGCGTTCCGATCATCGCCAAAATCGAAAAGCCCGAAGCCGTGCAGGATATCGACGGGATTCTCGACGTCGCCGACGGCATCATGGTCGCGCGTGGCGATCTCGGTGTCGAGATGTCGCTCGAAATGGTGCCGCCCATCCAAAAGCGCCACATCCGCCGCGCGCGCCGCCGCGGCCGCTTCGTCATCACCGCCACGCAGATGCTCGAATCGATGATCGAGAATCCGAATCCAACCCGCGCCGAAGTCAGCGACGTTGCAAATGCCGTTTATGATGGCAGCGACGCCGTGATGCTCTCGGCCGAAACCTCGGTTGGCAAGCATCCGGTTGCGGCGGTGGAGTACATGGCCAAGATCTCCGAGGAAGTGGAACGCGGGCTTCGGCGTCGTGGTTTCGCGGAACCGCTCGCCATTGGGTCGGACGATTCCGAAATCGTCGCCGACGCCGCGTTTCATGCGGCTAAATCGGCTGGCGTGGAAGCAATCGTTGTCTTCACCGCCAGCGGTTACAGCGCGCGCCTGATCTCGCGTTTCCGCCCGCTGTTCCGCGTAATCGCGATGACAAGTTCGATCGACGTCGTCCGCCGCCTCACCGTCAACTACGGCGTCACGCCCGTACTCGCGCCCGATGTTACGACGACAGATGAAATGATCGGCCAGATGGACACGCTGCTCGTGCAGCGCGAACTGCTCTACCCGGGCAACCGCGTTGTGTTCGTAGCCGGGACGCCGGTAGGCCGCGCCGGTTCCACGAACCTGATGAAACTTCACACCGTCGAAGGATGAAGTTCCCCGCGCCAGGCCGCCTCGTTGATATAGGTCGGCATCGCCTCCATCTGCATGATTCTGGGAACCCTGTCAGTTCCGCCCCCACCGTGATCCTGGAGGCCGGCCTGGCCGCAACATCGCTGAGTTGGGCGTTAGTTCAACCCGCCATCGCGGAGTTCGCGCAAGTAGCCAGTTATGATCGAGCCGGCCTCGGCTGGAGTGACAACGCCTGCAAACCCGCAACTGCACTCAACGCCGCCACCGATCTGTACGCACTCCTGCAAAACGCGGATCTGCCCGCCCCGTATATCCTGGTCGGCCACTCTTTCGGCGGACTGATCGTGCGAATCTTCCAACAGCTGCATCCGGACAAAGTCGCAGGGCTCGTCCTCGTCGACCCCGTAGTCCGGTCTCAATGGCGCGAACCCGACAAACGTCACGCTCAGATGCTCTCGCGCGGCGCAGCGCTCTCGCGTCGCGGAGCTTTTCTTGCACGCCTCGGCGTTGTACGTTTCGCACTCAACAAACTGACGAGCCCAGGACCCCACCGAGTGCCTGGCCTGATGGCGAAGACTTTTGCGGGTCAAGCCTCCGGAGTGGCGAATCGACTGGTAGGCGAAGTACGTAAGATTCCTCGCGAACTCTGGCCCGTCATCGCGGACCATTGGAGCGAAGAACGAGCCTTCCGAATCATGGCCGAGTATCTCGATAACCTTCCGGTCAGTTGTGGTCAACTCGACGAAATGCCTGCGCTTGGCGACCTGCCGACGGTAGTTCTCTCATCCGCCGGTGCATCCGCCGATACACTCTCCGAGCACCAGCGCGATGCACGCCTCTCCACGCGCGGAGAACATCAATCCGTCCCCAACACTGGCCACTGGATAAATCTGGACGCGCCGGAAGCAATCGTTGCCGCCGTTCGTCGGATGATCGCCGCGTAAACGCGCTACCGCGTCCAAACTTACGGTTCCAAGGCACGAATAACGACCGCCTTCAGTGCGGGCAGGTCCTGCTTAACCGTCTTCCAGATCACGGGCAACTCGATTCGATCATATTGATGACGCAGCCAGTTTCCGATGCCGCGAATTTCGCGCCATGCGACTCCGGGGCACCTCCGCTCCGCTTCAGCCCCGAGGCGAATCGCTGCTTCACTAATAACTTGCAGCTTTCTTTCGACGGCGGAAACGGTTTTCGGATCTTCCATGAACTCTTCAAAATCGATCCCGGCGGTGAATCGCTCGATCATCTCGATAGCGGCCGAAATATCGCGGAGAGACTCGTCGAAGTCCTTAAAAGGCAAGTACGGCCTCGCGCGCCACACGCTCGCGAACGCCATCTTTCAGAGTCTGCGCGGGTGTCAGATCCACTGGCACGCCAAGCAAATCTGCCAGCATGTTTTCCAACCGTACCCGGTCCAGCAACGTGTAAGTCCGACTGGCGTCGAACTCAGCCATGAGATCGACATCCGACTCCGCCGAAGCTTCGCCACGCGCAACAGATCCGAAAAGTGCCAGGCGTGTGACGCCCGCAGCCCGGAGTTCCGGCTCATGCTCGCGAATTTTCGCAATGACTGTACTCTTATCCAATTGCACGACTCTACGCTTAGTATCTCGCAAACATGGCCGCTGGTGCGAGCGTCATTAAAACTCCACACAGCCCGCTGAACATCGTACGCGAAATGCTTCCCACCCTGTCATATAATTCTCCAGTGACTCAAAATGTGAACCGGCGAAACTTCCTGCGCGGAACCGGCGCGACGCTCCTGACACTCTCCGCAAAAACGTCAGTGCCTGACGCATCGGCCGCTCCCGCCCCCATGCCAGTCATCGATACCCACATCCATTTCTACGACCCGCGGCGCAAGGACGGCATACCCTGGCCGCCAAGCACCGACGCCGTTCTCTATCACCCCGTCCTCCCGCCGTTATTCGAGTCTACGGTTAAACCGGTCGGCGTCACAGGCGCAGTCGTCATCGAAGCCAGCCCGCGCCTCGAAGATAACCAGTGGGTGCTCGATCTCGTCAAGGGCGACCCGATGATTGTCGCGTTCGTCGCCAACCTGGAGGCAGGCACGCCGGAGTTCCGTACGAATCTCGCCCGATTCCACAAGAACCCGCTTGTCCGGGGCGTCCGCATCTTCGACGAAAAGTTTGTCGCAGGTGTGTCTAAACCAGCCTTCCTCGAAGATCTGAAGCGCCTCGCCGACGCTGACCTCTCGCTCGACGCCATTGGCGAGACCGATACGAAGTGGCTCGCGCCGCTGCTCACTGTGACTGAAAAGGTTCCAAATCTGCGCATCATCATTAACCACATGCCCGAAGAGCCGCCGGCATGGAAGGCCGACCAGATCCGTGCTCTCGCAAAACACCCGCAGGTTTATTGCAAAGTCTCCGGCGTTCTGAAGACGGTCGCAGGGAAGACTGCCACGGATGCCGCCGCCTACCGCGCCGTGCTTGACCAACTCTGGGAAATGTTCGGCCCCGATCGCGTCGTCTACGGCAGCAACTGGCCGAAAAGCGACCACCTCGCTCCCTACGCCACGGTGTTCAGCGTCGTAAAGCAATACGTGGAACGCAAAGGCACGGCGGCCCAGGAGAAATTTTTCTCAAAGAACGCGCAGGCCTTCTATAAGTGGGCCTGATCCGGGTTAAAATGACACAAGCGCGCGGGGTCCACCGGGCAGCCAGGATTAAATCAAGGAGCGAATATGTGCGATCAGGATCATTTTGAAGACGACCGTAAGGAATACGAAGCCCGCGGCCTGGTGACGCGAAAGCAATTCGGCGTCATGCTGGGAGCAGGTATGGCCATGATGCTTCCGAGAGTCGCCAATGCGGCTGCCGTGATTGAGTCGGAGGTGAACATCACCACTCCGGACGGTACCGCCGATTGCTATTTCGTCCATCCTTCCACTGGCACGGCCCCCGGGGTTCTCGTCTGGCCCGACATCTTTGGACTGCGCCCGGCCTTCCGCCAGATGGGCAAGCGCCTCGCCGAATCCGGCTACTCGGTGCTCGTGGTGAATCCGTTCTACCGCGTCAAGAAGGCACCGACTGCGGAGAATGGGGGCGCAACGCCCATCCAACAGGTGATGCCGCTCGCTCAAGGTCTGAGCGAGACCACCCACATGACCGATGCGAAGGCCTTCATCGCATGGCTGGACCAGCAATCTTCGGTCAACAAGAATAAGAAGATGGGGACGCAGGGTTATTGTATGGGCGGCCCGATGGCGTTTCGCACCGCCGCTGCCGTGCCCGATCGCATCGGCGCGGTCGCAACGTTCCACGGTGGAGGACTTGTCACGAAAGATGCAAACAGTCCACACCTGCAGGCATCGAAGACCAAGGCGCAGTTCCTCATCGCGATTGCGGCCAGCGACGATACCCGAACTCCCACGGACAAAGACGTTCTGAAAGAGACATTCGCCAAAGCGAATCTGTCAGCGGAGATCGAAGTTTACGGCGCGTCTCACGGGTGGTGCCCGCCGGACTCCACGGTCTATAACGAGGCGCTGGCTGAGAAGGCATGGAGCCGTTTGCTGGTGCTCTACGGCAAAGCCCTGTCGTAAGCAACCGGTAGCCCTCGTGTGCCCGCGAGTCGCCTGGAATCGCCCGTGATGGACGTGTGATGGCCCTCGACGAAACCTTGGCGCAGGAAATTATTCGCCGTATCCTTACGGTGGCCAGGCCGGATCGCGTCATCCTGTTCGGCTCCGCCGCCACCGGCCAGATGAATCGGGACAGCGACATCGATCTGTTGATCGTGGAACCAGTACCCGAAAATACACGCACCGAGAGCGTGAAGATCCGGCAAGCGCTCGGGACGTAGGGTATCCAGTAGACGTGATGGTAATCGCGTCCGAGCGGTTCGAGGAAACAAAAGGAATCATTGGCGGCATCGCCTACCCGGCAGATAAGTTCGGACGGGTGCTCTATGATGCCGCCTGAAGAGGTTCAGCGGGATCTTGTTCGCCAGTGGCTGCACAAAGCAGATCAGGACATGGTCGCCGCGGAGATTCTTCTCAAAAGCGACTCGACGTTACCTTCCGTGATCGCATTTCATTCACAACAGGCAGTCGAGAAATACCTGAAAGCCATACTGGTCCGGCATCAGGTCTATTTCCCGAAAACGGACGATATCGGCAAAGTGCTCGATATGGTTGCCCAAGTTGAGCCAGCCATTGCTTCAGCGCTTCAGGAATCGACCGCGCTGACGCCATTCGGAGCCGAAGGCACATACCCGGGCGATGCGCCGGAAGTATTGCCCGGTGAGGAAACGCGGGCTGTGGAGCTTGCACTCGGTCTTTGATTGAAGGCGGCATTTGCACAAGGATCTATTACCTACTAATTCTCACAGACATTTCTGCGGCAGGCCCAATCCTCCGCCGGACACGCGCCCACCCAGCGCCAGCAGCTGCTTTTACCATCCCTTAACATTTCCACCCGCCCGGCTTAACCTCCCCTTTACGCGGCTGCGGTCTACTCTAAACAGACACAGTCCACTCAGCCATGAAACGCACCGCGTCCAATATCATCGCCGTCCTCACGCTTGCCGCAACAGCCATCGCCCAGCCCCCCGGCGGCGGACCTCCCGGAGGCGGCGGAGCCAGCGGCGAAGGCATCTGGCGGCGCAACGCGTACTACGGTGAATTCCAGACGTTCGACGCCTGCCTCGGCCACCAGCCGGGCACCGGCCAGTATCACTATCACGTCACCCCCGTCTGCTTGCGCGCCGAACTGAACGACAACATCACTATCCTTCGCAACTCCCGCACAGGTCCCGCCTACGCCGAGCAAACGTCAGGCTGGCGCCACTCCCCCATCCTGGGCTGGGCGCTCGACGGTTACCCCATCTACGGTCCCTACGGCTACTCCGTTCCCACTGACCCCACCAGTCCCGTCAAGCGCATTAAATCCAGTTTCCAGTTGCGCAGTATCACAACTCGCACTTCGCTCCCCACATGGTCGCTACCCAATCACACAGGCATTTCGCAAACGCTCAGCGCATCGCAGTACGGACCCGCCGTCAGCACTCAATATCCGCTCGGTCGTTATCTCGAAGATTTCGATTACATCGCTGGCTCGGGCGATCTCGATCAGTACAACGGCCGCTTTGCCGTCACCCCGGAATTTCCACAAGGCACCTACGCGTATTACACGACGCTCGATAGCAACGGCCTGCCTGCCTTCCCCTACATCCTCGCCGGCCAGTTTTACGGCACAGCCAGCGGCAGCTTCCCGACAAGCGTGACTGCATCGACAACAAGTTACTTCGCCAATGGCGCATACTCGGGGGCATCATCCGGAACCGCCGCGCCCCAGCTCACCTCCTGGGCGACGAAGTATTCCACGCAGAACGCCACCATCGTCTCGCCGTTCGATCCCTCTGCCGGAGCCGTCACCACATGGCCGGGCAACAACGCGCTCGGTGTCAATACATCGGGATCGGTCACCACGCCGACGCCCGCTGAAACACAGAAGATCAGCTATTCGTCGTCGTCCGTCTTCGTTACCGCCAATGGACTCGCCGGATATTCCATGGGCCCGTGGTTCTCGCCCGACATGACCGCGGGAGTCTTTTCCAACTTCCCATCCGGTTCCAGCACAACATTCCAGATTCCGAGCAGCCCGACAGGCGCATCAACGCTGACCTCCACCAGCGGCGGCTCGCAGGGCATGTGGGTGAATGGTGTATCCGTCTTTAATTTCATTGACGGCGCATCGTACTCCGCCTCCGCCGGAAAGGACGAAGGTGGCGGCCTTGCACCCTCGTTGCTGGCCGCCATATCGTCCTCAGCTTCATTTGAACAAGGTCCCGTGGCACCCGGGTCTTACGTCACAGCCACACCGCTGTTTTTTACAGCCTTCGGCAGCACGACAGCCACGGCTCCCACACCGACGTGGCCCACCACTCTCGGCGGTGTCACCATCTCAGTCACCGATTCCGCCGGCACCACCAGCGCCGCGCAAATCGATTACGTTTCCCCGACGCAGATCAATTTCCGCATGCCGAGCAGTCTCGCGTCGGGTGCCGGGACCGTGTCGATTTCCGCCGGAGGTAACACGATTCCCTCGCACATCAACATCCAGCCCGTCTATCCGAATCTCTTCATGCTGAATGGAAACGCGCTCGCAGCCGCGGGCGTCATCCGCGTGCATAACGGGGTCACGACCAGCGAACAGCCTTACCAGATAATCAACGGCGCCTTCGTGGCCAGCCCCATTGCTCTGAACGGCGATCAGGTCTATCTCGTGCTGTACGGCAGTGGCCTGGGTTCCGCTACTTCTGCGACAGCCACAATCGGCGGCGTCAGCGCCACGGTCGCATACTCCGGACCCCAATCGACCTACCCAGGGCTCGACCAGTACAACGTGCTCATCCCCTCATCGCTCGCGGGCAGGGGAAGCGTGAACGTAATCGTAACGGCTGCGGGCAAGCCCTCCAACGCCGTCAACGTCACTATTCAATAGCGCAAAATCAGGTTACGGAAGTTCGCGAATCCAAATATTGCGGAAGCTGTCCGGTGCACTGGGGTCACCGTGCGCCTGCAGTTTGATCGGCGCACGATCGTAGGCCTTGTAGACCGGCTTGCCAATATACAGCGTTTCGCCCTTCAACTCGTAGTGGTTCTGCACCAGCACGCCGTTGAAGAGGACCGTCGCGTATGCGGGAGTCTTCAGCGAGCCATCGGCGTTAAATGTGGGCGCGGTCCACACCACATCGTAGGTTTGCCACTCGCCTGGCTTGCGGTTTGGATTCGCCAGCGGAATCGCCTGCTTGTACAGGCTACCGGCCTGGCCGTTCACATAGGTCTTGTTGTTGTACGAATCGAGGATCTGTAACTCGTAACCGGCATCGCCGCCACCAGTGGATGCAAGAAACACGCCGCTGTTCCCGCGCGCCTGATCGGTGCCCGTGATGTTTTCCGGAATCTTCCACTCAACGTGCAGTTGGTAATTCTTAAACGTGCGCTTCGTCTCGATGTTACCCACGCCTCGCGCCTTAACCACCGTCATCACGCCGTCCGCCAGGAGCCATTTGCATGGCGACTTATCGTTGTTCTGCACCCACTCGTCCATGTTCTTGCCGTCGAACAGAATGATGGCGTCTGATGGCGGCGCACCGGCAGTCGCGCCGGGGGTCACCACTTTGGGTTCGGGCGACCAGACTTCCGTGTCCTGCGGCTTTGGCGCACCGGAAGCTCCGGGGGCCCCCTGTCTCCCTGCACCCTGCGGAGCGGCTGGCGTTTGTGCAAATAGAGAAGTCGCGGCAAACAGAGCCGCAACGGCAAGAGAGTATTTCACGGAGGTTTTCATAGATTGGTTCCCGATTCTCAAATCAGTTTACACCCGGTCTCAAACTGCGAAAGTGAAGACTTCAGGACTGGCCACCCGACGATAGTCATCGATACCCATGATGATGGAATCCGTCAGCGCGGCGGCATTGAACGCAACCCTGTCGTTTTCCAACACCGAAGGATCCACATAAAGCGGGAACGGCAAAATGGGCGGACCAAAGGGCGGCACGGATCCAGGAACCAGCCCAGTCAACTCCATTAACTCTTCCGGCGAGGCAAACCTGGTCTTCTTCGCACTAAAGTGCGCGCGGATCGCGGAGGAATCCAGTTTTCGGTCGGCGCTCAGCACGAAGAGCCTGAACTCCGCGTCCACCTTGATCAGCAGGGCCTTGCCCCCCACGCGCAATTCTTCCCCGCGCGCCTTCGCCGATTCTTCCGACGTTCGGGTCGGCTCGTGGGATACTTCCCGGAACTGGACTCCCTCTGCCCGGAGCCAGTCGCGGATCTTGTCTGTTTTCAACATGCTTGGTCCATGCTAGTATAGATGTATAGCTTTGCGTGCACAATTCGATACTTCGCGCCCAGGCTTTAGCTTTTTCATCAGCTTTAGGTTTTTCATCATCAAAGGAGTGATCCCTCAACAATATGGCCAGTTATAACCAGGGCGCCCAGGTCGAGCACCTTACGTTCGGATTGGGTACCGTGCTCTCGCACACCGAGGAGCGCATCGTCATTAAATTTGACGACCACGGCGAAAAGAAGTTCGTCACGGCGATGGTGATCACGAACCTGAAGAAGAGCGATCGCCAGCCGCCTGCTGAAAAACGCGCCCGCGCCCGTAAGGCAAAGGTTGCGCCAGAAGCCGCTTCCGATGCACCCGCCGCCGAAGGCGACGCAGCCGCCCCCGTGAAGGCTAAGAAAGCCAAGTCCGCAAAAGCCAAGGCCTGATTCTTCCAGCCTGACAGTTACAGCAGCCAAAAGGACTCACCGACTTTGAACGCCAGACAGCGACGCCTCTTTGAGGAATCACAGAAGAAGAACCCCAATCTGAAAATGCCTTCTGAGGCGAGCGAGCCTGCGGGCGAACTCACCGACGAGGATATGGCGTTGCTGAAGCAGGGAGTCGGCGACAAGTCCGGTCGTCCCCACAGCGCCACTGCGTCTGGCGGAGCCGAGGGAGCGGAAGAAGGCGTCCCCGATCCGCAGACCGGCGCCATCATGACTTACTTCGGCGAGAAGGGCTTCGGCTTCCTTCGACCCGATTCTGGCGGCAAGGATATTTTCTTCCACGTATCGCGATTGCAGGATGGCGATGCCACGGAATTGCTGCCAGGCAAGCGAATCTCCTACGATCTCGGAATGGATCGCAACGGCAAGATCGCTGCCAGCAGCATTCGCTTCCTGCCCACTGAAGAAGCCCCGAAAACTCCGGAAGCCTGATCGTTTTCCGGTTGATGAATTTGGAGCGCACCACTCAGCCGTGCCAGCCCGTTTTTTGACCCCCTTTTGTAAAGGGTGGGAATCAACCGGACGCCATTAGGGGCCATCCATCGGCTATTCACCGACAGGGGCCAGCGCACAGACGCCCATAGGCCAATCCCCTCATTCTTGAGTGTTGGATCAAAAATGATGGGCCATCACCTGCCTCGCAGGAACGCTCCAAATGAGATGGTAGCGCAATCACGCGATTTATGTCGGGCGTAAGAATCGCCACCGCACTGCGAAAATAGAAATCGTGCCGGATCTCAATCAAATCGCCGACGTCCTGATTTCCGCCGTCCTCGCCGGAGGGCGTGAAATTCTGGCGGCACGTCTCGCCGGCACTGTGGAAGCCCGTTACAAAGACGCGAAAGAAGTCGTCACCACGGCGGATCAGAATTCCGACGCCGCCATTCTCGCCGTCTTTCAGGCGCGCTTTCCGGCGATCGATCCGGAGATCTCCTTCCACCTGGAAGAATCAGGCATCACAGGCACGCCAGGCGCGAAAATCGCAGGCGCCGATCCGCTCGATGGCACCAACCACTTTGCCACCAACGGCACGTCTTACTCCGTGATGGCGCACTATGTGGAAGACGGCATCCCCCTGGTCGGAGTCGTCTTTCAGCCTGAAGTGTTCCTGCCGCTGGCGGAGACTACCAGTTGCGTCGGCCGCCTCGTCTTCGCCACTACCGGCGGCGGAGCATTCGTCCAGCGGAGTGAATTCACTGGTGAAGGTTTCGCCCTCCGCAAAGCGCGCCGCGTCGTCCGCAGGGAACCGCCGCAAACGCGCGCCTATGTCGCCTGTGTGCCGTTCGGCAGCAAGATGTCGGATGCCGAGCGCGAGCGGGCTGCCCGCGTCCATGCGAGCGGCATCATCGCCTCAACAACGGGTGTCGGCGGCGCGGGGGGCAACGTGATGCTTTCCATCTTCGGCGGTCAGGACGTTTACGCCAACTTCGGCGCGGGTGAGGATCTCGACCTGATTCCGCCGCAGGTGATCGCGCACGAAGCGGGGCTGACGGTTTGGGATCTCAATCGCAAGCTGCCCGTCTGGAAGGTGCGCAAGCAGCCTTTCATCGTCGCCCCCGACGCCGTCATTGCAGAGCGGTTCTTGCAGGCTGCCGGGCTGTGAATGCTCTCCACTGTTAAAATGAGGCTCGGATGAATATTGCAATTGCAGCGGATCACGCGGGTTTCCCGATTAAGGACCGCATGATCGGAATCGCCCGCGGTTTGGGCCATGAAGTGAAGGATCTGGGTACGTTTTCCACCGAGGCTGTGGACTACCCGGATATGGCCCGCCTGATCGCAGAAGAGCTGCAAAGCGGCCGGGCTGAGCGCGCAATTCTGATCTGCGGCAGCGGCATCGGCGCCTGCATTGCCGCCAATAAGTTCCGCGGCGTGCGGGCCGGCACGTGCCACGATACTTTTTCCGCCCACCAGTCCGTCGAAGACGATGCCGCCAACGTGCTCTGCCTCGGTGCCCGCATTATCGGCGAAGAATTGGCGGCGGAACTCGTGAAAACATTTCTCCATGCGAAGTTTTCAGGCGCGCCTCGCCACGCCCGCCGCATCGAGAAGATTCAGGAAATCGAGAACGAGCGTTTTCGCTAAACTGAAAGCAACATGACACTCCACAACAGCCGTATCGCCATTCTCGTCGACCAGCAGTACCAGGAAATGGAAATCTGGTATCCGCTCTACCGCCTTCGTGAAGCCGGCGCAAAAGTGGTCACGGTGGGCGCGACAGCGGGCGCGGTTTACCCCAGCAAAGTTGGTTACCCCTGCAAGGCCGATGTGAGTTGGGATGAAGTCCATGCCAACGACTTCGACGGCGTCATCGCCCCCGGCGGCTTCGCCCCGGATTTCATCCGTCGCCACGTGAGCGCCATCAATTTCGTTCGTGACTTCAACACGCAGGGCAAACTCGTCGCCGCCATTTGCCATGGCCCGTGGGTGCTCTGCTCAGCCAACGTTCTCCGCGGCAAGCGCGCCACTTCTTTCTTCGCCATTAAAGACGACGTGGTGAATGCAGGCGCAATCTGGGAGGATTCAGAAGTTGTGCGCGATGGCAACCTGGTTACCTCTCGTAAACCCGACGATCTGCCTGCGTTTTGCCTCGCCTGCATAGACGTACTGACCGGGCAAAAGGCAAACTAGCGAACCGCGCGGGGAAAACGCAAAAGCAAAGAATCCGGGGCGACCGTATTAAGAACACTGCCTATGAAATGGTCGCCCCGGAAGGAGCGTACTGACTATCCACTTAGTGGTGCGCCTTGTATTTTGTCTCAGAAATTTATAGGATCTCGCCAGCCCCGGCTGCCGGTACGCATTCCACAATCTGAGGATTTTTGCCCCATGCGTCCTGGTAAATGTGGCGTATCGCGCCAATGAAAAACGCTGCGCCTTCTGCTGCAACAAGATTGACCGTACATCCCCCAAAGCCGCCCCCAGTCATGCGCGCCCCGTAGCAACCGGGTAAACTCTCCGCCGCCCCCACCAGAAAATCGATCTCGGCGCAGGAGATTTCATAATCGTCTCGCATGCTGGCATGCGATTCGGAAAACAGGCGACCCATCCGACCGCAATCCCCCGTTCGCGCCGCCTCCACGAATGCTTCTACTCGCAGATTTTCCGTTACGATGTGCCTGGCGCGGCAGCGAACGACTTCCGGCATCAAAGTCATATTTACCTGTTCCGCCGTTGCCTCGCGCAGCGACTCCACCCCCATCGCCCGCGCCGCCTCCGCGCACTCCGCCACTCTGATGCGATACGCCGATTGCCCAAGCGAGTGCTTCACCATGGAGTTCACAGCCACAATCGCAATGCCCGCCGGCAACGGCACCGCTTCCGATTCCAGCGTCCGGCAATCGACCTTGGTCGCAGCTCCCTCGCGGCCAAACAGCGAAACATACTGATCCATAATTCCGCACGGCATTCCGACAAAACCGCTCTCCGCGCGCTGGCAGAGACGGGCGATTTCCAGTCCGTCCAGTGTCCTGCCTTGAAGCAATGCCAGCGCCGCCGCCACCTCCAGCGCCGCCGACGAACTCAGACCCGCGCCCTCCGGTACCGTGCTCTCAATTTTCAAATCGAGCGGCGCAATCTCAAACCCCAGAGCAGCAATCTCCCTTGCCACGCCGATGAAATAGTCGCTCCAGTGCGATTGCGGCGTGCACGACGCAATCTGCTCCAAACCCCAGTCGCGCGTCTCGTTGTGCGCCGTGGAATGCACGCGCAGCCGCCCGTCCGCCGACGGCGTGCTGTAAATGCGGGTTTCCAGTCCAAGCGCGATGGGCAGGACGAAGCCGAGGTTGTAATCGGTATGCTCGCCGATCAGATTGACGCGGCCTGGAGCCCGGAAAATCCGGGCGCCGCTCATGCTTTCTTGCTCCGACTGGCGAGGAGCAGCAGGATCAGGCCGAACGCCGTCATCGCAGCGCCCGCGTAAAGATTCACGTTCGCGGAGGTCATCGGCGCGCGCGAGGGGTCCACAACCCCATACACCATCAGCAAAACTCCCGTGATGGCGAAGAATATTCCGGAAGGCAGCCTTAAGTCGAGCATTGTTTTCCTATAAGAACAGCAAATTCAACACCACCAGCGCGCAGCAAACGACAATAGCTAAAGGCACCGGCCGCTGGTACCAGTTTATGCCGGTCTCACGCGGAACCTCGGTAAGCCCGTAGACCAGCCCTCGCAGTTCGCTTTCCGCGCGCGGCGTAGTTGCGAGACTTACGACTATTGTCGCGACAAAACAAGTGGACCATGCCGCGATTGCAATCCAGAAATTCTGCGCCATCGTGGAGGGAAAGCTGTGCAGATTTCCAAGCCAGCCGCCCTTATCTTCGGCCAGAGTAAGTCCATACGTCGCCGCAGCTGCCAGTGTCCCCGAGAGCAGCCCAAAAAATGCGCCGTGTCCTGTAGTCCGTTTCCAGAACATGCCAAGCAGGAACGTCGCAAACAGCGGCGCGTTCACGAAACCGAAGATCAGCTGCAGGAAATCCATGATGTTGTTAAAGTGCGTCGCCAGATAAGCGGTGGCAATCGACAATACGATGCCCACAACAGTCGTAATCCGGCCCACCGTAAGGTAGTGCTTGTCGCTTGCCTTCGGCCGGATGTAACCCTGATAAATGTCATAGGTGAACACCGTATTGAAAGCGGTCACATTGCCCGCCATACCGGACATGAATGACGCCATCAGGGCAGTAAGGCCAACTCCCAGCATCCCGCTCGGATAGAACTGGGCCATCAGCGTGGTGAGCGCCTGATCGTAGTCGTAGCCCGTGCCCTTCATGGGAAGCGAGTAGCCGCTCCCGGCCTTTGTCAGCGCCAGCGCCGCAATGCCAGGTACGATCACGATGAACGGCATGATCATCTTCGGGAATGCCGCCAGCAGCGGCGTGCGGCGCGCGTCCGACATATTCTCCGCGGCCATGGCGCGCTGAACCACAAGGAAGTCCGTACACCAGTAGCCGAACGAAAGGACGAAGCCGAGGCCCGCGAACAGGCCGAAAGCTTCCACTCCCATCGGGTTCTGATTTGAGGACCCGATGTACTTCCAGGTGTGTGTCATCACGTCCGGCAGCTTCTGCTGCAACCCGCTCCAGCCGCCGGCGCGATGCACCGCGAGTATCGAGAGTGGCGAGAAGCCGATCACGATCAGGAAGAACTGCAGAACTTCGTTATAGATGGCGCTGCGCAAACCACCCATATAGGTGTACACGAGCACGATCGCCGCCGAAAGCAGCACAGACGCATCGAAGCTCCACCCAAGCACCAGCTGGAACATCCTCCCCAGCGCATACATCGAGATGCCGGAAGAAAACAGCGTCATGATCGCGAAAGCGATGGCGTTGAGACCGCGTGTCTTTTCATCGAAGCGCAGCTTCAGATACTCAGGGACGGAGCGCGCGCGGCTGCCGTAATAGAACGGCATCATGAACACGCCGACGAAAAGCATCGCGGGCACAGCGCCGATCCAGTAAAAGTGCGCTGTCATGATGCCGTACTTCGCTCCGGACGCGCACATACCGACCACTTCCTGCGCGCCAAGATTCGCCGCCAGAAAAGCCAGGCTGGTAATCCAGAGCGGCACCTTGTGGCCAGCCGTAAGAAAATCTCCGGCCGACGTCACCGACTTCCGCAAACGCCATCCAATACCAAGCACGAAGGAGAAATACAGGATCAGAATCGCGTAGTCGATCGTCGAGAGCTTCAAAGAGGAAACCTTTCAGCCTGCGAACAGGGCAAGTTGAGAGGTTATAACTTTATGAGCGGAAAGGCAAGCTGCAACCACCTGGCAATCCTCAGGCCACCAGCGCGCCGGCCTCGCCCACCTGCTGGCGCCACATCGCGTAATACAGGCCCTTGCGTTCTACCAGTTCCTCATGAGCCCCTGCTTCCACAATCCGGCCGCGTTCCAGCACGTAGATGCAGTCCGCGTGCATCACGGTCGATAAACGGTGGGCAATCAGGATGGTGATGGCGTCGCGGCTCTCGGCAACCGCGCGGATCGTCTGGCTGATCTCTTCTTCGGTCAACGAATCCAGTGAAGAGGTCGCCTCGTCGAATACCAGCAGCTGTGGCTGGCGCAGCAACGCACGGGCAATCGAAAGGCGCTGTTTCTCGCCGCCGGATACCTTCACTCCGCCTTCGCCGATCACGGTATCGAGTCCACGATCCGCCCGCGCCAGCAGCGTCTGCACCGACGCCGCCCGCAACACGTCCATGCACTCGTCATCGGTCGCATCCGGCTGCACGAACAGCAGGTTCTCCCGTATCGAGCCGGAGAACAGCTGCGCATCCTGCGTCACAAACCCGATGCGCTTGCGCAGCCCATCGATATCCACCTCGTCCTCCGGCGTCCCGTTGTAATGAATATGGCCGGATTTCGGACGATACAGACCCACCAGCAGTTTCACCAGCGTGGTCTTGCCTGCGCCCGACGGCCCGACGAAGGCGATTGTTTTCCCACGCGTGACAGTGAATGAAATATTACGCAGAGCGGGCGCGTTCGCCGTCTGGTGCTGAAAGCCGACGTTGCGAAACTCCAGCGTGTCTAGTTCGCCGATATGGACCGGCTTTTCCGGGCGCGGCTCCGGCTTCATCGCCAGGATCGTCTCGAAATTCTGCAGCGAAACCTCGGTCTCGCGATAAGTATTCACTACGTTTCCCAACTCCTGCAGCGGGCCAAAAATGAAGAACGAATAAATGAAAAGCGAGAAAAACTGCCCCACGGTAATCCGCTGCGTAAAAATCAGATAGAGCATCAGAAACAAGATGCTCGTCCGCAGCATGTTCACAAACGTCCCCTGCACAAAGCTCAAACTCCTCAGATACCGGACCTTCTTCAGTTCCAGCTTCAGGATCTTCGCAGTCGTGGCATTCAGCCGCCCAATCTCCTGTTGCGCCAGCCCCAGACTCTTCACGAGCTCAATATTTCGCAATGATTCCGTGGTTGATCCGGCCAGCGCTGTCGTCTCCCGCACGATGACCTGCTGAACGGTCTTGATCTTGCCGCTTAGCAGCGAACTGAGTCCGCCGAGCAAAGGAATCGTCAGCAGGTAAGCCGGCCCAATCGCCCAATGAACATTGGCCGCGTAAATCATCACGAAGATCACGCCAATCACCGTCGTGAACAAAAGGTTGACGGATATCTGGATCAGCTTCTCCACATCGATCCGAACCTTTTGAAGTTTCCCCAGCGTCTCGCCGCTGCGCTGATCTTCGAAATCGGCATAGGGCAATTCGAGCGAATGACGGATGCCATCCGCGTATATCCGCGCCCCCACCTGCTGCGTGATCAGATTAACGTAGTAATCCTGAAAATTCTTAGCTACGCGCGAAACGAACGCCACGCCCACCGCGGCGCCCAGCAACAGGCTCACGCCGTGGATGAATTGCCCAAGCGTGTATTCGTGATAACGAGTCGCATACGAATCGATGATGTGCCGGAAAATCAACGGATCCAGCAGCGAAAATACCTGATTGATCGCGGCGAGTATTAGCGCGACAACAACTAATCCCCAGTAATCGCGCAGGTAACGGTAGAGCGTAGACATAATTCAACGATACGTCAGCATGGTCTCTGTAAAGCCGTGCCTCTTAGTGAGTGGCCACAACGGATTCCCCCACCGGAAAACCAAGTTCCTTCCACACCGGAAAGCCGCCCTCCAGCGGGCGCACACGCTTCACACCGTGTTTCTTCAGCCGCAGCGCCGCGCGCGCGCTCGAAATCTCGTTGGGGCATGAACAATAAAGCACAATCTCAGCGCCATCAATTCCCGCCACCAGCCCTTCCAGATCGTCGTCCGTCGGCGTCAGTGAGCCCGCAATAGTGCCCTCCGCGCGCTCAAAGTCGCTGCGAAGATCGATCACAACAACCTTCTCGCCTGCATCCATACGCCGCTTAAGCTCGTGTGGCGTGATGCGGGCAATGCGCAGGTCGCGATAAACCCGCTGCCTCTGAAAGTACTTAAACCCGATATAGAGCAATAGGCCCGCCAGCAGCACCACCAGCAGCCCGGACCCAAGCCGTGAGAGGTACAGCGCTACCACCTCCAGCTGATCCCTGAACCACCAGCCCGTCCAGAGAAATACCCCCGACCACAGCAGCGATCCCGCAGTATCCATCACCAGAAACTTCAACGCACCCACACGGAACATTCCCGCCATAGGCGGCGCAATCGTGCTCAAACCAGGCACAAACTTGGCAAACAAGAGCCAGTTCACACCGTACTTCCCATAACTCGTTCGCGTTTTTTGCACGCAGGTATCCGGCTCCAGTGAAATCCGGCAAAACACGTCCAGAATGGAAACCCCACGCCACCGTCCCAGCACAAACCACAGCGAATCCCCCGTAACAGACGCAATCACGGCAAGCGACCATGCCGCGGACATGCTCATCCGGCCGATACCCGCCAGCGCACCGGCAGCCAAAAGCATCGGTGTGGCTGGAATTGGCAATCCCGACTGTTCTGCCAGCACGAACGCAAACAAAAACGCGTACCCGTGTTGCAGCAGGAACTGGACCGAGGCATTCATTTCGACTTCTATGATGACGCGGGGTATGCTCGTGATTCAGAATTAGCCGGTGCATCTCCCTGCCGTGGCAGGCTTTTCGGCCCGCACTCCCGGCTGTCATAATTCCTTAAGCCGTGAAACACTATCTCTTCCTCACCGCCGCCCTCTTCTGTCTTGCCGCCCATGCTGCGGACCGGCCGGGCGTCACCTTCAAAATCTTCCAGTTCCCCGCCGACAAAATTCCCCGAATCGATGGCAACCCGGAAGACTGGTCAATCGTCCCCGACGACTACGCCATCGGCATGGATCAACTCGTCGACGATACTCATCCGGACCGCAAGCCCGACCCGAAAGATCTCGACGTCAAAGTCAAAGTTGGCTGGGTCAAGGGTCTGAATCGGCTCTTCTTTCTCTATCAGGCCTACGACAACTACTGGGATTTCGCTCAGCCCGGACTTCACAACGACATCTTTGAACTCGTCGTCGATGGCGACATGTCCGGCGGCCCGTTAATCGAAAGCCTGCGACCCGACAAGAACATGAGCGAGCGCGACGCCCATTTCTCCATGCACGGCGTGACCGCGCAAAATTACCACATCATGACGCCGCCGCTCGGCAAGGATTGGGCTCTGGCGTGGGGCTGCAATTCGTATGTCAAGAATCTGCCCTATGCAAACGCTGCCTACAACTACAATTTCAAACCAGGCGAATCCGGCAAACTTACACTGGAATTCTGGATCACACCTTTCGACTATGCCGGTTGCGAAGGTCCCCAGCGTGCCGTGGAATCCGTTTTGACTGAGGATAAGCTGATCGGTCTGTCCTGGGCAGTCCTCGATTACGATAACGCCAACGACCCGGCGCATGCCTTCTGGAATCTCTCCCGCCAGCACACCATGTACGGCAACGCCGATCAACTGGTCACTTTCCGTCTGATGCCGCTCGAACCACAGTTCCGGAAGTTTGAAGCCAACTGGAGTTTCAAAATCCTCGACATGGACCGCCGGCTGGTCGCATTTAAGGACGAAACTACCGGCAAGGCAACCGCATGGAAGTGGACTTTCGGCGATGGCACGCAATCCGCCGAACAAAACCCCGTCCACCAGTACACGAAGGGCGGAGACTACACGGTAGTGCTGGAGGCTGAAGGTCCCGAAGGCAAATCGCGTCGCGAAAAAATCTGGGATGTGGCAGTTCGCTGAAGTTCACGCCTCATGCACGGCCGACCACTGCGGATAGTGCGAGCGCTTGCCGCTGCAAATCTGACCGCACCCACGCGGCGTAGCTGGTGCGGGCCTCCTGCATTAGAGCGGAGGAACAAAATCCGGCCGCAGCAATGCGTTCACCGACGTTGTCGATGACATCGACCCACAGGGCTGCACGCGAATCGAAGTCGGCCTCACCGCGACAGGCAATCTCGTCCTGAACGTGAATCTCAACATCGATGAGCCCGGCGTCCTGGAACAAGACCGGAAGGTGATCCGCCATTTCGTTGTCCCACTGGTTTGCCGCACGCCAGGCATGAAACGCCTGGTAGAAGGTCTGGAACTCCCGTGGTGGTTCCGGCTCCCATGTATTTTGCGCGTGACTGTAATCGAGAACAACGACAAGCCCGCCTGGCTTCGTCGCGCGGGCCATACTGCGCACGGCTCTCTCAGGGAGCGCAATCCACTGTAGTGTTCGGGCAGCGGTGACTATGTCGAATTGCTGGTTCCGGTCAAGTTCGGTGGCGTCGCCGCAAACAAGGGTGAGGTTCGGAATATCGGCGCTGGCTTCTCTCGCAATGGCCAGGAGACTTTCGTCACGGTCAATGCCGAGTACACAGCCGCCCGGTGCAACGGCTTTGGCGATACCCACAGTGATAGCGCCCACACCACAGCCAACATCGAGCACCGAAAGGCCGGGGCGCAACAGCCCCGCAAGAATCCGGTGATCCTGTTCCAACGTCCGGCGGCCCAGAATCCGCGGGTCGGAGCGATGTGACTGTGCAGACATGCAGCCACATTAGCAAGCACAATGGGTCGCTCGCGCTCAGCCGGAGCGGAAGCCGAATTGAATCAGGCGCTGCGCCGCAACGGCACCGCAACTTCTTCAACTTGCGCTGCACTGCCTTGGGCGGTGTTTGCCCTGTAGAGTGACATCTGCAACTCCCCCAGTTGCTGACTAAAAGATGTCGGGCTGACAGACAGACCCGCCAACGACAGTCCCGCGGTCTCCCTGCCAGGTCCGTATCTTGATGTTTCCACTGTCTCTTTCGTCTCAGCCTGCCATTTTCGATAACGTGTTGCGAGCGAATTCCAGTCCATGGGCTCCTTATCGGCTGGAATTGCCAGTTTATCGAGAACTCTTTGTATCAAAAATTACAGGCGGGCGTTTATTCTTCCCCAAGGGGAAGGACACTGCGCAGGGCATGCAGAAGTATATATGCGTCAAGGGCAATCGACATGTGCTTGGTGTAGTACAGATCGGTCTCTACAGAGCGAATCGCGTCGGGAATATCTGTTTCGGCGGTTTGAATTTGCGTCCACCCGGTAAGCCCCGGCTTCACCGTTTGGCGCTGTCGATAAATCGGGATCGTCGAAGAAAGGAACTCGGCGAATTCCACTCTCACCGGCTCCGGACCCACCAGAGACATCTCGCCCCGCACAACGCTTCCAACACGGGGCAGGTATTCCATGTGAAGCGCGCGGATAATCCGGCCCATCGCCGTGACCTTATCCGGGTTGTCCATCTCGGCGCAGCGAAGTCGGCTGGCAACAAACGGAATGCCGTTAAGTCCCGCAAATGTTTCCGAGAGTAGTGCGGGGCCGCGTGACGTAAGACGAATGGCCAGCCTCGCCACAGCAATCACGGGAACCGCGCAGATGTAAGCGACGAGCCCCAGAATGTTGGAATATATCGACTGCATCGCCATCACACCAGGCGCCACCGCGAGTTCGTTGGCGAAAACGATCTGGGATGGACGAAAAGTCCTTGAACAAACACGGCCACACACCAGCTCATATGTGCTGCCCGCTTCTTCCACCGCGATTCCTTTTCTCTTGGCCCCAACAAGCGCCTCCACGGGCAGTCGGCGACGCATTTCCTCCGTGCCTGCAACGATTCGCCTGACCTTGAGCTCGTCCACCAGTTCCGTCAGGTTATCGATGGTGCCCACCACACTGCCGCCACCCGCGACCTTCGTGCCCAGGGCAGGCGATTCGGAAAGGAAGCCAGCCACGGAAAAGCCCAGTTCGGGACGTGCCGCCACGTTGGAAGCGATCTCGCAGACCACGTCATCGACACCCAGGAAAAGAATCGGCTCAGTCGGAAAGATCTTCTTTAACAGCGCCGCATAGGCAATTCGCCAGTTAATCATCACCAGAAAATTCAATGCGACGCCACAAAGCATCACCCATCGGCCAGTCTGAAGCCCGCCTCCCGTGTAGGCGAGCACTCCCTGCAGCAACAGAACCATCCCGAAAACGCTGCATAACTGCAGCACCAGCGCCACTCTGGACTTCCATTGAAGATTCCGGTACAGGCCGTTAAAGAAGCAACTAACCACTACGCTGAGGGCGGCGATCCCAACGGCGACAATGCGTTCGCGGTTCAGACCCTGGACACCAAAAAAATAGACGGCGGCGGCGAAAAAGCAGACGAATGAGACCAGTAACTCGGAAAGAAGCAGTACGGAGATGCGTTCGGGCAGCAGTCTCATCGGATGTCGTGTTACCCGAATAAAGAAACGGGACTGAACCTAACATAGCAGCCGTGGGACATGCCTTCAGCTTGTCCCTCCCCGGCACTCTGAAGGACTTCTGCCACGCGGGCCCCTAAGGCCGGGCATTTGCAAATAGCGAAATTCGCGATCTCAGGCCGTTGGCCACCGTATCAAGGAAAAGCGCCGCGCCAGGGCCTGACTCGGGAACCCTGGCAAATTCAATCCAGTCCGCGTCGGAGACCGATAAGCGCGCCGTCCAGGAAGCCCCCTCCACCCCCGTTTTGTTGCCAAAACCCTCACCCCCCAGACACATACGGATGACAACCAGGCCGTATTTACCGGCGGCGTCTTCCACCAAATGGGCGCATTCAGCCACCGTTCCTGCCTTCTCAATCGACTTCTGCAGCGCTCCCAGGTCAATCTCGGCTTTCATATTGCGCTGCAATCCTCCGCCGAAAAGCATTTTGCCCGCAACGGAAAACTCCGTGTAGCCCAAATACTGAATGCCGATCAGAGCAACCGCGCAGAACAGCAATACAATGACGCTCGAAACCGCATTATTGTGAAAGACCGTTTCGAAAAGCGAGAAAACGGCCACAATACCGCAAATGCCGTAAAGGAGAAGCGCCGCCTTCTTCGGCGACATGCCCCGGTCCAGAAGGCGATGGTGGATATGTCCGCGATCCGCCGAGAATATTGGCTGGCGTCGCAGAAAACGCCGGACGATTGCGAGCCCCACGTCAATCAGCGGCAGCGAAAGCGCCATCAACGGGGCCGTCAGGCCCAGCAGTGTGGCTGATTTCTCCGTCCAGATGATCCCGTAGCAGCCCATCAGGAATCCGATCAGCAGACTACCGGAATCACCCAGGAATATGGTTGCAGGATTGAAGTTATAGCACAGGAAACCCACAAGGCATCCCGCCAGCGGAACCGTCGCCATGGCCAGCGCAATATTCTTCTGCAGCAGTGCGGCCACAAAAATGGTGAGAGTGGCAAACATGCCCAGTCCAGCCGCAAGGCCATCCATCCCATCCACCAGATTGAACGCGTTTGTGCATGCCAACAGCCAAAGAATGGTGACGGGAATCGTCCACCACGCTTTTTCGTGCAGACCGATTACGTCCACCACCAGAATGCCGTTGTAACAGGCAATACCGGCCGCCACCACCTGGCCGATCAGCTTCTGCCACGACCTCAGACCCCACAAGTCGTCGATTACCCCAACCACAAAAACAGTGATTGCCGCAGGTAAGACCTTCCAGACCAGGGTCAGACTCTCTGCAACGATGCCCGTCTTCCACTGGACGATTAAAAAGGAGGCCGCGTAAGCGCATGCGATCGCCATGCCACCCACGCGCGGGATCGGATATTTGTGGATCTTGCGGCCGAAGTCGGGCTCGTCCACCATGCCATACGAACGGAATATATCCCGGAATATGGGCGTCAGTATCAGCGACAGACCGAACGAAACCAGCCCCAACCAGATCAGAACGTTCATGTTACATAGCCTCCGGACCCTCCTCTAAGCCGCGGAGACCGCATTAATCCCAAATCAATTATACGCGCCAATGCATTGCTTGCGGATGCTCCATTCCTGCCCCTGTCGTCGCAGACTCTCCCTTTTCGAGTCCTGTTAGACTGAGATCTGCCATGCCGTTCCCCGGCGTTGATTACCTTCTGTTCGATTCACAACTCACCCCGCGGGAATTGCTGGTTCGCCAGACCGCGCGCAGGTTTGTCGACGAACGCGTATCCCCCATAGTCCGCGACTGTTACCGCGACGCCGTCTTCCCCCGGCACCTGGTCACCGAAATGGCGGAACTCGGCTTTCTGGGTGCCAATCTCGGGCCGGAGTCCGAGCCTTATGGCTGCGCGGCGATCAAAAACGTCGAGTACGGTTTCATTATGCAGGAACTGGAGCGCGGCGATTCCGGAATACGCAGCTTCGCCTCCGTGCAGGGTTCCCTTGTTATGTACCCGATCCTCCAATACGGCTCGGAGGAACAGAAATCGCACTGGCTCCCGCGGTTGCAGGCCGGAAAAGCCATCGGCTGTTTCGGCCTCACGGAACCGGATTTCGGCTCCAATCCCGCCGGTATGCGAACCCGCGCGGAACGCGATGGCGCCCACTGGGTTCTGAACGGCGAGAAAACGTGGATCACCAACGGTTCCATCGCCGACCTTGCCATCGTCTGGGCACGCACTCCCGAAGGCATTCAGGGCTTCCTGATCGAACGCGGCACGCCTGGCTTTTCCGCCAGCGAAATTCACGATAAGTGGTCCATGCGCGCGTCTGTAACATCGAGCCTGTCCATGGTCGACTGCCGTGTGCCCTCATCGGCGGCGCTGCCCGGCGCCAAAGGCCTGAAGTCGGCGCTGGCCTGTCTGACGCAGGCGCGCTTTGGCATTGGCTGGGGCGTCATTGGCGCGGCGATGGATTGCTACGAAACCGCGCGCGCGTACACAGTCACCCGCAAACAGTTCGATGACAGGCCGATCGCCAGCCATCAACTCGTCCAGGAAAAGCTGGCGAACATGATCACGGAGATCACCAAGGCGCAGTTACTCGCGCTGCACTGCGGCCGCCTCAAAGACGCCGGACGCCTCGATGCCGCTCACGTTTCCATGCTGAAGCGCAACAACGCGACCATGGCGATCGAATGCGCCCGCACCAGCCGCGACCTGCTCGGCGCCAACGGAATCACTGGGGAGTATCCGATCATGAGGCATCTCTCGAACCTCGAAACAGTGAGGACATATGAAGGAACCGACCACATCCACGCCCTCGTCATCGGCGAACGCGTCACCGGAATCTCCGCTTACCGGTGAGTGCTGAACGCCAATGGAATCGTCGCCCGCACCACCCTGGAACGAAGACTGGATTACCGGACACGCGTCGTGCCTGTTGCCATCGCATCGCGAAACGCTCACTCGGCGCACGCCGCGCGTCGGCAGCGGCTGAGTGCCTGACCGGAGGTAATTGAAAAGCACCTGCGGCAGCATCGAATCCGCGCGCCGAAGCTGAGACTGGCTCATACATAATCCGACGTTATCCGAAGTTGGCCGCGCCGCGCTGGTGCGCGTCGCTAAGACCACCAACTTCCGATAACGCGGGCTTCATGTATTTCGCTCAGAACCATCCGCAACGCGCGGAACCGTGTTGTGGCCTTCGGTCCTTGATTTCCGCGCGCGAAGCGCGCGGAAAGGTTGAGGCCGTTCCCATTCGAAGCGACAGGCCGCCCTTGCCTCCCCGTTCCAAAATCGCGGCACTCACCGTCGGCCAACTATTTCGGCCCAGCGGGCACGTTGCCAGAGCCGGATTGGCCCTCGACAACAATAGTCCCCTTCGAAATGTCGATCGTTATCTTGTGCGGATTCTCCCGAAGGCGATCACTCATTCTCCTCTGATTCCGATCACCATTCGCCCGTGATCGATCAGCGAGGTCGGAGCGAAGCGACGCTGGCTTTTTCATTCTGACCCTGACTGATCGGAATGGCAAGAGAATCTCCCCTTTTTCGCCTTCGCGATCCGGAGCGAAGCGGAGGCTGACCCGCCGCAGGCGGGGAAGGGGGTCGGGGGAAGGGGCCGGCAGTTTTGAG
>CAIKAS010000229.1 GCA_903825445.1 uncultured Acidobacteriia bacterium
ACCCCTGGCATCACAGGGTGGGCGCAGGTTCGTGGCCGAAATTCCCTGACGTGGGAACAGAAATTCGATTTTGACGTGTGGTACGTCGACCACCAGAGTCTCTGGCTGGATCTCCGAATCGTCTGGCTAACGGTCGTCGCCGTGGTTCGCCGGGATGGCATTAGTCAGAAAGGACATGCCACGATGCCTGAATTCCGGGGGGAACAGTGACAAATCAGCTGGGTTTGGTGGTGGGTGATGCTCATCTTTTGCATGACGCAAGAGTCGCTACAAGTTCCTCACGCGTTTGCGACAATGGAAGCTTGGTACAACTCATCCGGATCCTCGCCGACGACGAATGAATCCCCGAATCCTGCTCTCCGTTCCCCACATGGGTGGTAATGAACAAGCCTACGTTAACGAAGCCTTCGCTACCAACTGGCTCTCCACCGTCGGCCCCAACATTTCAGCCTTTGAAGCTGAATTTGAGCGGCATATCGGTATGCCGTCCGTAGCTCTCTCCAGTGGAACTGCGGCCATGCACCTCGGCCTGCGACTCCTGGGCGTTGGTCCGGAGGATGAAGTCTTCTGCCCTACCCTGACCTTCGTCGCCACGGCGAATCCGATCTTGTATCTGGGGGCGAAGCCCGTATTCCTCGACAGTGAACGAACGTCCTGGAACCTCGATCCTGAACTTCTCAGGACCGCCCTCCGACAACGGGCTGCGGAAAACCGGCTCCCCAAGGCTGTGATCGTCGTCCATCTTTACGGGCAACCCGCGGACATGGACCCGATTCTGGAAGCGTGTGCGAATTATGGCATTCCCGTCCTGGAAGATGCCGCTGAAGGCTTGGGGTCCACGTACAAAGGTAAGCCGGTCGGGACGCATAGCGGCCTTGCTGCCTATTCGTTCAACGGCAATAAGATCATCACGACAACCGGCGGCGGCATGCTGGCTGGCTGCAATGGGGAGTGGATGAATCGTGCGCGGTTCTGGGCCACCCAGGCCCGCGATAACGCCGTGTGGTACGAGCACTCGCAGATGGGTTATAACTATCGCATGAGCAATGTCCTGGCCGGCATCGGACGGGGGCAACTGGAAGTCCTGGAAACGCGTGTCCGGCAACGGCGGGCGATCGCATTTCGTTATCGCGACGCCTTCGCGGATCTGGACGGCATATCGTTCATGCCGCAGTCGCCGCACGGCATTCATACGAACTGGCTGAGTTGCTTCCTGATCGACGAAGCACGGTTTGGCCGTTCGCGGGATACCTTGATCGCAGCACTGGATGTCGTGGGCATCGAGTCGCGGCCCGTGTGGAAGCCTATGCACCTGCAACCGCTGTACCAGAAAACCGAATGCTTCGGCGGAAAGGTTGCAGAGGATCTTTTTCGACGAGGTATTTGCCTGCCCAGTTCGAGCAGCCTCACAGGCGACGATCAGATGCGCGTGATCGATGCGGTCCGGAATACCGCGAGAGCGGCGGATATGGAAGGATCGAGGCAATGATGCCGGCAATGAATCCCGGCAGACCAACGCCTGGTCCGCTGGTGCGCTACCATCGCGAACTGCTGTTGCTGACGCAGGCCGCGATATGCATCATCTCGGTGTTTTGCGCCTTTCTTCTGCGGTTCGACGCTGCCATTCCCGCGTTATATCGACCGCATTTGCGATTTGCTTTACTGGTGTGGCCAATTGCGAAATTGATCGTATTCTGGTTGGGCGGCCTGGGCCAGGGTTGGTGGCGGTACGTTTCGCTGCCGGATTTGATTCGCCTGACTGTGGCAAATTTGGCAGCCAGTGTTCTGATAACTCTCATTACACTCGGAGTCGGACCGCACGGGTTCCCGCGATCCATCTACATCATTGATCTGCTCGTCTGTCTGCTGCTGACCTCCGCAATGCGCATCAGCCGACGGGTTCACTGGGAACTTTCGCAGGCCAGGGGCAGGGAAGATTCGGAAGGTCGCACGCTGATCTACGGCGCTGGCGACGCGGGTGTCAGCATACTCCGTGAGATCCGCCTGAATGCCAGCCTGCCGTACCACGTGGTAGGTATGCTTGACGATAACGAGACGAAGCACGGTTCGTCGTTCCAGGGAATCAAAGTGCTGGGTTCCGGCGCGGATCTGGAAACACTAGCCCGGAAGCATCGTGTGAACACCCTGCTGGTGGCGATCCCTTCTGCCACCGGACAGCAGATGACGTCGATTCTGCAACAATGCCGCGATGCGGGCGTGGCGTTCAAGACGATTCCGAGTCTTTCGAAGATCCTGGAGAACGTCGACCTCACTGCGCAAATTCGTGACGTCGCGGTGGAAGACCTTTTGGGGCGTTCTCCCGTTGTGTTGGAACACGCACGGATACGGGAAAAGCTTTCAGGTTCCGTTGTAATGGTTACGGGTGCCGCCGGTTCAATCGGCTCGGAAATGTGCAGGCAAATCGCAAAGTATGCTCCTGCGGTTATCGTCGGATTTGAAAACTCCGAGACTGGCCTTTTCCATCTCGAAAACGAGATGCGGAAGGAGTTTCCCGATGTCCGGTTTCAACCCGAAATAGGCAGTATCCGGCATTCAGAACGACTGGAAGAAGTAATACTCCGACACAGGCCTGCCATGATTTTCCATGCGGCGGCTTATAAACATGTCCCGATGATGGAGGCACATCCATTCGAGGCGGTGGAGAATAACGTGTTCGGCACATACAACGTGGCGAGCGCGGCAGCCCGACTAGGTGTCGCGGAATTCGTTCTCATCTCCTCCGATAAAGCTGTTCGGCCCACGAACATCATGGGCGCCACGAAGCGGATCTCAGAGTTCATCATTCTTTCGTTCTCGAACACGGCCACAAAGTTCGTGGCTGTGCGGTTCGGAAATGTACTCGGCAGCAATGGCAGCGTGGTTCCAATGTTCAAGCAGCAAATCCTTGCAGGTGGACCTGTCACGGTCACCCATCCGGAGATGCAGCGCTACTTTATGACGATTCCGGAGGCAAGCCAGCTTGTGCTGCAGGCGTCTGTGATGGGACACGGTGGCGAAGTCTTCGTCCTTGATATGGGCGATCCGGTCAAAATCGTTGATCTGGCGCGCAATTTGATCCTGCTTTCCGGCCTGCGACCCGACGAGGACATTAGGATCGAGTTTACCGGAACGCGGCCAGGTGAAAAACTCTATGAGGAACTCAGCCACCTTGAAGAAGGCACCATGTCGACGCAGCATGAAAAGGTTCGTGTCTTCGCCGCAAACGCAATTCTGCAACCCGACATGAATGCGTGTTTGGCCGTCTTGCGTCAAAGTTGTGTGGCTCGCGACACCGAATCGTTGATTGCCGCCCTCAAATCTGCTATTCCGGATTACACACCGAGCGAACACGTTCTGACGCGTGTTGAGTTACGCGGATGAGGAAACGAATACTGGTTTGCGGAGCGGGCGGATTCATCGGCGGCCACCTCGCGTTCCGCCTCAGGCAGGAAGGCTATTGGATTCGTGGCGTCGATCTCAAGCATCACGAGTTTCGCGAGCCACCCTGCGATGAATTCATCCTCGGCGATCTGCGGGATCCCGCCGTCGCTTCTCGCGCCGTGGACAGCATCGACGAGATCTATCAGCTTGCCGCTGATATGGGCGGAGCGGGTTATATTTTCATCGGCGATCATGACGCCGAAGTCCTGCATAACTCGGCCACCATAAATCTGAACGTCCTTGAGGGGGCGCAACGCGCGGGAGTGCGCAAGATCTTCTATTCGTCTTCGGCGTGCATCTATCCGGAATATAACCAGACGGATCCGGCTAATCCGAAGTGCTCTGAGGACTCGGCATATCCCGCCGCGCCCGACAGCGAGTACGGATGGGAAAAGTTATTCAGTGAACGCCTGTATCTCGCCTACGCCCGAAACTACGGAATGCAGGTGCGTATCGCGCGTTTTCATAACGTATTTGGTCCGGACGGCGCCTTCAGGGACGGGCGCGAAAAAGCCCCGGCGGCCCTCTGCCGCAAGATTGCCGAGGCCCCGGCTGGCGGCGAGATCGAAATCTGGGGGGGCGGACTGCAAACGCGTTCCTTTCTTTATATCGATGAGTGTTTGGAAGGCGTGCGCCGACTGATGGACTCTGAGTTTTCGGGGCCGGTTAACATCGGCTCGGAAGAGATGATCTCCATAAACGGTTTGGCGGAGTTAATTATGGAAATCGCCGGCAAGCCGGTCCTTATTCGACATATCGAAGGTCCGCTGGGCGTGCGCGGACGGAATTCGGATAACCGGCTGATCCGGGTGAAACTCGGCTGGGCACCGGAGCGCCCGTTGCGCGAAGGCATGGCAAAAACGTACGAGTGGATCGCGCGGCAGATCGGATGAGCACCGGGAAACACGTGGCCGTGCTGGGCGGGGGGCTCGCGGGAATCGCAACCGCGGCGGCACTTGGCAGCGCGGGATTCAGCGTCGATCTTTATGAAGCCCGGCCGTTTCCCGGCGGGCGGGCCACCTCGTGGCCGGTGGGCGGCGCCGATGGCGAAACTGGCGAGGTGGTGGATAACTGCCAGCATGTCCTGCTGCGCTGCTGCGTAAATCTCCTGGATCTTTACGAGCGGCTCGGCGTCGGAGACAAGATTCAGTTTCATCGCGAGTACTTCTTCGTCGAGCCAGGCGGCAGAACATCAGTATTGAAGCGCGGGGCCTTCCCTGCCCCGGCACACTTTGCGGAGTCGTTTTTCGCATTAAAATTCCTCAACCTACCTGAAAAAATCGCGATTGCCTTGGCAATGAAGGCAATTCCAAAGGAAATCGCCGGGCGGCGAGATTTAGACAAAATCTCGATGCTGGACTGGCTGAGAGAGAAAGAACAAACGGAGAATGCCATCGAGCGCTACTGGCGTCAGGTACTGGTGAGCGCGGTCAACGAAGAACTGGACCGTATGGCGGCATCGCATGGTCTCCAGGTTTTCTGGCTGGGCATGCTGGCGCGGAGTGATTCGTATGAAATGGGTTTGTCTGGTGTGCCGTTGCGGGAACTCTACGATGAGAGGTCGCTCACTCACGCTGGAAATGTGCGGCTCCACCATCGGGCGGCGGTGACCAGGATTGAAGTTGCCGGCGATGGACGAGTAGAGGTGGAGGTCGGTGGCGAGCCCATCGCCGCCGACTATTTCGTCTCATGCCTGCCATTTGAACGGTTGCAGGCACTGATGCCTGGCCTGGGTGTGGAGTGGAAGGCCTTTGAACATTCTCCGATCACCGGCATTCATTTGTGGTTCGACCGACCGGTGACGGAGCTGCCGCATGCCACGCTGCTGGATCGAACGATTCAATGGATGTTCAATAAGGGCGGTGGCCGCTACGTGCAACTGGTCGTCAGCGCATCCCGATCTTTGACCGCCATGCCACGAGCCGAGGTGATCGAACTGGCCGTGCGGGAGTTGGAGGAATTCTTCCCCGCCGTTCGCAGCGCCGTGCTGGAGAAGGCGCACGTCATCAAAGAAGTACGCGCGACATTTTCGGCGTTGCCGGGGCTGGAGAATAAGCGCCCTGGCACATTCACTGACCACACGAATTTCTTCTTAGCGGGCGACTGGACGCGGTCGGGCTGGCCTGCCACAATGGAAGGCGCAGTGCGCAGCGGCTACATCGCGGCCGAGGCCGTAGCGCGGGTTGCCGGAAGCCCCCGACATTTCCTGATTCCCGATATCGCATAATGAACATATGAAGACGACCTTCCTGACGATCCTTTGTTGTGTCGCAGCCCTGACTCTGACGGCAGCCGATGAGACGACGCTCACGGTACACGTCACATCGGCCGTCAGCGGCAAGCCTGTGGACCGCGCCAGCGTGATCGTAAAGTTCACTGGCAATGTGAAGAAGGGCACGCCGCAGTGGGAGACGAAGACGAATCAGGAGGGCAACGTCACCTTGCCCGCAATACCGCAGGGAAAGGTCCGAATCCAGATCATCGCTTCGTATTACCAGACGTTTGGCGATGTCTTCACGACCGACAAGCCTGAACAGACGATTGAGATCAAGCTGAATCCACCGCAGCCTCAGTATTCGGAAGACGCTAAACCGACCACGATTCCCAAATAGAACCGTTCATGACTGCCGAATCACCCATGCGCGCCTTATGGCGTGCCCTGGTTCGGTTTGAAGCCGGGAAGATCGTGCCCGAAGTCGCGGTACGCAATACGATCGGCTTTACGCTGGCGGTCGTCCTGGGAACAGTTCTTAATTCCCCTTCCACCGGAGTTGTGGCTGGACTTGGGGCACTCAACGTCGCGTACACGGACGGGCGCGATCCTTATCTGCTGCGTGCGCGCCGGATGCTGATTTCCGCGGTGCTATCTGGCGTGGCGGTTTCACTCGGCGCCATTTCGGGAAACAGTAATGTCGCTGCCGTTACGGCCGCTGCCCTGTGGGCTTTTGCTGCCGGCATGTTAGTAGCACTGGGAACTACGGCCGCAGATCTTGGGGTGATCACGCTGGTGACGCTGGTTGTGTTCGCCGCGAAACCGCTGCCCCCGGTCCAAGCCCTGGAGACTGCCGGTGTCGCGATGGCGGGTGGTCTTCTACAGGCACTGCTGGGACTCTTTCTGTGGCCCATCCGGCGATATGAACCGGAGCGGCGCATCCTCGGAGACATCTTTACGGCTCTGGCGAAGATGGCGCGTACACCTCCGAGAACGGGCGCAGCGCCGCCGATGACGACACAAATATCCGATGCGCAGGAAGCGCTGGCCCCGCTGTCGCGGGACCACAGCGCGCAGGCAGAGCGGCATGTATTCCTGCTCGTTCAGGCCGAGCGTATTCGGCTATCGATTCTTAACCTGGTGCGTTTGCGACGCAGAGTGTCACGTCACGAAGAAGGCGGGCCGGCAGCGGAAGCGCTGGAGCGCATTCTGGAGAACGCAGCGGTTGAACTGGACCGGATTGGCTCGTCGATACCGGCAGGTGCTGGTGGACAGGTCTCGGGGGAATTTCTCGTGGCGGACCTGGCGGTGCTACGAACCGGCACGGCCGGCGGCAGTGTCCCGTCATTTTTCAGCGCACTGATCCGGGACGCGCGGCAGCAGGCCGACGCCCTACGCAGTCAGATCGGCGCGGCTGCGAGCGCCGCGGCTGGAACGCGGGAAAATCCGTATCCGGCCAATGTGGATTCCGCGGAACGAGATCGCGAAAATCAACGCTGGCGGCTTCGCTTCGAAGGCTGGCGCGCGCGGCTCGAAGCCAATTTGTCTCTGGAATCCACCGTGTTCCGCCACGCCTTAAGACTCGCCATTTGCGTGGCGATTGGCGACGCTATCGGCCGCGGCATGAGCCTGCAGCGGACGTACTGGATTCCGATGACCATCGCGATCGTTCTGAAGCCGGATTTCACCAGCACGTTTGCGCGCGGGGTTTTGCGCATCGGCGGAACTCTGACGGGCCTCGTGATCGCCACGGCGCTGTTTCATTTTTTTCACTTCGACGTGACCACGGACATCGTGCTGCTGGCAGTTTGTGCTTTGCTGCTTCGCTGGATCGGCCCGGCAAACTATGGAATTTTTGTCGTTGCAGTGAGCGCCATGGTGGTGCTGCTGATCGCCATGACGGGCGTGCCTCCCGGTGAAGTAATCGCCGCGCGCGCCATGAATACCGTGATCGGCGGAAGCCTGGCGTTGATTACGTACGCACTCTGGCCCACCTGGGAGAAGACACAAACCAGCGCCGCACTGGCCGGGATGCTGGACGCCTATCGGGAATATTTCGACGCCGTCACCGCAGCCTTTTCCGGCACACCTTTGGAGGCGATTGACCGGGTACGGGTTCGCGGGCGTCTCGCGAGATCGAATGCGGTGGCTTCGGTGGATCGCATGAGCGGCGAACCTGGCGTCACGCCACAACAGGTGGCTACGCTGAACGCCATGCTGGTTCATTCGCACAGCTTCGTCCACGCAGCGATGGCGATGGAGGCCCGATTGTACCGGAAGCGGCGCGATTTCACGCCGGAATGGGTACCCACGCTGGCGGCATCGGCGGATCGGGAACTGCGGGCGATGGCGGCAACGCTCAGGAATCCGGCGGGAAGTCCGCGACGGTCGCGGTTAGGCGAAATTGAGGCGCGTCCGCTGACCGACGAAGCGGATACATTGCTCGAAACGGAATTCGACCGCGTGCGCACCGGCCTGCGATCGCTGGGTGAAGAGATCGCGAAGCGCGGTTGGTTATAGTCGAACTATGCCCGTTTACGCGCGTTATGAGTTTGAAGATTCTGTCCATTATGGCCTGGTCAACGAGGGGAAAATCTCGGAATTGTGCGGCGGGTTGTTCGATCCGCCAGTGCCGACGGGACGCGAGGCAGCACTCGGCGATGTGAAGTTGCTTGCCCCCTGCGAACCGCCTAAAATGCTCGCAGTGGGACTGAATTACAGGAGCCATCTGGGTTCACGGCCGGCGCCAAATGTTCCGGGGATTTTTTACAAGCCGGTTTCTTCGATTCAGAGTCCGGGCGGACCGATCGTGATCCCCGAGGGCGCGACCGACGTTCACTATGAAGGCGAACTGGTGGTGGTGATCGGCAAGACTGTGAGCAAAGCGACGCGCGAGGAAGCTGCCGCGTCTGTGTTTGGCGTGACGTGCGGCAACGACGTGAGCGACCGTAACTGGCAGCGCGGCGATGGCAAGGATCTGCAATGGTGGCGCGCGAAAGGCAGCGATACGTTTTCACCGTTCGGCCCGTTTATTGTGACGGGAGTAAATTACGCGGATCTTGCGCTGGAAACGCGGCTCAACGACGAGGTGGTGCAATCGCAACGCACCAGCGATTTGATTTTTGATGTTCCGGAAGTGGTGAGGTTTATCAGTCAGTGGGTCACGCTGGTGCCGGGCGACATTATTTTCTCGGGAACGCCTGGCGAAACGCGACGGATGAAGGCGGGGGATGTGGTGGAAGTGGTAATCGAAGGTATTGGGACTCTGAGCAATCCTGTTCAATGATGCGAAATAGTCCGCTATTGGAATGGGCAGATTACCAATCTGCCCCACATTCCTGATCATGGTGATTTGAGTGCGATTGACATCGCGCCACCTTAGGCGATCTTCAGCAGCGTTTCCGCATTCCCGTGAGTGAATTTCTCGTAATCCACCGGAGCGAGCGTTATCTTTTCGAGAAACTCGCGTCCCGCTTCGTTCGGACTGTACGGATAGTCCACTGAGAACAGGAGGCGGTCAATGCCTACCACTTCGAGACACAGATTGAAGGGTGGCGCAGTGAAAATTCCGCTGGTCGTGATGTGGATGTTGGAGTGGAAGTAGGCCGCGAAGTCCTTTTTAAGCCCGGTGAACGGCGTCACTACTGCGTTGATGCGCGCCAGGTAGAAGGGAATCATCTCGCCCATGTGCCCGATGATGATCTGCAGGTTGGGATGCCTATCGAAGACGCCATTGGCGATCAGGCGGATGGTGTGCAGGCCGACTTCGGCGTGCCATCCCCATCCGGCGATCGAGAGGATGCGCGCCAACCAGGGTTCGAGGCCTGAAAAATAGGCATCACGTACCGGTTCCGGTGGCGGCGCGGGATGGATATAGATCGGGACGCCGAGCGCTTCCGCGCGTTCCAGCAG
>CAIKAS010000230.1 GCA_903825445.1 uncultured Acidobacteriia bacterium
TATTTGGCAACGACGCCGAAACGTTCCTCAAGCTCTACCCTGCGACGAACGACGCCGAGGCCCATGAGATGGGCAGCGCCGCCGCTCGTGAAGGCGCCATCGAGTCCAGTCAGCGGAAATGGGCGATAGCCCAAACGAAATACGGCAAGGCGCCGGTCTACGTGTTCATGTATTCGCGGGTCCATCCTTATATACCCGGCGTCGTGATCGCGGACCAGAACACCGCCACTATTGGCGCGTATCACACCAGCGATGTGCCCTACTGGTTCGGCACGCAGGACGCCCTCAACATCATCCGTCCAACGCGCAACTGGGGACCCTATGATCGCGACCTGTCGGCAAAAATGACAGACGCCTTGATTGCTTTCGCCCGCACAGGTAATCCAGCAACCCCGGCTGTCGAATGGCCGGCATGGTCTCCTCAAAAGGAGCAATTGGTCGAATTTGGGGACAAGATCGCAGTCCAGCCCATGAGCACCGCCCGGCTCGACTTCATGTCTGCCCGAAATCCGGGAGGGCGCGGGCCCGCCGGTGGACGCGGTGGCTCGGGTGGAAATACGCCGAGGGCCCGAGATTAAAGATTAAAGGGAACCCGCCCCGCAGCACCGTGAAATAGTTCGGTACTTTTTAGCGCCAGGTGCCGTCTACTCATTGATGCGCTTTGCCCGACTAGCCGCGCTCGCCACCCTGTGCGGCACCGCGGCCTTTTCTCAAACCCCGGCCGCTCCCGAATTCGACGCCGCATCCGTTAAGCCTGCCGCTCCGCAGGGCGATGGACGAATCATGATCGGCAAGCGTGGCGGCCCCGGCACCGACGATCCCGGCCATGCGACTTTCACCAACATGTCCCTGATGAACCTGATCACGCAGGCCTATAACGTCAAGGAATATCAGGTGACCGGACCCTCCTGGCTCGCCTCCGAGCGCTACGATCTCCAGACCGTAGAGCCGCGTGACACGACCAAAGAGCAGTTCGGCCTCATGATGCAGAAGCTTCTGGCGGATCGCTTCCATCTGACCCTGCACCATGAATCGAAGGAATTTCAGGGCTACGAGTTGGTGGTCGCGAAAGGCGGCTCAAAGCTGAAGGAGACTTCGCCGGAGGATGCAGCTTTCGATCCGGCAACCGCGGGCCCTCCGCCTCCCGGGCCGGGACGGGGCAATCCGCCCAAGCTCGACGCTAATGGCTTTATGTCACTGGATCGGCCGGGATTGGTAATGATGATGCGGATGAGCGATAAAGGCGGAATTGCAGCTCATATGACTGCCCGTGCGCAAACCCTCGACCGGTTGACCGAAGCGCTGGGCAATGAAATGAAGCGCCCCGTGGTTGATAAGACCGGCCTCAACGGGAAGTACGACTTCACCCTCGAATACGCCCCGGACAATCTGCCCGGCGGAGGCCTTCCGCTACCCCCGCCGCCACCCGGGGCACAGACAACCGCCCCTGAGGCGCGGGAAGATCTGGAACCAACGATTGCCTCCGCCATCCAGCAGCAGCTTGGACTCCGCCTCGACGCGAAGAAAATTCAACTCGACATCCTCGTGATCGATAAAGGCGATAAAGTTCCGACAGCGAACTAATCTACGAATCCACGCCCAGCTTACTAGCCAGCGCAGTGAACATAGGATGCCCGCGCAGTGAGTCAAACCTCGGATCCACCCGGATCGACACCAGTTCGTAACACCTGTCCTGGTAGGCGCGCGTGAGCCACTCAAAGCCCGGCTCCACCTGCCCCAGCGCGAAGTGCAATGAAGCCAGCTCAAATGGCGACACGTACTGTTTCGCAGCCAAGTCGTGCAAATCGGCCAGCGTCTTGAGTGCTTCTTTCTTCTTGCCCGCCAAAGCCAGCGTCCGCCCCAGCGACCCCCGCATCCTGGGACTATTCGGCGAAAACTGTATCGCCCGCTGAAACGCCGCCGCCGACTCATCGAAGTCGCCCCGTTGCTCCTGAATCAGCCCCAAAGCCCAGTACGCCGGCGAGAAATGTGGATTCGATTCAATCGTGTGATCGCACTGATCCAGCGCCCGATCCCACTCTCGCCGATAGTAATAAATCATCGCGCGATCTCGTGAAATGATGGACGAAATCGGATCCAGCGCCACCGCAATCTCTATCTCTTCCAGCGCCTCGTCCAGCTTTCCCAGCGGCGCAAGGCAAGACATCGCATACCAGTGGTGGCCGGTCGGATATCGCGGATCCAGGCGCGTCGCACGCTGAAATTCCCGCTGCGCTCCCACCCAGTCCCAATCCTGCGTAGCCTTCACGTGCGCCAAAGATGTATGCGCCTCCGCCGAATTATCGTCCAGCGTAACGGCCCACGCGGCATTCGACGCAACCTTGGTCAACACCTCCGCCGGCGACAAAATTCCGTAGTGCCCCAGCAACCCATACGCATCCGAGAGTCCGCAGTAAGCCAGCGCATATTGCTCGTCTTCCACAATCGCCCGCTCAAAAAACTCCACCGCCAGCCGCAGTCCCTCTTCCGTCCGCTGACCCAGGTGATAACGACCCTGCAGGTAAAGGTTATAAGCCGCCAGATTTCCAGGCTGCTTCTGGCCCTTGCCATAGCGCCCGCCGGACAGTTCGTTCGCCAGCTTCTCGCCCACCGCCGTCGCGATCTCTTCCTGAAGCGCGAAAATATCGTTCATCGGACGATCAATCGTATCCGACCACAAATACCGCCCGCTCAGCCCATCGATCAGATGCGTGGTGATTCGAAACTCCTCATGCGACCTCCGAATGCTGCCAGTCACGATAATGGCGGCATTCAGACTGTTCGCCGCATCGCGCGGATCCGACTCCGCCTTAAACGACGCATAGTTCTCCGGTGAGACCACCCGAATATTGTTATGCCGCATCAGCGTCTGAATGACTTCCTCTGCGATGCCCTTGCAGAAATAATCCTGATCGTGCTGCTGGCTGTGATCGGCAAAAGGTAAAACCACCACGGTATTGCGACTGACCAGAGTCGCGGCGACCAGTCGCTTAGGCGCCACAACTTCCGCGCGCTTGATGACCGGCGCATACCCGCCCTTCGGCAGTTCGATGACGATCTCATCCTCCTGCCCTTCTTCGCTGTAATAACGGGTCAGCCGGGACCGCAAACGCCGCGCCTGCACGCGAACGATGGGGTCGGTGCGCGGATCGAACCGCGAGTCTTTGCCAAATACCTCCATCCCGACCAGAAATTCTTTGAGATGAGGACCGCGCCCGGAAATGGTCTCTTCGACGATGAAGCCGATAAAACGTTTGAGCCTGTCGGCCTGATGGAAAGTGCGGCTGGACAGAATGCGATTCAACTGAAGTCGCGCCTTCTGCTCCGCCTCGTTACTAACCGTCGGCGCCGTGGCCTGTGGTGTCACAAGGACATCTTAGCGCAATAAATGGGACCAGAACTCTTCCGTGTCGAATTCCTCGCGCGTGCGCACATCCTCCTGCCGACAGCTGCCAGAAATGCGGATTACGCTGTCGCAGCCGAATGTCTCCGTAACGTTTCTAGTGATGGTCGTGCCGGGCCGAAGGCCCATGGAAGAAACCAGCTCTTGACTGGCGCAAGCGACGCGCCCTGGCCGGTATCCGTGCCGCAGTGCTGGTGGCGACGATCGCGACGGGCGCCTCCTGCGGGATGGCTTGAGGACGATATTTCCTCAAATTACGACTGGTAGAGAAAACGGGGGCAGGTCAACTGGATTCCCATCCGATTTTTCTCACCCACACACAAATACCCGACTACCAAACAACTCCGCGCCAAAACCTGAACCCGTCATCGCCACCTGCGTCTGCCGGTTCTCCAGATTCGCCGTTACTCCTTACCCTGCCGCAAGTAAGATACGGGATCTGTCACGAACTTGAGCAGTCCGTCGTTGAACAGGTTCTCGGGTCTGAATGCCCAGTGGAGGGCAATATAGGTCGAACTAAGCATTCCCATTGAGGCTAGGACAAGACCGAACCCTCTCAGCGAAAGCGTCTCGTTGTGCAGAAAGATCGCGATGAAGACAAAAAGAACCGAACAGACAAAAATGACGAACACAAGCAGAATGCCTCGCCTGGCCCACCCCAACACCGGTTCGGACACGCGCCAAATTGGCGTCCAGTAGGGTCCTACCCCTATGAAACGCTGAAAAGTCAAGCAGAGGAATAGCGCGTGAACCGCCAAAATGGATATTGCGACCTCAGGCTCATCCGGTATCGCGTTCGCCACAACGGATGCGCCCAAAAACCACAGCACAGACAGGGAAAAAGCGAGGCAGCCATAGACAAAACACACCTTCTGAATAAGTCGTTTCATTTTTTCAGACAGTCGTAAGCATCCGACAAACTGCTCGCCGCATTCAAAAGATTGGCAACGCCGCCCGCCGCAGATGCTATTCTTGCCAACTTCGATAGGTCGGCCAGATCTTCCAGCAACTTGGCCTGACTCGACAGAGACTTACCTGCAAAACTTGCGCGTCCCACAAGATCGCCAGCTCGTGCCAACCCTGCCTTCCCCCCGGCGCCGGCGAAGGAAAGATTAGCGATCGTACGACCGATGTCTGCGCCACCACTGAGTGTGGCAAGCCCGCCTGGCTCGGCTCTGATGACACTCGACTGATCAGCTGCGAATTGAAAAGGGTGAAAAGTAATACCTGCCAAATCGAGGGCAAGCTTTGCTCCATTAAACCCAGGAATGAAGCCAAGGCTAAAGTTCAATCCCACATCGGCCAAGCACGCCCCTTTGCTGATCGCAGCACTAGGCGCCCCCGGCGGCGTGGATACCGGCGGAGACGGCGGTGTCGTCACTGTCACTGTGAAAACCGGCGCACTTGAGTCGCAGCTGTTACTCTGCGGCACGCCATCAAGAATGACGTTTAGACACGAACCCGGCGGCGCCGAAGGCAAAGTAGGCCAGCCATCGGCGCTGTCTGTAACCGAAACGCATGTGTTAGCCGTACTTCCGTCGCAACCATCCAACCCGCTCGGATCCAAAAAAGCCATGGGATTATTCCCCACATACGAATACCCGTTCCAACTCTGCGGATTCCCCAAATCCGCCCCCGCATTCCCCGGATCCACACTCATAAACCGTCCCTGCACGCTCGCCATATACCGCGCCGGAAAGTTATCGAACCCACTCTCCGTATCCCGCTCCTGCCCCGTGAACTTCGCACTCAGATAATCCGACCCACCCCAAACCCCAGTCGTCCGACCCGCCACGCCAGCCGGAATCTCATAGCCAAACGGCAGAAAATCGTGCCGCCCATTCGGCACCACATTCCCGCTCTGATCCGTCACCATCCGCGTCGATCCCAAATGATCCCAGCTGAAGTAACAAGTCGTACA
>CAIKAS010000231.1 GCA_903825445.1 uncultured Acidobacteriia bacterium
CAAAAATCGATTTCGGGAACGGGTTGGGCCGCTGGAAGACCATGCCAACACGCCGCCGAAGACTGGTGACGTCCATCTTCAGGACATCTTCCCCATCCAGCGTGATCTCGCCATCGATGCGCGTCCCGCGGATGGTTTCGTTGATACGGTTCAGACTGCGGAGGAACGTCGATTTTCCACAGCCTGAGGGCCCGATCAGCGCTGTCACTTTGTTCGCAGGGAAGTCAAGCGAGATGTCGTGAAGTGCTTTGAAAGTGCCGTAATGGAAATTGACGTTGACGGCGCGCAACTTCGCGGTTGCGGGCGTCGGGACGGGAGGGGCTGGCGGTATGTTCGTCATGGCAGGCGACGGTGCGATCTTCGCGGTTCCTGGTGCGCTCATTTCACTATTCATCCTCTTGCTGTGCTCCCGCGCGTAAGAATCAGTCGGGCAGCGATATTGGCGATCAGAACCAGCATCAGCAGCACAAGGCCGGCCGCCCATGCCTGTCGGTGCCAGTCGTCATACGGTGAAACTGCGTGGGTGTAAATCATGACGGGCAGGGAAGCTGTCGGTTCGCTCAGCCCGGTGCTCCAGTACTGGTTGTTAAGGGCAGTGAAAAGCAGAGGAGCGCTTTCGCCGGAGATTCTGGCGATGCCGAGGATGATACCTGTCATGATCCCCTTACGAGCGGCCGGAACCACCACGGTCGCGATGGTCCTCCACTTTGTGGCACCCAGCGCCAGAGCGCCTTCACGGAGTGAACGCGGAATTTCAGAAAGAAACTGTTCCGTACTCTTGGCGGTGATGGGAATCATCATCAGGCTCAGTGCGAAGCCCCCGGCGAGCGCGGAAAAATGACCCTGCCGGTGAACCACAACTACCCAGGCGAAAATTCCGATAACGATTGACGGCACGCCGTTCAAAAGGTCGCAGACGTAGCGAACGACAAAAGAGAATGTCCGTCCACCCCACTCCGACAAATAGACCCCGGTGAAAAAGCCGATCGGAATACCAACGATCGCACCGAAAGCCACGATCTCCGCGCTGCCGAGGATCGCATTCGCCATGCCACCCCCCTCTTCGCCGGTGGCGCGGGGGAGTTCGGTAAAGAATTTCAGATCTACTGACGAGGCACCGTTATACACCAGAAAACCAAGCACCACGAAAAGTATGGAGACCGCCGAAAAAGCGCAAATCCCTGTCCCCGTGAGCATCACGTTGTTTACTGCTTTCCGGTATCGGTTGCGCAGCGTCATGCTTTGGCCGATCCTTTCTCGGTAGTGAGCACGATCAGGAGGCGCGCCAGACCATTCAGGATCAGGGTGAGGAAAAACAGCACAAGGCCGAGTTCCACAAGCGCAGCTGGATAGATGTCGCCAGTGGCTTCTTTGAACTCATTAGCAATCACAGCCGCAATTGTGTAGCCGGGGGCAAACAGCGATGCGTGAACACTTGGGTCGTTACCGATCACCATGGTGACTGCCATCGTCTCTCCAAGGGCCCGCGCGAACGCCAGAAAGATCGAGCCCATGATTCCCAACCGGGCATAGGGCACCACAATTTGCCATGTGGATTCCCATTTCGTGGCGCCGAGCGCCAAGGCTGCCTCGCGTTGCTCGCGTGGTACCGCCAGTAGTGCTTCGCGCGAAACGGAAATGATGTAAGGAAAGATCATGATCGAAAGCACAAGGCTTGCCGTCAGGTAGCCGATGCCGTAGACCGGGCCCGTAAAGAACGGCAGGAAACCAAAAGCCGACTTGAGCGCCGGACCAATATACTCGCGCATCAATGGGATCAGGGTGAAGATGGCGAGCAAGCCGAATATCACGCTGGGTACGGCGGCCAGGAGTTCTACCAGAAACGTGAGCGCATCCGACCACTTTCCGCTGGCCAACTCGGATAAATAAACCGCGGCGCCAACACCGATCGGCACGGAGATCACGAGCGCTAGTACGGATGTGAGCACAGTCCCGTAAATAAAAGGATAGGCGCCGAACTCATCGGTGACCGGATTCCACAGGCTGGAAGTGATGAAGCCGAAGCCAAACTTCTCGCGCGAGAGTGCACTACCTTCCCATAGCTCCCAGACCAGCAGGGCAGTGACAGCCAGCACGGACATCGCAAAGAGCAGTGTAATAAGCCATGCAACCTCATCGCCACCGCGCAGACGTCGGGCAATAGATGTACCCAATCCCGGTTTATCGGAGTTCGGCTGCGCGGCAACGGTGGAGGTCATAGGGGGCTATCCGGCTCTTTTTGTTTACTTGATGAGCGCGATCTGCTTCTTTTCTTTTGCCACTACGCTGGAAGGCAGCGGCGCGTAGCTGAGGCCCTGCGCGTCCTTCTGGCCGTCGCCCAGCATCCACGTCAGAAAATCGGTGATGGCCTTCTTCTTCGCGGGATTGGCAATCTGATTCGGAATCAGCATCCAGGTAAAGCTGGAGATGGGGTAGGTCTTGTCGCCGGGGCCGTTGGTGATGGAAACACGGAAATCTTCGGGCATTTCCTTCATGCCGGCGGCAGCGGCGGTAACGCTCTCGAAGCTCGGTGTAACGAACTTACCGGCAGCGTTCTTGACATCCGCGAATCCCAGTTTCTGCTGAACTGCGTAAATCAGTTCTACGTAGCCGATGGATCCGGGCGTCTGCTTCACCATTCCGACCACACCTTCGTTGCCCTGGCCACCCAGGCCGATCGGCCACGACACGGACGTGCTGGCGCCCACTTTGGACTTCCATTCAGGGCTGACCTTTGAAAGAAAGTCCGTGAAGATGAACGAGGTACCGCCGCCTTCCGCGCGATGTACTACTACGATGTCTGTGTTTGGAAGATTTACGCCCGCATTGTCGGCCTTGAGAGCAGCATCGTTCCACTTCGTGATCTTGCCCATATAGATGCCCGCAATAGTCGCGCCGCTTAACTTCAGTTTTGCGGTTACCCCCGGTATGTTATAGGTTAAAACCACGGCACCCAGTACCGTCGGGAAATGCAGCGGCTTGATTTTGGTGGCAGCGATCTGCGCGTCGGTCATCGGCATATCGGAAGCGCCGAAATCCACGGTTGCGTCGGTGTACTGTTTAATACCGCCGCCCGAGCCGATGGACTGGTAGTTGACCTGAACACCGGTCTTAGCCTTGAATTCCTCAAACCACTTCTGGTAAATGGGCGCAGGAAAAGTGGCTCCTGCGGCATTGATGGTATCGGCCGCCGATGCAAATCCGGCAAAAAGCAGCGAGAGAGTTGCCCCCGCGAGAACTATACGTTTCATTTATGTTTATCCCCTTTCAATGTGTTCTGAAAAAGGGGTGGCACCCATTGAGTGTGCCACCCCGTTGTTTCAATTGCGTTACAGTTGTCTTACGTTTCGTTTCCGGGTATGGCTTAGAACTTCGGCATGCTGCCAGGCAACGTATATCGGACGTTGAAGTAGACGGTGCTGGCTTGCGTACCCTTGCCGCCGGCCTCGTTGAGCGAGTAGTACCAGGGGGCCCGGACTTCGTACATATACTGACCCATGAGATTCAAGGCACCGTAGCTGGCGCTCTTCCAGAGGGTCTGGTTGAAGCCGAAGGTGACTTCCTGAATCATCCGATTCTGCGAATTGGCCGAGCCACGGTACCCGTAGCCGATCAGGCTGGTGCCATTCAGATCGAGAGCCACGTCGCGGCCAACATAAGTGCCACCCCAGTATCCATAGAGAATCGAGTTCTTCACGTTGGCTTCAAAGCCTTCGGTGAAGCCACCCGCGTGAAGAGGACTGATGCTGCCATCGGCACGGATGATCATGTCGGGCGCCTGACCGAACAGGTAACGACCGCCGCCATCGCTCCAGAAATTTGTGGATGTCAGGCGGAAATTGTCGGTGATGCCAAGGATCGCGTTCGCCGAGACTCCGGCGCCGATTGACTTGTAGTACAGATTCGTGTTCGGGTTCCAGGTCCTGAACGTGCTCTGCAGGCCAGCGACTTCAAAGTGGAGGCGGCTCGTCGGGTCGGCGGCAATCTTGACGATGAAATCCGGCATGAAATCGGCGCTGGTCTGGTTTCCGTTGTTGTTGCTGGCGGAGGAGACGTCCGTCGGCGTGATCGCAGCCAGAGCGGCCGGCAGTGTGACGGCGGGACCGCCCGAGGAGCCGCCGATGTACGGGTCGGGGTTTTCAACCGAGAGACCGATCGCAACCTTGTCGTTTGGGTGGAAGATGATGCGAGCGCCAGGCTGACGGTCCCAGGTGAGGCCCGTGAGGTAGTTGAGATCTATCTCTTGTCCGTAGAACAGGTCGCCAGGCAGCGCCGAAAGACCCTTGCGGTTCGGCGTTAGCAGGCTCCAGCTCTGTCCGGCAAGGAACTCGATACTGCCTTTGCGGACATCCACCCAGAACAGGCGAATGCGCGGGACGAAAGAGCCATTCGTAGTGCTTAGATTGTTGCCGCCGCTGGTGCCGTTGAAGTCGAATTCGTTATAGCCGATAAAGTGAGCGCCTTTCCAGTCTCCATCCACGCGGAAGCCGAGGCGGGAGTTCTGTGGGCTGAGGTGAAATTCGCTCAGTCTGCCAGCGGCGACATTGTTGTACGGGATATTAGCGAAAGTAGTGCCGATGCTCGAGCCGACGTCTTTGCTGCGCCAAACGCTCGTCATATCCATGAAGCCGATCGGAACCACGCAGGTGTTACCGATGCGGATATAAGCCGGGACCTTCTGGTCTGCCGGAGCTTCGCAGGGATTGCCACCCGAAGCGGCGGGCGCTGCAGCCTGGGGAATCGGGAAGGCCGGAATTGCGGCCAACGTTGCCGGAGCCACCGCGGGGAACACAGGAGCGAGGCTTGCCACCTGTCCCACGTTGGCGGGTGCCGTCTTTTCCGCAGCGGAGGCCTGAGCAACCGCCTGGTCCAGCATCTTCTGCTGGCTATCGAGCGCCTGCTTCATGGCGTCCAGTTGCTTCTGTTGTTCGGCGATCATCGCCTTCAAAGCGGCGATGTCCTTTGCCTGCGCCGTACCGTCAGTGACTTTGACTGGCGTTGGAGCTTCTTGTGCAACCAACAAGGCGCTGGCGCTGACGAAGGCCAGTATTGCGCGGCACAACCTCTTTTTTCCTGAAATCATTATTTCTCTCCCGAATAATCTGGCCAACTACAAAAGGCCGGTGAAGCCCACGGTCCCAGCTACTGGATACTGCGCACGATGCCTCTAAACATCGCGTTTTCGACACGGTTCCGAGGCCGGAGACGTGGCGCTTCAAGCCAAGTATAGGGAGCAAATGGGGCGGATTGGATTACAGGACCGTGAATTCATGATTACAAGATGTCGTGTGTGTCCTACCCGGATTTCCAGCCGGGCAATCGTCCCGGAATGCCTCCAGTTAGTCTTATCGGACGATAGAAATCAAAAGCACCTGCCGCGTCGATTGGCGACGTGGATCAAGGCGTTTAGCAGTCAATGGAGTGACAGGAGCCAAGCGGGTCCGGCAATGCAAATCAGGCACTAACCCAAGATGTGAATTTAGCCGAGGTGGTGATGGCGAACGTCAACGCCCTTCACAAGGAACAGGACGTCTTCCGCAATATTGGTGGCGTGGTCAGCGATTCTTTCCAGATTGTGGGCCACGAAAATCAGATCGAAAGCGGCCCGCACCGGGTATTCCCCGCGGTCGGCCTTCTCCAGCAATTCGCGGTAAACCAAGTCTTTCAACTCGTCCACTTCATCGTCCGCGGCGAGCACCGCCCGCGCCATTTCCTCGTCCCTTTGGACGAAAGCATCCAGGCTTCGGTGCACCATGGACTGCACCATGGCCGACATCCGGGGGATATCTATCCCCGGTTTAGGCGGGGCGCTGTGCATCAGCGACGCCGTACGCTCGGCAACATTCACGACCAGGTCGCCCATACGCTCCAGGTCGCTGTTGATTTTGATGGCGGCGGTGAGAAAACGGAGATCTTTCGCTACAGGCTGATGCAGGGCCGTGAGGCGAACCGCGACCTCGTCGATTTCAATGTTGAGCTGGTTGATTCGGTTCTCGACATTCCAGAGCTCTTCGTTGGACGGTTGTTTGCCTTCCACGAGCCACAACAGGCTGGTAGCGATGGCGGATTCGACCAGTCCGCCCATTTCGAGCAGTCTGGTTTGAAGTTCGGCGAGTTCGGTTACGAAGGGCCGTGTCGTCAAGGTACTTCAAAAATACCACCCCGCAGCCCGGTCCGCACTATCCTGAGACTGTTTTTTTGCACGACACCGCTACAATTAAATCAGGGTCCAGTGGAAAAGACGTTTTACATCGAAACCTTCGGTTGCCAGATGAATGCTCACGACACGGAAAAGGTCGTGGGTACGCTGTTGCATGAAGGCTATTCGCAGGTTCCGACGGCGGAAGAAGCGAAGTATATCTTCTATAACACCTGTTCCATCCGGGACGCGGCTGAGCAGAAGGTCTTCAACCGGCTACAGCACTTCAAGAAGGCGGCGGGTAAGGGCAAGGTTTTCGCCGTGATCGGCTGCGTAGCGCAGCAGGAGGGCGAAAAAATATTCGAGCGCGCGCCGCATGTGAGCCTGGTGGCGGGGTCGGCGAGTTATACCCGTTTGCCGGAAATGCTGGTGCAGCTGGAGGCGGGAAATCGCCGCGTGACCGGGCTGAGCCTGGACACGGAGCTGACTTTTGACACGCCTTTCACGCGTCGCGATAATCCGCATCGTGGGTGGATCACGATCATAGAAGGTTGCGACAAGAACTGCGCTTACTGCGTAGTTCCGTTTACGCGTGGTCCGGAGCGCAGCCGTACCAGCGCCAGCGTGATCGAGGAAGCCACACGGCTCGCCGGACTGGGGTATTCCGAGATTCAGTTGTTGGGCCAAAATGTGAACAGCTATCGGGATCCGTCGCCGACTGGCTGGGATTTCGCCACATTGTTAGACCAGGTGGGACGAGTGCCGGGTATTAAGCGCGTGCGGTTTACTACGTCGCATCCCCGAGACTTCGTGAAGCCGATCATCGATGCAATCGACGCTAATCCGAATCTCTGCAATCACGTGCATCTTCCTGTGCAATCGGGCTCCTCGCGTGTGCTCGAAGGGATGCAGCGCCTCTATACGCGCGAGCAATATATGGAACGGATCGAATGGATGCGGAACGCCCGCAGGCCAATCGCGATCACGTCGGACATTATTGTGGGCTTCCCGGGTGAGAC
>CAIKAS010000232.1 GCA_903825445.1 uncultured Acidobacteriia bacterium
CGGAGATGCTGCGGGAGCGGCTGACTGCGGTGGGGCAGGTGCTGGCCAAGCAGAATGTTCGGCTGGGGCTGGAGTTCCTGGGGCCGCTGATGTTTCGTACGCGCGCGCCGCACGAATTTATCTGGCGGATGAATGATGCGGTGGATTTTGCTAAGGAATGCGGGCCGAATATCGGCGTGGTGCTCGACTCATGGCACTGGCATCATTCGGGCGCGACGGTGGACGACATCATCAGGGCAGGGAAATCGCGCATCGTGACGATTCATCTTTCCGACGCGGCGAAACAGGCTCCGGAAGATGTGAAGGATAATCAGCGGCTGTTGCCGGGTGAGGGAGTTATCAATCTGGTCGGGTTCTTTCAGGCACTCAAGCAGATTGGGTACGAGGATGGCATTAGTCCCGAGGTTATTGGACGGATACCGGCGGATGTGTCGGCCGAAGAGGGCGCGAAGATGGGGCTGGATGCGTCGCTGGCGGTGATGCGGAAGGCGGGAATCGCTATTTAGCCACGGATTCACACAGATGCACACGGATTATTTGAGAATTGGTGGCGGCGCCGATTGAGGTGTTTGATAAAGACATGTTGACCCGGTTCTTCTTTGGCGCCGGGCCGGGGAATTCAGGGCCGGAAGGCACCGCGCCATGCGATCCGCGCTACCGGGAGAATACGTGGTTGTTGCTGCGGGGTGTGGAGGGGAAATGGTTTCACGCGTGGAGCCAATGGAACTCCGCAGTGCGGCCGCTGCTGGCCCGTTAGGGATGCACGAACGCAGGCGGGTTTAATACGGAATCCAGCGCCTGTTGCACTTGCGGGTCGCGCTGCGCCTGAATTTCATCGCCCTTGGCTACGCCGAGAGCCAGGTTATATACGTCTTCTTTTAACCGGGATTCAATATAGTCGCGATTGGCAATCCATTCGCGGAGACTGGGCTGAATCTGCCGATCACCGAGCCACAGCTGGAATTTGTCGAGGACATCTTGCGATACTTCCCAGCCATCGGTGACCTTGTGGTCGCGAATATACTCGGTGGCGAACGTGATGAAAGACGCCGATTCCTCCAGCACGTCGCGAAACTGCGTCAGCATGGCGGGAGTCACCACGATATCGGGCACGATGCCGCCGCCGCCGGGGATCGGGCGACCGTTATCGGTCTTGAATTCAGTTTGCTCGTTCGGGTGCGCGGCCGTCTCACCAAGTTCAAAGCCTTCCTGGCGAAAAGGTTTCTGGATGGAGCGTCCGCTGGCCGTGTAGTAAAGCGCGGTGGTCAGGGCGAGGCCCGTTTTCTCCGCCAGAGGATAGACGCTTTGCACAAGGCCCTTGCCGAAACTTGGTTCGCCGACAACGGTGGCGCGGTCATGATCCTGTAGTGCGCCGGTGACGATTTCCGAAGCACTGGCGGTTTTGGCGTTGATGATTACGGAGACGGGGAACGTGTAGGGAATGGTGTCGGCAGGGACTTTCTCCGTGGTTTCAGGTACGTTGCGGCCCTTCGCCGAGAGAATGACCTGACCGGGTTTCAGAAACAGCGAAGCGGTTTCGAAAGCTGAAGTGACCAGCCCGCCTGGGTTGTTGCGCAGATCGAGCACCAGTCCCTTTAGGTTTTTACCGCCCAGCTTTTCAATGGCGGCGCGAATGTCGCGGCCCGTAGTGCCTTCAAACGCGCCTACCCGGATATAACCGATGCCCGGTTTGAGTTCGAAGACCCGTTCCACGCTGGGCGCCTGCATGGCTTCGGGTACCAGTTGGAGTTCCTCGAGCCGCATGGCGTCGGGATGACGGACGATCAGCGCGACGGGCTTCTGCCTGGATTCGGTGAGCAGTTCGATGATCTGGTCTGATTCCAGGCGATCCAAACGGTAGTTGTTGACGCCACGGATTTCGTCGCCCGGCATCATACCGGCGCGCGCGGAAGGCGTGTTGGGCAACACCTGCAGCACCATGACGCGTCCCGGCATGATGGAGACCACGGTGCCGAAACCCTTGCTGGTGGAGCGCTGCATTTGATTGAGTTGCTCGAACTGGCCAGGATCGAAGAACGAAGAGTGGGGGTCGAGATGGCGAAGCAGGCCGGGGACCGCGCCGCCGTAGAACGCCTGATCGACATCGATGGGGTCGGCGTTGTTTTCCTGCATGATGACGAGGGCGTCGACGAAGCGCTTCATGGCGCGGGCGTCTTCGGGCCCGGGGTCGGCAGCGAGGGCGGGGAACGCTATGGCGCCGGCGAGCAGCGGTGTCAGGATACGTGCGAAGTGGCGGAAGCGCGGCATTTGTGCCAAAGGGAATTCGACGGCTAAGGGGCGTGTTTCGTTACACCTGACATTATCGCGCGTGGTGGTGAGTTCCTATATACTTGAGCGAACAAACGGCCACGGATTCACACGGATGCACACGGATTATTTCAGAAAAATTGCGCGGATTTTAGCGATTGTGATGGCGGCTTCCGCTTTGTGGAGTTCGCTGATGATGGCGTTGACGGCGTTTGTGGGCTCGCCGATGGAGGTGGTCAGCAGGATTGAGGGAGCGGTTATATTGCTGGTTCCCGGCATTCCGGGAATTGTTCTTTTCTGGCTTTTGTCCGGAGATGGAGTGACCGTTTGGATTTCAAAGAGACAGCAGTACGCGGTATTCTTGCTGGTGGTGATTCGGACTGTTGGTGTGCTCTTATCTTGTCTTAGGTGGTGGCGGACCGGCATCACGAGGAATGTGGGTCATCTGGTGGCGACCAGCGGCAATTTGGTGTTTTGGTTCGTGCAATCGTTCGCGCGGTTTTTAATCTCTGATGTCCTGTCACTGGTCGAAGGGGTGGCGTTTATTGCCTTCCTTGTTCTGCTTTCACGGCAGGTTCTTGGCGGAGATGGCACGGAGCGGCATTGGCGGCAGCCGCGATTGGTGACGGGAATAGCTTTGGCGGTCGGGATCATCGTAGTGTTGGAGGTGATTGCGGGCGGCATCCTCCCGTACTTTTGGCTGCGGTCGCTCAAGCTTGAGCCGGAGTCTAAAACCCTGTTGGCTCAACTGCGGATTGTGGTGTTGTCTCTGCCTGGCGTGATTACGCCGTGGATCATTTACTTCAGTTCTCAGGGTGGGACCGAAGTTACGGAGGCTGAGTGATCGACCCAACGGATTTGCGCAAGGCCGCGCTGAGTGCGTTCGTGGCGGGTACGGTTCACATGATCTGTAGTTCTCTTCACTTGGTTCTGAGCACCATCGCTTTGGGACAGGAACCGTGGCTCGCGGAGTTCACTCTCGTGCCCACGGTCGTGATCTCCCTGCCCGGTCTGGTGCTTCTATTTCTGCTGTACCGTACCGGAGTGAAGTTGGGCATTTCCAGCCGGTTACGGGGTCTGGCATTCGTGCTTGTTTTTGTGGAAGGCGCGGAGGCCGTGAATTCTGTCCGAATCGATTGGATTCAAGGCTTACATCTGCATGCTGCCAATAGGATGACTGACCTGGGGCTCGCGCATTTCTATCAATCGGGCGGTTACTCAGGGGTGTTGGATGCGATTGAGATTTGCTCTATCCTCGCTGGTGTTCTGTTTCTTTTCGCGCTTTCACGACAGACCGGTCCACCGCAAACCGAAAACGCGGGGAAACTGCACCTGGTTCGAAAGGCGGCGATGGTCACGTTATGCGCCCGCTCGCTGCGTCTGTTGCTGATCGTTCTTTTCGCAGTGAGCGTGTATAGTTTGCGAAGCCACGGTCTGATGCGCCAATCTTCTACGAGTCCGTCTTCCTTGTTGATGCGAATCGTGTTTGCGTTGCCTGGTTTGCTGGCCGCATGGATCGTTTACCGGAGCGCTGCGCCGCCCGCATCGACCTCGTCTTAACGCTCCAGATCAATCTGGACCACTTGCTGCGGATAAAGGATCGCGCGTTCCGGCTGATCGCGATCATAGACGACGATCACTTCCGTGCCTTCCTCAGGAATCTCATTCCGAATGTCCAGATTCAAGGTGGAGACTCGTCCGTTTAGCAGGCGCACCTCGCATTGAATTCGGCGCCAGCGCGTGCGGCGGTTGCCTCCGCGAAAGTTATACCACCACGGCGTATTGACGCCCTTGACAATCGCAACAGCGGGACGGCCATAACGCAGCAGATGGGACTGTCGACGGAAGCGCACCAGACCAATGATCGCCGCAAGCAGGAGCCAAAGGCAGGCACGCCAGCCCCACGCCAGCCACAGAGGCATTCCGTATGCGACGGCGCTTGAGGCTGCACTCGCCGAAAGTGAGGAGGCTCCGCTTATCGGCAGGAAGCCCCTGATCACGCCTGCTCCTATGAGACAAGTGGGATAAACGCAGCGGCGGAGCATGCTCTTCCAGCCCTGAGACGTGAGTGAGACCGGGCGTGGCGTGCTGCGTTGGAGTTCGGCGGGAATTGTCATTGGACTTCCTCGGTGGCGGATCCTTCAGATGGCTCATCCGGATCGGGCAGGCGCTTCGTCTCGCGCAGAGCCTGGCGTAGCAGATACTCGATCTGTCCGTTGAGGCTGCGCAGGTCGGCATCGGCCCAACGCTGTAGAGCGTCGTAGGTGGCCGGGTCCAGGCGAAGCGGGAATGCCTTCTTTTGCGCCATCTTTAAGTTAATTCTTACTGGTAGAGGGTGCCGGCGTTGACCACAGGTTCCACGCCGCGATCGCTGCAGAGCACCACCATCAGGTTACTCACCATGGCGGCTTTGCGCTCTTCATCGAGTTGCACCACGTTCTTGCGGCCCAGTTCCAAAAGCGCCATTTCCACCATTCCCACCGCGCCTTCCACAATCTTCTGCCGCGCGGCGATTACGGCCGTGGCCTGCTGGCGGCGCAACATGACACCGGCGATCTCTGGCGCGTACGCAAGATGGCTGATGCGGGCTTCGATGACTTCGATACCGGCCTTGGCAAGGCGCTCCTGGATCTCATGCTTCAGACGTTCGGCCACTTCGCCGGCGGAGAGACGCAGGCAGACACCCTCACCATCATGGGCGTCATACGGATATGTCGTGGCCAGATTACGAAGAGCGGCTTCGGCCTGGACATGCATGAAGTTTTCGTAGTCGTCCACATTGAAAGCGGCTTCAAACGTATCGACTAGACGCCAGACAACGACGGCGGCGATCTCGATGGGGTTGGCGTCGTGATCGTTGACTTTGAGGTGGCTGCTTTCGAAGTTGCGAATGCGCAAGGAGAGGCGGCGGCGCGTGGTCAGCGGATTGACCCACCAGAAGCCAGGCTGGCGGAGCGTCCCTTTGTATGTGCCGAACAACGTCACTATGCGCGCTTCGTTCGGATTGACCACAGCAAACCCGGCGAGGCAGGCGGCCTCTACCACCAGTAGCAGCACACAGGACAGCGCCGGAACCGGGTTGGATACGTGGGTGAACTGGACAAATTGCCAGATGATTACGGCAGCGAAGAGGACAAGGGCGGTCACCATGGCCCAGCCGGAAATGCCGCGAAGCTCTTTTTCAACAGTCATCGATTTCTCCTTTGACATTCAAACGATATCATTTTGATATCATACATGCAAGGGAAAACGAAGCTAGCGTCTATGTAACTGAAAATAATAAAGGATGAGGAGCTGGAAGACTAGCGGATCGGTCCGGCGACAATGCTCGGGAGCCTGGTCTCGAACTGGTAATCGCTGTATTCAACCACCAAATCCGACTTTCCGAGAAAGACGTTGTCGATGTAAGAGCGACGCATGGAGACCCACCAGAAGCCCTGTATCTTTGTGAAATCCTGTACGATCATGGGGCGGCCAACCCAGAATGACAGGGCATCGGAAGGGCGGCCCTCGATGTGGACGACGCCGTAATCTTCCGCGTCAACCCAGATGCGGCCTTTCAGAAGGCGCTTATCTCTGCGCTTCGGTTCGGACTCGAGCACGTAGCAGCGGCGACCGCTAAAATCCTCCTGCCCCACGAGGTGAAAATTATAATTCTCGCGGGTGAGTAATTCTCCGCCGGATTGCCTGCTGGTGACGATTTCAGCTTCGAGTAGTGGGTCGAACACATGGTTCTGAATCACGGGAGAACCGCTGCGGCTGACTACGTCATAGTTCTTGCCTTTAAGGCGATCGCGATGAATTTTTGCCACCATATCGGCTTTGAGTCCGAAGCGTTCCGTGGTGACGGAATAATGTTGAACCCGCGTATAGGATTCGAAATGCTCGAAGCGCGCAGCCTGGGCGTGGATCATGCCGTCAATGACGCGGTTGGCTTCGTTTTCGACGAGATTCTCGGTCGCAGCTATCGGGCCCGCGAGGAGCAGAAGTGCGGCGAAGATTGGATACCCGCGTCTCATGTATCAAGGCCGTTTGCGCGGCAGGACTCAGACTTTCCTGCTACTTACAATAATGCGAAATCTCCCGAGGCAGTCGATGTCTTGATGGTGCCGTCCATTGTATAACCTCAGGTGCGGCGCCGCCCGCAATGGCTCAAGATGTAACTTAGGAAAAGCACAATTTCCCATGCCAGAAATCATTGTCATCGCCAACGGCGACCTTCGCCTCTCCGCCAACCGCGTTTGCTGGGCAGCGCAGCAACAAACAGAGGAGGCCGTGATGGCCGCTATTCGCCGCGAGGGCGGTACGGTGCGGCGCGGTCATCCGTTCGACGATGAAAAAGGCCACGGATTTATCGATAGCCAGAGCCACGGACTGCGGGTCTTCCGCGATATTCCGCCGGACGCGCCCATCGTAGTCGTCGAAGCTGTGTGGCAGTACAGCCAGCACATTCTTGGCGGATTGATCGGCCACAGAGGGCCAATCCTGACTGTTGCCAACTGGAGCGGCCAGTGGCCTGGTTTGGTCGGAATGCTGAATCTCAATGGCTCTCTTACGAAGGCAGGCGTGCCGTACAGTACTCTTTGGAGTACCGATTTTACGGACGATTTCTTTTTGAGTGGTCTGCGGCGCTGGCTCAAGGGCGAGCAGATTGTGCATGATCACAGCCATGTTCGGGCGCTTGCCGATTTCAGTAAGGTCCCGGCGGATGCGTCGAAACTTGGCGTTGAACTCGCGAAGCAACTGAAGCGCGACAAGACGATCATGGGCGTTTTCGACGAAGGCTGCATGGGGATGTACAACGCCATTATTCCCGATGAGCTTTTGTTTCCCGCAGGTGTCTGCAAAGAGCGGCTTAGCCAGTCCGCGCTTTATGCCGCCATGCTGAAGGTTACCGATGCGGAAGCCGCTGAAGTGCGCGCCTGGCTGGAGAAGAAGGGCATGAAGTTCATGACCGGTCCAAAACACGAGACCGATCTCACCGATGCACAGATCGCACAGCAATGCCGCATGTACATCGCCGCTGTTCGCATTGCCGCCGATTATGGCTGCGAGGCGATCGGCATTCAATACCAGCAGGGGTTGAAAGATCTTTGCGCGGCTTCCGATCTGGTGGAAGGCATTCTGAATAATGTAGATCGCCCGCCGGTGAAAGACGCGGCAGGCAAGGTTTTGTTCGAGGGGAAAGCCGTCGTGCACTTCAATGAAGTGGATGAGTGCGCCGGACTCGATGGTCTAATTACAAATCGTGTCTGGACGAAGCTGGGTTTCGATCCCGAGACAACGCTGCATGACGTTCGCTATGGCGAACCGTATGGCGGCGAGTACGTTTGGGTCTTCCTAATTTCCGGCGCGGTGCCGCCGCAGCATTTGGTGGGTGGCTACGCGGGGGCAGACAGCCTACGTCAGCCGCCCATGTATTTCCCCAACGGCGGCGGTACGCTGCGGGGTATCAGCAAGCCCGGTGAACTGGTCTGGAGCCGCATTTTTGTGGAAGGCGGCAAGCTGAAGGCCGACATTGGACGCGCGAAAGCAGTTTCCCTTCCGGCTGAGGAAACCCAGCGACGGTGGGCCGCGACCACTGTCCAGTGGCCCATCATGCACGCGGTTCTTTACGGCGTGACGCGCGATCAGCTGATGGGTAAGCACCAGTCGAATCATATTCAGGTGGCCTATGCGCCGGACGCTGCGGGCGCGAAAAAGGCCTTGGCGGCGAAGGCTGCGATGTTCAGCGAACTCGGGATCGAAGTCGCCATTTGCGGGACAGAGCATGGCCTCGAGTAGCAAAATCGTCGCGGGCGTGGACTTTGGCACGCTCAGCGTGCGCGTTTCTATTTTCGATTCGGAGCGCGGACGGCTGGGCTCCGGCACCGCCGATTATCCACTTCATCGCACTAAGGCAGATCCGAATCACGCTACACAGAGCCACCGCGATCACATGGTTGCGCTGGCGAACGCGATTCCCGCCGCGTTGCTTGCCTCCAAAGTACCAGGCTCCGCTGTGGAAGCCCTGGCGATCGACACCACTGGTTCCAGTGTGGTCCCTGTGGATGAAAATCTCCAGCCACTCGACGATTACTATCTTTGGTGCGATCACCGCGCGTGGAAAGAGGCGGCCGAAATTACGAGTGCCGCGCGTGCCGCGAAGTTGCCGGCCATCGATTGGTGCGGTGGCACGTACTCCAGCGAATGGGGTTTTTCGAAACTGCTTCACTGGCTACGCAATAATCCGGAGAAACGCGATCGTTTCGCTACGGCACTCGAACACTGCGACATGGCCGCCGCGACGCTCACTGGCGTCCGCGATCTGGCGGAACTCCCACGCAGTATCTGCGCGATGGGTCACAAATGGATGTGGAATCCGCTGTGGGATGGCTTCCCCTCCGAAGAGTTCTTCACTTCCGTTGACCCACTACTGAAGGGCGTTCGCGCCAGGATTTCCGGTCGCTTCGGGACTTCTAGTGCCATCGCCGGTCGCCTTAGCGCGGAATGGGCAAATATGCTGGGCCTGCGCGCGGGTATCCCGATCCCCATCGGTGCGCTGGATGCACACTGGGACGCGATCGGCGCAGGCGCGCGTTTGGGCGATATGGTGAACGTTGTCGGCACGTCCACCTGCGTGATGGCGATGAGCCCGCGCACCGATCTTATTCCCGGCGTGAGCGGCGTGGTTCCGGGCAGCATTCATCCGGGGTTGACTGGGATTGAAGCGGGGTTATCGGCGACCGGCGACATCTTCGAGGCGATTGCGAGTCGCGCAGGAACAACAGTGGCCGCGCTATCGAAGGGACTCGAAGGTTATAGCGCGGGTTCTACCGGCCTGTTGCGTCTGAACTGGGATAACGGCGACCGGACGGTGCTGGTGAATCCCGAACTCAGCGGCGTGACGTTCGGCTGGCGGCTCACCAGCACGGCGCAGGACGAACTGTTCGCGGCGATCGAAAGCAGTGGTTTTCATACGCGCATCATTATTGAGCGGATGGAAAAGTACGGCGTTCCCGTGGATCGGATTATCAACGCTGGCGGAATTCCGCAGAAGAATGCGACGCTGAATCAGGTTTACGCCAATATCCTGAACAAACCGGTGTTGGTGCCGGAGCGTGACGTCACCAGCCTGGGTTCGGCTATCTTCGCGTTCCTCGCCGCGGGAGCGTTCAAGACAGCGGAAGAGGCGCAGACTGCGCTGACTCCCGGGTACAAAGTGATCGAGCCGAATGCGGACGCCGCTCGTGTTTACGCGCGAATGTTTCCGTTGTTCCGCGATGCGTACTTCGATCTGGGGGAGCGCAACGCAATGCTGTCGATGCTGGGCGGAATCGCTTCCGGCGCTTGAATTCGTTGTTCGATGGCCGAGAGCGTCAGTTATCCGTCGGCGTTTTTTCTGCGTGATCGACGACCAGGAAATCGACGGTCTCTTTGCGCGCTTCCACCTTAAGCCCAAGTTCATCCTGTAGCGCGGTGATCATCATGGTCACGGGGTCGGGCGGGGTACCCCGACTGCCGTCGGCGTTCGGCACCGGCGCGTAAGGTGCCAGGTCCAGCTGAAAATCGTAGTGTCCCTTCAGACCGGTGGCGTCGGTTACTGGTTTGTCGAGCATTCGGGTCAGAAGAACGGCAAACTCCGCCATGCCAAAATGCTCGAAGTTCTTCTTGCCTCCTGGGGCGTTTTTGAGAGCGGACGGGCCGTCGCTGGCGGATTCGGAGAATTTTGGTCCCGACTTCGTCACGGTCAGGACATATGCAGAGGTCTCCCTTTTCTCGACGTGGGTTCTAACGCCGAGCCGGTCGGCGAGGAGCGTGCGCAACATGAGGTTGAGCTTTTTCTCATCGACCTCGCCGCTGGCTTTCGCAGCGATTTCCAGGCGAACGTCACTGAGCCAGCCGGGACCCGCGACTTGCGAGTCAGGAAGCTGCCAGGCGGTTTGAATACAATCTCTCAGCGACAAGCCGTGGATCGCCAGCGAATTGGAGGTTCTCTGGATGGGTGGTCCGAGGCTGATGGTGGAGACCGCGAGCCGAACTGAAGCTACTTCGAATACGGGAGCGGGCGGCTGGGCAAGGCAGATGACGCTTGAGAGCGCCAAGAGAGTCAGGATGAGTGTCTTCATTGGCTCGCGGCCTGCATGACAAACTAAAGCATGTCCCACGCCTCTACTTCGCGAACTTCGCCAGTTCCGCTTTCGCTTCGTCCGCGCCAATCTCGCGTATATAGATGTTGCGGAAGCGAATCTCTGAGCCGTGCGTCTGCAGTTCAACCGGTCCCTGTGGCAGCACGGGAATCTGACGGTTGAAGTAGTTGTCGAGCACCGCACCATCCACCGTCAGCTTGTCGTTGAACCATACCCAAACGCGCGTGCCAATCATCTTGATGTGGAAGGTATTCCACGTGCCCACTGGATTGTCGGCTTTGACCAGCGGCCACTTGCCGGGGTTATCCGGGTTATCGTTCCACAACGCGCCCGAACCGCGCGGCGCTCCATTCTTGACTTCGTTCGGATTGTCTACGTCCCAGATCTGCACCTGCGGATAGCCGCGGAGGTAGATGCCAGAGTCGCCGTTGTGATTCACCATCAGCCAATCGACATACAATTCGAAATCTGCGTAATCCTTAGCGGTGCCAAGAAAAACGCTCTTGCCGTCGGAGACGATTTCGCCTTTGTCTTTGTCGACGCTCCAGTGCAGGTCGCGGTCTGTGTTCCACTGCGTCTGCATGTTGGCGAGGTCTTCTTTGGCGAGCGTGGCCTGGATGTGGGGGCTGTAATCGCCCTTGATGCCACGCCATCCGGTGAGGTCTTTGCCGTTGAACAGGGCGGTATAGCCCTTTGGCGGCGTGTTGAGCGGCTTAGTCTGCGCCAGCGCCATTTGCGTTGCCGCGAGCGCCAATGCCAATCCCAGTGGAACAAGTGCGATACGTTTCATGGACTTAACCTCGTTGGAGATACGGAAACCGAAATAACCGCAAACTGAAACTTTATCATTTGGGCCGACATATGGCCAGTGCCATAAAGGAAACTGCTCGGCCATAAGGCCGGAGGCCACATTCAGGGATCCGCCGATATAATATGACCCAGGCTAATCTTGAGGAAATCTATGAGGGCAGGAAGGCGGTTAGGCAGTTTCGCTATTGCGGTCGCTGTGATCGGCATGAATATTTCGCTGCTCCACCTGTTGGGGCAAACTCCGGTGGCGCCTGCCGGGGCGAATCAGGGCGGCGGGCGCGGTAGTGCGCAGTCCGCGGCGGATGCGGCCCGTGCGCTCGCGACATTTCCTGCGCAGCAGCGTCCTCCCGGCGATCCGGCGCTGATCGCTCGTGGCAAGAGCCTCTACAGCGTCAGTTGTCAGGCTTGCCATGGCGTGGATCTGCGTGGCGGCGATCTGGGCGGTCCAAATCTTTTGCGGTCGCAGGTGGTGCTGAGCGACCAGGATGGCGAACTGATTCAGCCTATCGTGCATGGTGCACGGCAGAGCACGGGTATGCCTGCCGTCACCATGTCTGCGGCCGACGTGAAGGCGACTGCGACTTATATCCACAGCGTAGTCGGGTCATCGAAGGGTCAGGGCGCGCCGCCCGATACCGGCATACCGCCTCCCAATATTCTGGTTGGCGACGCGGCTGCCGGACAGCAGTACTTCAATGAGAAATGCACAGCATGTCACTCCGTTGCGGGTGACCTGAAGAATTTCGCTACCCGGTTTCCGGATCCGAAAGCTTTGCAGAACCGCTGGGTTTCTGGTGGTAGCGCCGGGCGCGGCGCGCCATCTGAGAGGCGAACCGTGACAGTGAGCGTGACGCAGCCCACGGGTGAAAGGGCCGAGGGACGCCTGATCCGCATCGACGATTTCATCGTCACGCTGGCGGCTGCCGATGGCACGCTGCAGACTTTCCGGCGCGATGGTGGCAGTCCAAAGGTGGAAGTGCACGACCCGATGCAGACCCATCGCGATCTGCTTTCGGTTTACACCGATAGGAATCTGCATGATGTAACTGCGTACCTGGTGACACTGAAATGAGAGTACTCGCTTCGTTGTTGTTTCCCGTTATGCTCTGCGCTCAGGGCGGTGGGCTGGAACCGGCCGACATCCTTAAGCCGCTCAAAGACTCATGGCCCACCTATAACGGCGACTACTCCGGGCGTCGCTACAGCGCGCTGACGCAGATCGACCAAAGCAACGTAAAAAACCTGACGCTTGGCTGGTTCGCGAAGGTTACTGCGGGCGGCGGCGGGCGCGGTGTGATTGTGGGCGGAGAAGGCGCGGGTAATTTTCCGCCGGGCACAGCCAGCATCAAAGCTAGTGCGCTTGAGGTGGACGGCACCATCTACGTTTCGACGCCCGATAATGCCTGGGCGATCGACGCGCGCGACGGCCGCGAACTCTGGCATTACTTCTGGAAGACGCGGGGCAGTACGCACATCGCGAATCGCGGTCTGGGCATGTGGCACAGCTACCTGTTCATGGAGACGCCAGACAATTATCTGGTCTCGCTCGATTCGAAGACCGGCAGGGAACGCTGGCATAAGGAAATCGCGGATATTGCGCAACAATACTTTTCGACGCCCGCGCCTGTGGTGATCGGTAATCACGTGATCGCTGGTACCGGCAACGATATTGACGCGCCCGGCTTTCTTTCCTCCTTCGATCCCGAAACCGGTGGTTTGCAATGGAAGCACTACACGGTGCCGATGAAGGCGGGCGATCCGGGTCTCGACACGTGGCCAAATCTGGATCGCGCCCAGCACGGCGGCGCACAAACGTGGATCCCGGGCGCTTACGATCCTGAGACGAATCTCTATATTTTCGGCACGGGTAATCCGACGCCGGCGTATACAGCGGGGCGCGGCGATGGCGACAACCTGTTTACCTGTTCTCTCATCGCCGTGAATGTGGATACCGGCAAGATGGCCTGGTATTTTCAGACTTCTCCGCACGACATGCACGACTGGGATTCGGCGCAAACGCCCGTGCTGGTGGATGGTATGTTCAATGGCAAGCTGCGGAAGCTGGCGCTCACGGCGTCTCGCAATGGCTACTTCTTCGTGGTGGACCGCGTGACTGGCGAACATCTTGTTACCAGCAAATACGGGAAGAATACGAACTGGTCGACGGGACTCAATAAATTCGGCGGTCCGGCGCGCGATCCGGGAAAAGATCCCAGCATTGGCGGTTCGATTGTTTCGCCGACAGCCGGCGGCACTATTAACTGGGAGCCTCCCGCTTATTCACCTGAAGCCGGCCTGTTCTATACGTCGGAGAACAACGGCTACTCGATCTTTTATCTGACCGATCTGGATCCGCGCGGCTCTATGGGGCTTGGCGGGAAGGAGGAGGTGGCGATCGGCGACGGCGGAAGTTTCCTGACAGCTATCGATTACCAGACCGGCAATATCGCGTGGCGTCACGCGTATCCGCAGGGTTTGGGGGGTGGTGGAGGAATGCTCACGACTGCGGGAAAAGTATTGTTTGCCGGCGATGGAGGAGGCAATATCGTCGCGCATGATGTGTTCACTGGCAACCCACTGTGGCACACCAAGATCGGTCGCGTGACGAACGCGCCGCAGACTTATATGCTGGACGGCCACCAGTATCTGCTTTGCGCGACGGGCGATACGCTGTGGGCTTTTCTGCTCTATTAATATGGCAACCCGTGATATGCCGACCCGTCGTGACCTGCTCCTCGCCGGGATAGGTGTGTCAGCGCTCGCGAGCGCCGGGCGAGTCCCCGCGATTATCGATACACACATCCACCTCTGGGACACTACGCGCCCGGACGGCGTGTCCTGGCCTCCAAAGACCGACACGCTTCTCTATCGTCCGGTGCTCCCGAACGAATACATATCGCTGGTGCGTCCGCTCGGCGTCACCGGAGCGGTCATTATCGAAGCCAGTTCGTCGCTGGAAGACAATCAGTGGATTCTCGATCTTATTAAAGACAAGCCATTCTTTGCCGGCTACGTCGGCCATCTCGATCCCGGCACGGACGGCTTTCGGCGGGACCTCGCGCGCTTTGCCAAAAACCGTTTCTTTCGCGGCATCCGGGTCGGTGGTGATGATTTGGTGAAGGGCGTCCCCCAGCGGGCATTTCTCGAAGATCTGAAACGCCTTGCCGACGCGGGGCTGATGATGGACGCTCTTGGTGACGCCCGCATGATCGTACCGCTCAACATCATCGCGGAAAAGATACCGAATCTGCGCCTCGCCATCGACCATATGCCCGTTGAACCGCCGGGTTGGAAGCCGGACGCCATGCGCGAACTCGCCAGCCATCGTCAGGTTTACTGCAAAGTTTCAACAGTGCTGAGGCGCATCAATGGCATGATCTCCGACGATGTGTCGCTCTACAAGGCATCGCTCGACGAACTATGGGACATCTTTGGGCCGGATCGTGTCATGTTCGGCAGCAACTGGCCGGTTAGTCTCAACCTAGCGCCTTACGCGACCGTGTTCAATGTGGTGAAGCAATATGTCACTGCGCGCGGATCTGCCGACGCGGAAAAATACTTCTCGAAGAACTCAAAAGCCTGTTACAAATGGATCGAACGATCATGAACCTCAATCGAAGAGAACTGCTGCAGGCGACGTTGCTGACGTCTGCGGCCCATAGTTTGAACGCCGCAGAGACGCTCGATCTCGCCGCCATCGAACACGACCGCGCCCTCAAAGCTGCCGACAAGTATCTTACGGAACAGCCGGTCACAGTCACTGCATCCGGTTCGCCGCGCAGTGCGGGCGGTCCGCACGATTTCTTCTCCGAAGGCGACTACTGGTGGCCGGATCCGAAGAATCCAGATGGCCCGTACATTCAGCGTGACGGTATGACGAACCCGGATAACTTCGTGGAACACCGCCGTGCCATGGTGCGTTTGAGCCTGATTGTCCCCGCGCTTGCCGCGGCGTGGAAGATTACACAGCAGCGCAAATACTCCGACCACGCTGCCCGGCATCTGCGCGCCTGGTTTATCGAGGATGCTACTCACATGAACCCCAGCCTGCTGTACTCGCAGGCGATCAAGGGCAAGTTCACGGGGCGGGGAATTGGCATTATCGATACCCTGCACCTGGTCGAAGTCGCCCGCGCGGCCTCGCGCCTCGATCTTGCCGTGGCCGATCTCGCAGGCGTGAGAAAGTGGTTCGAGACCTACACCAACTGGATGAACACGCACGAATACGGGATAGCGGAGCGTGACGCGAAGAATAACCACGGCACTTGCTGGGTCACCCAGGTGGCTGCGTTTTCGGAACTCACCGGCGACTCGAAACTGGCCGCCTATTGCCGGAGCCGTTTTATGACCGTGCTGATTCCGAATCAGCAGGCGGCCAACGGCAGTTTCCCACAGGAACTGGCACGGACGAAGCCATACGGATATTCGCTTTTCAATCTGGATGCGCTGGCGATCATCGCACAAACTCTCGATCTGTGGAAGTGGCGAATGTCCGACGGGCGCGGCATGGCGAAGGCGATGGAGTACATGTACCCCTTCATGCAGGATAAGAAAACGTGGCCGCTTCCGCCGGATGTGATGTACGACAAAGAGTGGCCAGTGCGACAGCCGTGTCTGATCTTCGGCGGCCTCGCGTTAGGCAAGCCCGAGTATATTGCCCTGTGGCGTAAGCTCAACCCGGATCCGACAGTGGAAGAAGTGTTGCGGAACTATCCCGTGCGTCAGCCGTTGCTCTGGGTGTGAGCGGGGCCTAGAACCGGGGTCCGCCGCGGCCGCCAAAGCCGCCCACCACGCTGCCTTGGGACTTGCCGTCGAGTTGGTCGGCAACCGACTTCGCGCGAGCCTGCACGAAGCCTTTTACAGTTTCGCTGTAGTTATCCGCGCCGTTGTCGGATACCACCATGTCGAACCACTTTGCCTTATCCTCCGACTCTTCCTTGATCGCCGGGCGAATCACCGGAGCAATCTCATTCACCTGCTCGATGAGCCGTTCAGGGCGGAAAATCGTCTTCTGAAACTCCGCCAGCTTCGCCATGTAAAGCGCCTGGAACGCGGGCACGGCGAACACGCGTTGCAGGAACGGATTGTTGCCGGACCACGGATGAAAGATAGTGAAGTTACGCCGTGCCGCTGTTGACCCGCCGCGTCCGAATTGGCCGAATGAATGGTCCTGATCCCAGGCGATGAAAGAAAACTTCTTCGTCTCAGGATGCAGGAATACATAGAAGTTCTGGCCGTTATCGAGAATACTGTCGAGGTCGGTCAGCCAAACCGTGACTGCCATGAAGCGGGCGAATTCGTCGAGATCCACCCAGTCGCCTAGCTTTGCCGCGAACTCTTCGTCGCTCGAACTGGTGACGAATTTACAGAAATCGATCACGCGCTTCGTTTGTTCGGCGGACATTGGCTCTTTCGGGTCATAAGTCTGGTTGTACTTAGCCCAATCGTCGCCCAGATCGTGAAAAAGACTGGTGGTCACGGGCTTGAGCAGCAGGCCGTCGCTCGTGCCAAAGCGATCGGCCATGAACTTTTCGTCGACGTCCTCCACGATGGAATACAGTCCCCAATATTCCCGTGCGGCCTCGCCTGTGACGGTAACGTAGATTCGGGCATACGATGTACGCGGTGCGGGCACGCCAGCGTCGCGGAACAGCCGGTAGGAAAGCTCCTCGTTCATCCAACCCGCGTCTGTGATGTTGTTAGCGAAATTGAACTTATCCAGCTTGGCCAGTTTCTGACCCTTTACGTATTTGTTAAGGTCGACTTTGAGAGAAATCTTCCCGGAGTTCTGCCCTTGGCGGAACGTGCCGTTGCCCTTGTAACGTACGGCGATGTCGCTGAACTGCTTCCCGTCGATGGAAAAGTTGGCGTAGGTCCAATCAAACTCGATTCCACTCGCGGCGCTGAGTCCGTTACGTGCGCCTTGCGGCCCCTGGAGCCGCGACGCTCCCGCAGCGAAGCCGCCTCCGAACCCGGCGTACTTTGGCGCAATGCCCTTCCACTGTTCCGGCGTGAAGACAAATTCGACCGTCCAAACCTTCATGATGTTGAACAGATCATTCGGCTTGAAATCCTTCGAATCGATATTCGCGCCGGTGAGCAAGCCAGCCATCAGGCCTCCCAATGCCACAACGGCCGGGAGCCGGTGGAATCTGGCGACATGGATGAGCCGTGCACGGAACCGCATATGTCGATTATGTAACAAGTTCAGCTCTAATGGAGGGCCGCTTTCTGCCACTTCATCCTGGCTACCATAGTTACCTGTAGGGCAGTGATTGCATGGATAACCCCACCATTTCGCTTTCAGCCGACTGGCAAGGCGACAGGCCACCGCTGCGCAAGTGGGGTCCATTCGACTTGCTGGAGCGCGTCGGGCAGGGTGGTTTCGGTGAAGTCTACCGCGCATTCGATCCGGCGTTGCAGCGCATTGTTGCCGTAAAGCTGCTCCTCTCGCGGGGTGGCGGCGCGGACGAAGAAGCCGCGATCTTGCGCGAATCGAGAGCGATGGCGAGGGTGATCCACCCGAACGTCGTCCCTATCTACGGCGTTCAGACCTACGATGACCGGGTCGGTTTTTGGAGCGCATTCGTTCGCGGCAAGACGCTCTCCGCAATTTTGGCGGAAAATGGACCCTTCGGCGCACGCGAGGTTGTCCACATCGGTGTGGATCTGTGTCGGGCACTGAGCGCGGTCCACGCGGCAGGGCTGCTCCATAGGGATATCAAGGCCGGCAATACGATGCGCGAAGAAGGCGGGCGCATTCTGCTGATGGACTTCGGCCTCACGCAGGAGAGTTCGGGACATTCGCATTCTGGCGGCACACCAGGTTATATTGCGCCTGAATTGCGGCTGGGGCAGCCAGCCACCGCCGGGAGCGATGTCTACGCGCTGGGCGTTCTGCTCTATCATTTGCTGACCAATAGCTACCCTCCCGAATCGCCAGCGCGGTCCGGCACGGCGCCGGCCGGTTCCGCAGCGTCTTCCGGCGAATCGGTGTCCACCTGGGACTTGCTCGGCCAACGCCCTGATCTGCCGCCAGCTCTGGTTCGCGCGATTCACACTGCGATGGATCCCGACCCTGCCCGACGCTTTTCCAGTGCCGCTCAGATGGCTGCCGCACTTTCCGAGGCGGATGGCGTGGCTACGTTACCCGGAGCAGTTCCCGTTGTGACCACGGCTCCCCAATCCCGTAAGCCAGCGGTAGTTGCGGCTGCAGCTTTGGTGTGCGTAACCGCCGGGGCTTATCTGTTGCGTTCGCGTTGGCTCCCTGGGTCGGGCAGCGGCGGATCCAATGCGGTTCACGCTCGATACGAAAAAGCCCACGATTTGTTGCTGGCCTATTACCGGCCAGGGTCGCTCGCGGCTGCCGTGCCGATGCTCGAAGCTATCACCCGCGACGAGCCTTCGTTTGCTCCCGCGTTTGCCGATCTGGGCCGTGCCGATTATCTGCAGTTCTCGCAGAATCGCGACAGCAAGTATGTGGAACCGGCCCGGCAAGCCAGTATGCGGGCGATTTCGATCGACGCCAATCAGGCGGGCGCCCATGTGACTTTGGGAATGCTCTACACGCTGCTGGGTAAGAACGATCTGGCCGCACACGAGCTTGATAGCGCGCAGAATGTGGATAGTCTTAACGCCGAAGTTTTTGGGGCGCGCGCGGATCTTTATCAACGCCAGGGACACAACGAGAATGTGGAACCCGCACTTCGCAAGGCAATGGACCTCGCCCCATCTGACTGGCGATGGCCCAAGCTGTTGGCCGATTACGACGCACGCGCAGGACATTTGGACGACGCGATTCAGACCGATCAGGATGCGTTACGGCTTTCTCCCGATAATCCGCGAGTATTGAATAATCTGGGCCTCTACCTGCGCGACGCCGGCCGGTTACAGGAAGCCCGCGATGCGCTCCGGAAGGCTACTGAAATCGAGCCTGGCTACAATCGCTATTCAAATCTGGGTGGGGTGGAGCGCGATCTGGGGAACCACGCCGCTGCGGCTGCCGCGTTTCAAGAAGCTATTGCCCTAAACCCTGGCGACTATCGGGCCTGGCAGTACCTGGCTGACCTTTACCAACGCGACCACGAGGACCAGGCACAGGTACGGAAGACTTACCAGAAGTCGATTCAGCTGGGTGAGGAGCTATTGAAGACGGAACCGAAGAACACGTCGCTTCTGGCCGATATTGGCGTCATGTATGCAGCCATCGGCGACTTCGCGAAGAGCCTTCCTATGGTGCGTCAGGCGGCAGCGCTCGATCCGGAGAACGGCCAGATCCTCTTTAGTGCAGGTGTCGCCTACGAACTGATGAAGAAGCGGCCTGAAGCGCTGGAGTGGATCGGCGCTGCGCTACGACACGGATTTCCAAAGAAGTCAGTGGAAAGCGCGCAGGAACTGGCTTCTCTGCGGACCGACAGCAGGTACCTTGCAATCGTGGCGTCACTGCGGTAGCATCTCTCAGTGCGGTCAGACCCGCGCGGTGGACCGCGTAACTGGAAAAAACGAGGGAGCAAACCAGATGTCATTCGATTTCAACGACGAAAAGGTCTATCCGATGTATGCCATTGAGCCGGTAACGGGCGGGGGCGTGGAGGGTGCGTCTGAACGCGAACCCGAAGCCGAAGAAGAAGAGCCGGAAGCCGAAGAGAAATCCGAATAACGCGCGTGTCTATCGGGCCGGTTCCAGCAGGCGTGCCTTCAGCGTCTGCTGGTCGGTTGGCGTAAACTTCATTCCCTCCCTGACGTAGTTCTCGAAGGATCCGTGGCTATCGTTCACGGCTGCAAAAGCCGCGTCCAGGTAGCTGCGATTCACTCCCATCAGGACTTTAATTGTCTCGATCGGGATGGCGGAGACGGGCGCCATAACACCAGGCGCGACTCCCCGCATGGCGTGCGCGGCAGCTGACTTCAGTCTCTCCATTTCGGCAGGAGTGGAGCCGTTGCTCTTCAGATAGTCCTCGTACACCGTTTCCATTGGAACGCCCAGCAACGTGAGGAGGAAGGCCGATACAACGCCAGTCCTGTCTTTCCCCGCCGTGCAATGAATCAGCGCCGGTTCCTGGTTGTTTGCCAGGGCCCGCAGTACCTGGCCGATTACCAGCGCGCCATCGATTGCGATTTTCGCCGTTATCGCCCGCATGGTCTCATCCGCATGTTGGGGATCGGTTCCTTTCAGCAGTAGAGCTTTCAAAGTTGTCACCGGGTTCTCATCCGGGTGGAAACCGACTGGTACAGGAATGATGTTCGGGCTGTCGCCGCGCCACGAAGTCTTGGCTACAGCGCGCTCCACATCAGTGCGTAAATCAAACACGTACGCCATCTGCATGGCACGCAACGTCCGGAAGTCGGCGTCAGTCAGACGACTCAACTCGCCGGAACGGTAAATAAGACCGCGCCTGACAAGTTGTCCTTGGCTGGTCGAATAACCGCCGAGGTCGCGAAAGTTCAGGGCACCGGTTACAAGGGTGGATGGCACGGGTGGAAAGGCGGGCGCAGTCATCGATTCATCTTCATTGTGGCGCAGGTGCGTTCGTCACTTCACTCGGGCGGCATCTCTTACCCTGGAGAAAGCGTGGAATCCCAATCCCCCCAAGGGCTCGGATGGTGGCCGATGGGTACATTGAGCTCCTGATAATGTGTCACGCCAGCACGCTTTGCATACTCGATGGCGGGCAGAAAGTCGTCTTTCCGTAGCTTTAGCGTGGCATCCAGTGCACGATCCAGACGCGACTGCAAGCTGCGATGCTCGTTCTTCCCCAGCAGGTTGTGCATCTGATACGGGTCCACAGCATTGTCGTAAAGCAGCCATGGGCCCCTGATGGAACGCACGTAAGTGTAGCGCTCTGTCCGAAGACCCCGGTACTCGGCGAAGCCGTAACGCCGCGCTTCAGTGATCGGCACTGGCAGATTAATGAATGCCGCAGCATCCCGTGGCGCGGGCTTTGAACCGAAGATCACACCCGAAAAATCCGTGCCTTCCACCGACCCAGGGATCGCAATACCGCAAAGACCCAGGAGCGTCGGCATAAGATCGGGCGCGTTAATCGGTGTGGTGATGTGGCGGCCTTTTCGCCCCAGCCGCTTTGGTAAGCGAACCAATAGCGGTACGCGGATCGATTCATCCCATGGATAGAGCTTGGTCGTCAGTCCCTGCGAACGCATCATGTCGCCGTGATCGGAAGTGAACACGACAATGGTGTTCTCGGCGAGTCCAGTCGTTTCCAGCGTCTGCAGCAGTTTGGCCAGACAATCGTCCAGAGCCGCCATGTGAGCGTAGTAGCCGCGCAGGTCATCAATGGCGTCCTTCTGCGAATCCTTCGGCACATTAGGACGGATTTGGATCTCGCGGTTTCTGTAAATCGCCTGGTACTTCTCCGGGGCGCCGGTCAGTGGAAAATGGGGAGGTCCGAGCGACAGCACCAGCATGAAAGGATTACCCGTATGAGTTTCTATGAAACCACAGGCGTCGTCAGTTTGCGCGATAGCGTCGTAGCCGGGCCAGTATTTTGGAGTGGGATCATTGCCTTCGTAATAGAGCGAGTGGTTGTAGTCGTGCGTGCATTCGCAGACCTTCCAGTAGTCGAAACCAAAGTGCTTTTCGGGCGGAATGAACGAAAGTCGCCGTCCATATTTGCCATCGGGACTGCCGTAGACATGCCACTTGCCGATGAAGCCAGTGTTGTATCCGGCATTGCGGAACGATTCGCCCAGCGTAGTACCTTTGGGCACCAGCTCCACGTCATTGACGAAGACGCCATGGGTGAGCGGATACTGGCCAGTCAGCAGGCTGGCGCGCTGAGGGCAGCACACAGGGCACCCTGAAACCGCGTTTTGAAAGTTCACGCTCTGGGCTTCGAAGCGATCAAGCACCGGGGTCGTCACGTTGCTGTCCCCGTTGTAACCGGTGGATTGCGCGCGCCATTCGTCGCACTGAATATATAAGACGTTGGGATGGCGGGTATTACGGTTTGACTGGGCCTTAGCAGTGGAGGCGAGCGACGCCGCGCCGGTCAACTGCAGAAAGCTTCTCCGATCAAGCATTGGTATCGATCTTCGCATGGGTTGTTATTGGAAGAATGCGATGGCGCGTCCGGCCCAGCCCGTTCCGAACCATAAAGTCAGCGAGAAGAAGGCGAGAGCGGTGTTGCTGGTTTTTGATCGGGCTGCCGGGTCTTGGTGCACGATCCTGCCAAAAACCACGAACTGGTAGAGCAGGGCCATGCAGAACAGGACCATCTTCCGTACGAAGGTGCTGTTATGGGCGTAGCGTGTTGGGTCGGGAAGGAAAACCATGATGCCCGTTATAGTCGCGATAACAACTCCGATCTTCGTCAATGGCAACAACTGTCGGGCGAGTTCGGGAAGTTGGAAGCGGCCGAAGCCCAGGCCGAGCAGGCGCAGATTGAGAATCACGGTCGTACCCAGCACAAGCATGATCCCGATCAGGTGAAGCGATTGCAACAGCGGTATGGCGAGTTTCGAATCGCGCACGAAAGCATAGTCTTTGGAATAGTAGCACCAGTGTACGAAGCGATCGATGAAGTTCTGGAACATGACTGATTTCTAAAATTCGTACGCCATCGTGCGTCCGCATCCAATTACGCCGATCCAAAAGATCAGCGACAATGCCGCGACGACGCGAGCGCCGGCGGGCGGCGTAGTCAGGTCCCACTCCGGCATTCGCGGGTAATAGCGGAACCTGTAATAGATGGCATTGACGCCCGCAGCAGCCAGCAGCATCATCTTGGCGCGAAAGAACGGGCTTCCGAACGCGCGCACCGCCTCTGTCGAAAACAACATGGCTCCCGTCAGGAGCGTGACGATGAAGCCCGGCAGGGCTACCTGAATCAGCTGGTCCATGACGAGGGACACGGATTGATTGCGAAACGTCAGCCGCAGGAGCCGCAGATCCAGGATTACGATCATGCAAACCGAGACCGCAAGGGACAGGATATGCGTGCCTTCCACGAGAGGGAACACCAGAGCAGATTCCTTCAGGCCAGTCGCAAACGGTGTTTGCTGGATCCAGTTCAGTATGCTGAGCAGAGACATTGGAGTGGCGCTATGGCTGCGGCGAAGATACAGAACCGTCGGCGTTTGGCCGAGCAACGTCGTGGAAGAGCTTCTTGCCATCCGGTAATATGACGTAATACAGAGAGGCTGCTTTGGAGCCGTCTTTCATGGGGTGCGCAACCACATGGATGGGGTCGCCGGCCTTGAATGTCTTGCCCGACCAGCCCTGCCGCACCATGATGTTAACTGCGCCGCCTTCCACCAGCCAGGTGCCGGCCAGTTCTTTGCCGGCGCTGTCGGGTACCTTTACCAGGAAGTGAGTGTGGGGATTCTCCCAATCGTACTCGGTCACCACTCCAATCAGCGTGACGGTCTTTGTCATGTCGAACATCGCGAACGAATGATGCGCGTACGCGACCGTGGCGCCTGAAAGCAGGCACGCCAGCGCGAGAGTATTGCCGATTTTCACCCTGAAACTCCGTCGCCACAATCATATCGTAACGGTCTTGAGAGAGGTCATACGATGGAGGGGAACCACCTATGCATATCGTAAACTCATCGGATTGCCTCTCCGAAAAGGAACTACAGCGCCTGCGCGCGTTTTCGTCTCCCACGATCTCCAATGCGGTCGAGTTTTTTCAGGTGAGGCCGCGCCTGACTGGTGTGACCGACGCGGGAATCCGATGTCTGTTCCCGCGGTTGGGGACCGTCGTTGGCTATGCGTGTACGGCGACCATCGTTTCCGGTGAGCCTGCCGTCCACCCGCGAACGGTTTCTCGCCGGGCGTATTGGGAGTATGTGAGCACTTTCCCGGGACCGCGCATCAGCGTAATGCAGGATCTGACGCCTGTCCCCTGCGGGGCGTACTGGGGTGAGATCAACGCCAGTATGCACCAGGCGCTGGGCAGTCAGGGCGTGATCACGAATGGCACGGTGCGTGATCTGGATGAAGTGGAAGCCATCGGTTTTCATTTCTTTTCGTCCGGCGTGCAGGTGTCGCACGGTTTCGCGCATCTGGACGCATTTGGCGATCCGGTGGAGGTGTTCGGCATGCAGGTCAGCCCAGGCGACCTGATTCATGCGGACATGCACGGAGCCGTCGTTATCCCGCATGAGATCGCAGCCCGCGTAGCCGACGCAGCGGACCGCGTAATGCTGGACGAAAAGCCAATGCTCGCGGCTTGCCGGTTGGAAAACCCGATCGACGAACTGGATCGTTTGATATCCAAAGAGTATTGAAAGCGGGTTCACCCCTCTACTTCGCGCCGTCGATCGCAAACGCCATGATGCTGTCGTCGGTCACAGGGTTATTGAAGAACCCGCCACCAGTCGACGCAATCACTACGTACTGACGGCCATCCCTGCCCTGATACGTCATGGGAGTTGCTTCCGCCGCGCCACCCAGCTTGAACGTCCACAATTCCTTGCCGGTCTTCGCGTCGAAAGCGCGGAAGCGAGCGTCATCGGTCGCGCCCACAAACACCAGCCCGCCCGCCGTGGCGATTGTGCCGCCGTTGCCCGGCCGCCCGGTGTTCTGCTTGCCCTCCGGCAGACTATCCGTAACTCCCAGCGGTACACGCCATGCGAATTCGCCGGTGTTCACGTTCACGGCCGTGAGTTCGCCCCAGGGTGGCTGCTGACACGGCAACTGCTGCGAAGTTGGCCCGGGAATGCTGAACCTTCCGCCGCCTGCAACGCTGTCGTAGGGGCCGTCCGGAAGTACACGATTGCCGACGCCGTTCGACAGCGCGCGGGTGGATTTCGGATCGCGATCCTTCAGGCCGGAGAGCTGTCCTAATTCATTCGTGTTGATGAACAGATAGCCCAGCTGCGGATTGAACGACGTGCCAAACCAGTTGACGCCGCCGTGGTTGCCGGGAAACTGCACGCGCAGGCGATTGTAGGCGGGGGGTAGATAAGGTCCACCCAGCTGCACGCCCTCGATCAGCTTCCTGCACGCCACTTCCAGCTCCGGCGTTACCGTCGCAATATCCGTAGCGCTCATCGTCATCCTCACCAAAGGCGGCGGCTTCAGCGGGAATGGCTGCGTTTTTGCCGCACGCTCCAGTGGCACTTCGCTCGCCGGCACAGGACGCTCTTCCACGGGATAGATCGGCTTGCCAGTCACACGATCCAGCAGGAACAGCAGGCCAAGCTTATTGATCGCCACCACAGCCGGAATCGTCTTGCCGTCTCTCTTGATGTCGATCAGTGCGGGCGCGCCGGTCATGTCGCCGTCCCAGATATCGTGGTGGACCACCTGGAAATGCCAGAGATACTTACCGGTATTCGCGTCGGCCGCAACCAAACTGGTGCCGAACAGATTGTCACCTTCGCGATCGCCGCCGTACTGATCGACGGACGGCGCGCCGAAAGGCATGTACACGATGCCGCGTTGCTGGTCTACCGTGATGAAGCCCCAAACATTGACGCCGGAGCGATTCTTCCAGCTTTCACCCTTCCAGGTGTCGTTGAATTTTTCGCCGGGTCCGGGGATGGAGTGGAACGTCCAGACCAGCTTGCCTGTGTGCATATCCCAGGCGCGCACGTCGCCCGCGGGTCCGAGTTGCGGAACTTCCTGCGTTGTGCCGCCGGTAATGACCAGGTTCTTATAGACGATTGGCGGTGAGGTCAGACCGTCTGCCCCGGGCAACCCACGCAGAATTTCCGGCGTGTTCAGGTTGACCACGCCATTATCGCCGAACGAATTGTTGGGCTTGCCGGTCTTGGCGTCGACAGAGAAAAGCTTGCCATCGCGTGAGCCGAAAACAATCTGCGCCGGGGTTTGCCTGTCTCCGGGCCAGTACTCCACGCCACGCAGCGAAGGGCTGGACCCTGCGGGCAATTCGAACGACCAGATTTCTTTGCCGGTGACCGGATCGATCGCCACCGTGCGCCGGGGCGGTGCGGAGATATACATGACGCCATCGATCACCAGCGGCGTCACGGAACTGGCTGAGAAGCCGTTGCCGCCGCGGCCACCGCGCCCACGTCCGGTTTGTGCTGTGGCTGGCGCATCGCCTGCCACCCGCGCCGCGTTCTGGCCGCCACTTGCCCCGCCTGCTCCGAATGCCCCGCGACCGAAGCCACCGCGTCCCGCCCCGCCGAATCCGCCCGTTGTGCCAGATGCTCCTGCCGCGCCCGGCACGGCCATGTGATAAACCCAGGCGACCTTAAGGCGCGAGACGTTCTCCGGCGTAATCTCGGCCACTGGCGAAAATCGCATACCGCCGGAATCATGTCCGTATGTGGGCCATTCTTTCGACGGAGCGGCGGCCGGGGTCTTGTTCGTTTGCGCCAGCAGCAAGGCGCTCGCCAGTACCGACAGCGCGCCGCCGAATATCGCCTGCCTGCGTTTGATTCTCGTCATGCGGGTTATCTCAACACCGTTCGGTGGTGAGTAACATCTTATCCCACGTGCGAATGCTATGTGCGGGTGAAGATGGAGCCGCTCAGTGTACCCGTACTATCGGAGAACGCTGCTTCTTCAATTCCCATAGACCGCATGATACTCAGATGCACGTTCGACATTCGCATCTCGCCGTTCGTGCTCTTCCAGTACTGCCCGTGCTTCAGGCCCATGTTGGCGCCGCCCGCTATCAATGTCGGCAGGTTATGCGAATTGTGCGTAGTGCTGGCGCCACTGCCGAACATCACGATCGTGTTGTCGAGCACGCTGCCGTTGCGATCCTTGTACTCGTTCATCTTCGTGAAGAAGTGGGCGATTTGCTCGCTCAGGAACAGATCGTATTTAGCGAAATCCAGCTGACCGTCTTTGTCCGTCGCGTGTGAGAGGTTGTGATGCGTCTTGGAAAGGCCCAGCTTGAGCGGGAATGTGTCGCTGATTCCCATGCCGTCTTCCCGATTCAGCATGAATGCGATCGTGCGGGTAATATCGGCGTCGAACGCGAGCGCGATCAGATCGAACATCGTGCGGTAATAATCGGCTGGTTCGCCCTCGTTCGTGGCTTCCAGATTGAGATGCGAATAATCCTGCTGCTTCAGTGGCACGTCGATCCAGCGTTCGGAATCGATTAGTTGCGTCTCCACCTCGTTTAGGGCCGTCATGTACTGGTCCATGCGTTCCCTGTCGCTCTTGCCCAGTTGCTGGTCGAGCGCCTTCGCGTTGGCGGCTACGGCGTCCACAAGCTTGATGCGCCGTTGCAGGTTTTCATGTTCGGCGACGAGCGACGTGCGGTCGGCGCGGAACAGACGGTCAAATATCCGGCGCGGATTGTTTTCCGCCGGCACAGGCTTGCCATCAAGTCCGTAAGAAATCGTGCCAGTGCGCGAGAGGTAGCCGGTTCCGGCGTCAATCGAAAGAACCAGAGACGGGCGGCGACAGTACTGCCGCGTGTGCGTCGCGATCATCTGATCCACTCCAACCGTGTTGTATGTGCCAGGTTTCGGATTGTAAAGCGGCGCGCCGGTGAGCCACATGTCCGAACAAGTGTGCGGGTCGGACTTCGGGCCGCTCGGATGGTACAACCCGCCCATAAAGCTAAGCTGCTTACGAAATGGCGCCAGCGGTTCGGTGGACTTGCCGAAGACGAACTCGCCGTCTTTTTCGGCGGACGGGAACCAACTCCACTCCGGTAGATTATTCTCCGACTTCGGCAGCGACATGCCATTGGCCGTGTACACCGCGCAAAAACGCCGCGGGATCTGGTCCGTGACTTCAGCGCCCATGCAGTCGAGAACTGGCAGTGCGAGCGTGGCTCCGCCGAGTCCTTTAAGAAAAGCGCGGCGGTCGAGACGGAACGAGTGGCTCATCAAAATCTCCTGGTGATCCTTTGGGATATTCTACTACAGTTTTCCGCCTATTTTTCGAGGAACGGCCTGCTGTTGACCACGTAATGAATCAGGTCCTTCATCCTGTATCCATCGGCCTTCATCTTCAGCTGTTCGCGCTTCATGGTGTCGTTCTCGCTGTAGGTCAGCGTGCGGCCCGTCCCGTAGGTCTCCAGATTGCGCAGGAAGCTGAACGCGATCTGGTCGATGCGGTCGTTCGTCAGGTAGCGTTTCAAGTCGTTGATGCCGGCCACTTCCGTCTTATCGGGCAGCACGGAGTGGGCATCGGCGGTCTGCACTTTCAGCCGGCCATCGGCGTCGAATTCTTCCATCGCTACTCCCCAGGGGTCTATCTTCGAATGGCACTGCAGGCAGCCGGGCTGGTTGCGGTGCTGCTCCAGACGTTGCCGCAGCGTCTTCGCGCTGTCTTCCTTTACCGCCGGCACGTTGGGTGGAGGGTCGGCGGGCGGCTCATAAACGATGCGCCGGGCAATCCACGCCCCACGCTTGACGGGGTTCGATTCGCGGCCGTCGGACAGGCCCGCCATGATCGCGGCTTCGCTGAGAACGCCGCCCAATTCGCGCTTACCTGGTGCCAGGGGCAGGAATCTGAATCCTGCTTCAGTCTTGTCGCCCAGCCCGTAATACCCCGCCACGGTTTCGTTCGCCATGATGAAATCCGCGTCAATTAAATTGTGCACCGGCATATTCTTACGCATTAGATAATCGACAAACTGGATAGGCTCTTCGCGCAGTTGTGTTCGCGTGTACGCCGTTAGCTGCGGGAATTTCTTACGGTCGGGTTCGAGCACGGCGAATTTGTCCAGGTACAACCACTGATAGGCAAACTCGCGTGTGAAGCGCTCGAAGCGCGAATCCTGCATCATCCGGTCTACTTCGCCGTCGAGTTGTTTTCGCAAAGAACCGTTAGCCGCCAGCTTCAGCGTTGTCTGGTCTGGAGGACCGTTCCACAGGAAGTACGAAAGCTTGGAAGCCAGTTCGTAGTTATCGATCGGCTCGGCCTCCGGCGTGTGGCTGTTCTCGATGAGAAACAAGAACTGCGGCGAAGTCAGCACAACCTGCAGCGCGTCCTTCACGCTGTCCTGGAAATTGCGTCCGGAAGCCGAAGCTTTCCTGAAAACATCCATGAGCGCGGCCACTTCGGCCGCTGTCGAGGGTCGTCGGTAAGCCCGCGTGGCGAATGATCGGATCACTTCTTCCGCATAGGCGGGCGTCTCGCCTTTGTGCGGTGAATCGATGAAAATGTTCGTATAAGACTGCACGGGCCATTTGTCGTAGTACGGTCCTTCGAACTCCACCGAGCGGATGACGAGGCGGGGCATGTCTCTGCCGTCCGTATATTCACTGCGAACCCCGATCTCATGCACGCCAGCCAGGTAGTTGTAGTTCTCCTTGTCCACGTCGGGGTTCGGGAAGTTGCGGATCGTGCCTTCGAAAACGAACGGCATCAGTTTGTCGCTGGTAACGTCTCTCGCAGGGCCGACAGGAGCGAAAGTGCTGCCACAATCGCGGCGGAAGCCGAGATGAACGCCAAGATGCGGCGCGCGTTTTTCGAATGCCAGGAAACGTTTCGCCAGATCTGTCGACTCTGCGATGGGAGTTAGTACGATTTGGTCGAGATCCGCCACGCCGGCATACTGAGCGTTCATTTGCAGCGGACCGGCAGGTAAACGTACGGCGAGAAATGCCGGTTGCAGCATCCCGGAGAATTCGCGATCCCCCAGGTGAAGCGTGACCTGTTGCGGTTTTTCAGCAGGGGGCGGTTGCGCAAATTTCCGGCCCGGTTCCACGAGCGCCTGGATCTCGGCCTCACCGAGTGCCCGGCGGTAGATTCGCACCTCGTCGATGTCGCCGTGGAAGCGCTGCGCGTTTCCAACCCGGCCGAGGGTCAAACTCATCTTTGGATTGTCTAGATTCGCGGTGCCGATCTCACCTTTGGCGACCGGATAGCCATCTACATACAGCCGCGTCTCGTTCTTCGGCGCGCCCTGACCGTTCCCGCGACGGACAACGGCGGCGACATGCTGCCAGGCATCGGCGCGAATCACGCCCACGCGCGCTGTTACGGTGCCGTTTGCATGGCCATCGGGCCCTGTAGTAACAAGTCGCAGTGTGCCTCTGGCGTCCGTTGTTTCGAGATACCAGCCAGTCATGCCGTCCGCACCGATACTGACGATACCGGACTTGCGAAGCTCTTTCGGGTTAATCCAGGCGGAGACCGTAAAGTCTCCATCGCCGACGTTCATTGCATCGCGATGCTCGATAACCATGCCCGCCTTGTCATCAGGCAGCGAAACAGCCTTGCCAAACGGAGAGTCGACAAAGCTCGCGGTGCCAACCAGGCTGCCGGTTTCTTCACGGCCGGTTGCCGTAGCCGGGTTGCCGTCGAGCGGCCATGCGCCCGTAAGCCCTTCGCTGAGACGCGTCGGGTCCGGCGCGGGCGGCGCGACGCTCTGGGCCGCGTGCACGTCCACCTGGTAGATGCCAGGCTTCGCAATGGTGAGGCTGCGCGGCGTTGCTGGCTTGCTGACCACAAGCGAGTCGATCGACGCGGACTTAATCTCATCGCTCGGATCCAGCAGCAGGCCATCGTCATACCTGGCGGCCATAACGGTAATTCGGAACCGGCCCGTGTCCGGCAACTCTCGCACCGAAACCTTGAAATTCGCCTTCGGGCCATAAGTGCCGTCCGCGCCGAACATCTCGTCATTCGGGATCGCGGGTCGAAGCAGCAGGCCCTGCGGAACCGTGCTGTATGCCACGCCCTTCGGATATCCCGCACTGCCGCGCATATCGGCATAAACGGCGTGATAAATGCTGTCGTACTCACGCCAGCCGCGCACCGTGTCGTTGCCCTGATAGCCCTCAATGAAACGATACTTCGTCTTCATCGGGTGCGGCTCAAACGGGAAAGGTTTCGTCGGAATGGGCTGCGTAACCAGCACGTCCTTGTTGTCGAGCAGTTTGCTGCCATCGCCGAGGATCAGCGGATCGGGGAACGGATTCGGATTGACCGATGCGCCTAGCTCCACTCGAAAGTCCTGAACCGACGGCTTCGTTTTCGGATCGACTATGGCGCGGGTCAGCGCCAGGTCCGCTATTTCGAAATAGGATTCCAGCAGCAACGGTGAGAGATTCAGCGTCTCCTGATTGTTGACGAAGCCGTCCTTCGAGATAGCGTCCGGTGGCAGGCCCGTGGTGAAATCGTCGTCAAGTTGCAGCAGTTCCTTGAGCGTGTTGCGATATTGCGAAACGGTCAGTCGCCGCGCCAGACCATTCTTCGTGGCGGGGCGGACGCGGGCCATTTCGATACCCTGCGTGATCCAGTCCACTATCTGTTTGCGCGTGTCACTCGTCGGCTGTGGCATGCCCTCGGGCGGCATGGTGCCTTCGCCCACGCGCTTGCGAATCAACTCCCAGACGCGCACCTGGCGGTCCTCGAACGATGCGTCGAGTTGATCCACGCGGACGCCTGCAACCGCCGTGTCCGTGTTGTGGCAAAGGATGCAGTTCGCTGCGAAGAACGGCTTGACGTATTTATCGAAGCCGGGTTGGGCGGGGTTGGCCACAACGGGCGCGGCGCTGGCCACTCGGGAATGCGAGATCCAGGCGAGCCCGAATAAAAATAAGATGGCAATAACGCCAAGGGCCTGGAATCGACGGCGGGAGTTTCTCACGGGCATATCGTTATATGAACAAGACGGCCGGGACCGTTGGACGGGCCGAACTGCTCCGTGAAGGGTAGCATATCACTCTCTGAAACGGCCTTGGGAGGGAGTTGCATGCCATTCAGATCGCGTAAACTAAAGAGAAGGGAGAAATTCATGAGCGATGGTCGCGAAGAACGCGAAGAGCAGAAAACGCGCCTCGAAGAACAGCAACGAGTGAATCGTGAGGGCCAGGTTCAGAGCGACTACCCCAACTACACCGACGCCGGGGCACCGGAGCGGCCTGATTCCTAAGAAGGGTTGCAATCCATTTCCCACGTGCAACAATGACACTGGTCCTGCGTGTCAAATCAATTCATAGCTGAGGTTATCTCGTCGTGAGCGGCATCTACGGTGAGGTTCGTTTCGACGGCACGCGGGTGACCCGGGCAACCTTGGCCCCAACGGCCACTGCAATGGCGCCGTGGGGTTCCGATGGCCACGGCCAGTGGTGCGGCGACTCCTCGGGGCTGGGCCACGTAATGCTGCACGTCACACCCGAGTCGCGCTTCGAGCGGCTTCCCGTGAGTATTCGGAGCGCACCACATCTCGTCATCACAGCCGACGCGCGTATCGATAACCGCGACGAGCTTTTCGATGCCTTAGGTGTTCCCGGTGCAGGGCGCGATCAGACGCCGGACAGTTCCCTGATTCTGCTGGCCTTTGAGCGCTGGGGCGCGGACTGCGTGAAGCGTCTGCTGGGTGATTTTGGGTTCGCGATCTGGGATTCCCGAGAACGCCGTCTCTTCTGTGCCCGCGATCCGTTTGGCTGTATGCC
>CAIKAS010000233.1 GCA_903825445.1 uncultured Acidobacteriia bacterium
CAGAGGCCGATCTGCTGCTGACCGGTAGTGATAGCGGCTTTGAAATTGTTGGGAGGAAGGGTGGACATATTTAGTTTTCTGCCAAACGTTCAACGTGACAGAAGCCAGACAGAGCTTTCACGTCCTTCAGCGTACCAGGCAGGGGCGTTTGTTGTCGAACTTCCAGCCAGGAATCAGGAACTGCATCGCCATCGCATCATCGCGCGCGCCTGTTCCAATCTTTTCGTATAGCGCATTGGCTTTCTCTACCTGAGCCATATCGACTTCAACGCCCAGACCCGGTCTTTCCGGCACCGTCAGTTCGCTGTTCACAATGCGCAACGGCTCTCTTGTTATCCGCTGGCCATCCTGCCAGATCCAGTGCGTGTCGATCGCGGCGATTTTCCCCGGCGCGGCGGCGGCCACCTGCGTGAACATCGCCAGAGATACATCGAAATGATTGTTCGAATGCGAACCCCAGGTCAATCCCCATTCTTTGCAGATTTGCGCAACACGCACGGAACCCTGCATCGTCCAGAAGTGGGGGTCTGCAAGCGGAATGTCCACCGATTGCAACTGGATGGTGTGGGTAAGCTGACGCCAGTCGGTCGCGATCATGTTGGTGGCAGTAGGGATGCCAGTCGCGCGACGGAATTCCGCCATGATCTCGCGACCCGAGTAGCCGTCTTCCGCGCCACACGGATCTTCGGCGTAAGCGAGAACGTTTTGATTGCGGCAGAGTACCACGGCCTCGCGCAGACTCCACGCGCCATTGGGGTCGACCGAAACACGTGATTGCGGGAAGCGGGCTTTAATAGCAGCGCAGGCTTCGATCTCCTGCTCACCAGGCAGAACGCCGCCTTTCAGCTTAAAGTGCCGGAAGCCGTAGCGCGCCTGAGCAGCTTCGGCGAGGCGCACGATGGCGTCGGGGGTCAGCGCTGCTTCATTTCGAAGACGCAGCCAGTCGTCTTTGGCTGCATCGTCGGACGGATACGGAAGGTTCGTCTTATGACGGTCCCCCACATAGAAAAGATACCCGAGCGTTTCCACCTTTTGCCTTTGCTGACCTTCACCAAGCAAGGCGGCAACTGGAACGCCCAGAAATTGTCCCAGCAGATCGAGCAGCGCCGCTTCCACCGCTGTGACCGCGTGAATCGTAATGCGATTGTCGAAGGTCTGCAGACCCCGCCCAGCGGAATCGCGGTCGGCGAACTGCGTGCGCATGGAGTTCAAGACTGCGTTGTAGTTGCCGATGCCACGGCCCATGACGAGCGGCTTCGCATCTTCCAGCGTTTGCCGGATACGCTCACCGCCGGGCACTTCGCCGACACCCGTGTGTCCCGCCGTATCGGTCAGCATGACCAGATTGCGTATGAAATACGGCCCGTGCGCGCCGCTGAGATTGAGCAGCATGCTGTCATGCCCCGCAACCGGGATCACGCGCATGGAAACGATGGTGGGGGATTGCGATGTCATGCCGTTCGAAGTTCCACTCTCTTGATTTCTCCCACGACCAGCAGATACGCAAAAATCGTTACTGCAGCATGGGCCGCGACGTAGAGGATTGCGCCTTTGTAGGAATGCGTCGCGGCGACGATGTAGCCGATCACAAGCGGCGTCACTATGGTTGTCATGTTGCCGAACATATTGAAGAGGCCGCCGCTCAAACCAGCAACCTGCTTGGGCGAGGTATCGGCAACTACTGCCCAGCCGAGCGCACCGACACCTTTACCGAAAAACGCCAGCGACATCAGGACGACCACGATCCATTCGGCGGACACAAAATTGCAGAAAACCATCGAGATGGAAAGCAGCATGCCTGTGACAATCGGGATCTTTCTCGCAGCAGAAAGCGAACTGCCTCTCCTGATCAGTGCGTCCGAAAACACGCCGCCCAGAATGCCTCCTAAGAATCCGCACAACGCAGGCAAAGCGGCCGTGAATCCGGCCTTCAGAATCGACATGTGTCGCTCATTGACCAGGTAAAGCGGAAACCACGTCGCAAAGAAAACGGTGATCGTCGTAATGCAATACTGGCCGAGGTAAACACCCAGCAGCATTCGATTGCCAAGCAACTGGCCAATGGCCGACCACTGCGACGTTCCCGTTGCCGCCACGCCGGGCGCCGCGGGCTTGTCCATATTTACCAGCGCACCGCCCTTCTCGATGTGTTCAAGTTCGGCCGCACTGATACTCGGATGATCCAAAGGGCTGTGAACAGTCTTCAGCCAGATCGCGGTCATCACGATTCCCATGGCTCCGGTGACGAAGAAAACCCACATCCAGCCGAACCGGTGCACGATCCACCCTGAGAGCGGCGCAAACAGAAAAGTAGCGAAGTACTGACTTGAGTTGAAAATCGCTGCAGCCGTGCCGCGCTCAGCCGCCGGAAACCACGCGGCAACGATGCGGCTATTGGCCGGAAACGCCGGCGCTTCCGCCAGGCCGAGCAGGAGACGCAGACCAAACAAGAAAACAAGTGCCGTGGCCAGATTGAAGTTTCCGGCATATCCTTGCAGGAAGGTAAAGATGGACCACATGAAAACGCTCACCGCATACACCCGCTTCGATCCGAAACGATCCAGCAACCAGCCGCCCGGAATCTGCGCGAATACGTAGGTCCAGCCCCATGCCGATTGCAGCCACCCAAACTGGATATCGCTTATGCCAAGTTGCCCTTTAGCCGCTGTTCCGGCGATGCCCAGCGTCGCACGGCTCGCGTAATTCAGCGTCGATACGATGAAGATCATCGCGAGGATGAGGTATCGGACGCGGGTAGACTTTTGATCGGCGGGATGTTGGACCACGGACTTCATATTGTATGGCAGTGCGTGGTGCGGCGGAAGGCGTAAATCAAGTCACCGGTCCGGGATTGAACGGAGAAAGCGCATTCGCCAGGCCCCAGTGCTCCGCCCATGTCTTCTTCCCGCTGGCGACATCGAGCATGCATTTGAAGAGGTCCATACCAACCTCCTCCACAGTCGCATGCCCGGTGGCAATTCGACCTGCGTCCACATCGATCAGATCGTGCCACTTCTCCGCCAGCGCAGTTCGCGACGAAACCTTGATCACCGGCACGAGCGCCAGCCCGTACGGCGTGCCTTCACCTGTCGTGAATATGTGCAGGTTCATCGAGGCAAGCTGTTGCGTGCCACAGATGAAATCGCTGGCGGGCGTGGCGGCGAAAATCAGACCCTTCGCCGTAACCTTCTCGCCATGCGATGCCACCGCGTGAATCGCGCTGCTGCCAGCCTTCGCCACACTACCGAGCGCTTTTTCGACGATATTCGCGAGGCCACCGCGCTTATTACCCGGCGTTGTATTGGCGCTGCGATCGGCGCGACCCATAGCCAGATAGTCGTCATACCACTGCATTTCGCGAATCAGCGCGCGCGCCACATCCGGCGTCTCGGCGCGCGGTGTCAGTAGATGAATAGCGTCGCGCACTTCGGTGACTTCTGAAAACATCACAGTAGCGCCTGCACGAACGAGCAAATCCGCAGCCGCGCCAACCGCCGGATTGCACGTCACGCCGGAGAACGCATCGCTGCCACCGCACTGCATGCCGACAATAAGGTCCGATGCCGGGCAAGTCTCGCGCCGCCGCTTGTCGAGAATGGCGAGACGCTTCTCCGCTGCTTCCATAATCAGCGAGATCATCTCTCCAAAGCCACGTTGATCCTGCAACCGGATCACATTCCCTGCACTAAGCACGCCATCTTCCAGCACAGGAAAATCGTTGCTGAACAGCAGCTTCGGCTGCATCTTCTCACACCCCAGGCTCACCACCATCGGCTGGCCCGCCATATTCGCGTGCAGCGAAATATGCCGCAGCGTGCTGATCGGCACCGCCGCGCCCGGAGCGTTAATCGCCACCCCACAACCATAGGAATGCGTCACCGCGACCACGTCGTCCACATTCGGGAAGCGCGGCAACAACTCCGCCTTGATCCGCCGCGCTGCATATTCGACAGTAGGCGCGACACACTGTACGGTCGTCGCAATTCCCAAAATATTGCGCGTGCCCACGCTGCCATCGGGATTGCGATAGCCCTGAAACGTGTAACCGGTGAGCGGCGGAAGCGGCTCGGGGACGGCGGTGGATAGCGAGAGTTGATCGAGCGCCGGTGGCAGCGGCATTTCGATCAGATCCTCGCGAATCCACGAGCCGGCCGGAATCGCCCGGTTGGCATAGCCGATTGCCTGGCCGTAACGAATGATCTGCGCGCCGATCTCAAAATCCTGCAGCGCCACCTTATGAGACTGCGGGATATGCTCCCGCGCCGTGATTCCGCCGGGCATGGAAACGCCCGCCGCCGCGCCATCCGGGTGAACAATGATCGCAACGTTGTCTCGCGGATTCACGCGTATATACATAAGGTCGATTTTATGGGAAAGCGGTTCTGGTGGGCCCTGCAGGACTTGAACCTGCAACCAACGGATTATGAGTCCGCTGCTCTAACCATTGAGCTAAGGGCCCGGGACGGGCTTATCCCCAATTCTATCCCAGACCTGCTTATTTGCTGATCTCGCCGACAGCCTGGCTCAACTCTCCCGTGGACCCAAAAGAGTACAACCCTGCCACCGTTTCCCCGGAAGCCAGGTAAGCCCGAATCAATCCCCGGTTAGCGCCTGTCTGCTCCGCCGCATCTCTCAAGCACCGCACCCCGTCCTCCGGCGCCGTCCCTGCTTCCAGCCGAAAAATCCACGGCACGTTCGTCGACGTCAGCGTACGGTCCGCCGAAATCGCCACCACCGGCAGCATCACCTTGACGGCAAGCTGCTCGGCAAGATGCGACGATGCCCGATCAGTCGTCACCAGACCAATCACATCGGGATCGTACACCAGCTTCACAAGCTCACTCGACGCTTTCCCCCACATCCCTTCCGACGATATACCGACCACCTCGTAGCCAGCCCCGCTCAGACTTCCCGCCACAGCATCTGCACCCGGTCCGAACAGCCCGATCTTCCTCCGCTCGCCCGCCGTCCCCTTGTCAGCCGGCCCGTTATATTCCACGCCTGCGGACCCCACGGTCGCATACGGTTTCTCCATGCCATATCGCCGGTACGTCAGCTGCCCGTTGTGTACCTTGCCCAGGAACATAGGTGCGATGTTCTTGGCGTTGGGATCGAACGTCATTTCACCGGTCACGCCTCTGTATTTCTCCAAACCATAAAGCGCGTTGCGTATCCCGCCGCGGTTCAATCCCGCCCGGCCAATCGCATCCAGCAGGATATTCATCGTGTCGAATGCCAGCGCGGAAAAAGCATCGGTCTTCGCGCGATAAGCAGCTTCATACCGCCTCTGAAAATCGGTCCATGCCGGATCGCCGCGACTCGGGTCGAACGGATAAACCACTTCCAGCCCCTCTGCCGCAGCGCCTGCTTGTTCAAACAACTGCGAACCCACCACACGCGAACTTCCGAAAACCGGCTGCTTCATTCCCATCTGCCGCATTTCCTTGAGAATTATTCCCGCCGCACCCGCATCGCCCCACAGCACCACCGCATCCACCCGCGAATCGTTGATCACGCGAAGTTGGCTGGTAAAACTCTGCGCCGTCGCGTCGAACTTCTGTTCAATCACCACAGGGTGCCCGAGTCGTCGCGAAGCATCGCGAAACTTCACAACTCCCAGCCGCCCGTAACGTTCGCTCACGCGCAACAACCCCACCCGCTTCAGCCCGAGGTCCGAGTAGATCCGTCGCGCCAGTGTGTAAGACTGCACCCGGTCATCCTGGATCGACGTCAACAGCCAGGGAATCATCGTCTCCGGCAATGTCGGGTCCGTCGATGCGCTGTTAACGATTGGCAGTTCCGCCCGCAGTGCAGCGCGCAACGCAATGTGCGTGGAATCACCCGCGATGGAGCCCAGCATCGCCCACACTTTCTCGTCGTACACCATCTTCACCAGCTCATTGCTCGACGCGCCCCAAATAGCCGCGTCATTGTGGATCTTCAGCCGAAACACCTTGCCGCAATATCCGCCGCGCGCATTGGCTTCGTCGACCGCCAGTTGCGCGCCATGCAACATCGCAACTCCCATGGCAGCATCCTTGCTGCCGGTCACCGGACCCAGAAAACCCAGAGCCACCTCACTCACCTCCGCCGCCGGAATGGTCCGGGCCTCGTCGGCCGCTCCGTTGTATTCCGGCGTCCTGGTGTAGAGCTGGGCGTAAGGCACCGCGAACTTCGAGAATGGCTGCAAATCCTCCGGAGTGCCGGCATACGGCTCCTGCGTACGACTTACGGATTTCGCGGCCGTTTGCGGCGCTGCGCAGGAACCCGCCGCAGTCTGAGCACTAAGCCCCGCCGACGCCGCCAGCACTGCGAATAACAATCGCCACGCCATGTTTATTTGCCCGTAGCCGGAATGAACATCGCAATCGCCTCGATCTCAATCAAAAGTTCCGGGCGGCACAGAATGGCCTGAATACCCGTGGAGGCAGGCAATGGATCCAGACCCTGCTGCCTGAAAAACTCCGTGCGCTCCTCGTTGAAGGCCGCGTAGTCGCGTTCCATGTCGCGCAGATAGCAGGTTGTCCGCACAATGTCCTTCCATGTCGCGCCTTCAGCCGCCAGCAGCCCGGTGATGTTTTCATAAGTGCGGCGCAATTGCGCCCGGAAATCGCCGATGTGGATGCTCTGCCCGTTCTCATCGATACTGGCGGTGCCGGAGATCAGCAGAATCGTCACACTCCCCAGGTCGATGCGCAGCCCGCGCGAAAATGAACTGGGCTTCGGATAGTCGTACGCCTCGTTCAAAACCTTCAGGTCCGTAATTGGACGCTTCTTCACTTCCGTCGTGCCCGTGATTCGTTCTAATACTTCAAGTGCGTTCATTGTCCATTTTCTCCGTCTGAAATTCGAATCCCGTGGCTAATACCTTTAGCGGTAGCCACCCAGATGTCGGCGCCCTGAAAATCGACACCGAAAGTGTAGTGATGCGCCGGTGCGGTTTCAGCCGCCACCCGCGTCACATTCCCCTGCTCATCGCGAACCAGCATCTCCGGCGCATGATTGTCCGGCGCCGGCCGATACGTGGCCCAGTTGGTTCCGTCGTAATACGCCAGGCCTTTATCCGTCGAAAACCACGTGCGCGTTCCATCCACGGTCTTCACCTGGTTGAGGAAATTGCCCGGCAGTCCGCTGTCCTTCTCCAGAAAATTCTGCCAATTGCGCCCGTCGTATCGCGATGCTCCGAAATATGTAGCCGCCCACAGGATTCCGTTCGCGTAACTAACCGACGTGGTGATCTCGTGGATCAGCCCCTGGTCCTTAAACAGCACGATCTCGTTCTCGCCGTCCGGATCGTTATAGTCCTTCCAGCGCTCCGTCTTGACGTCGTATTCAAGCACTCCGCCGCCCCAAACCGCGTAATAGACTTTGTCCGGGCCGGCGTTGACACTGTAGGTCCAGATCTCGTACATCGGAGTGTTGCGTTCGTTGTACAGGTCCCATTGGCGGGTCCGCGTATTCAGACGGCCACCACCGGCGGCCGTCGCCACCCAGACGAAATCTCCATACACGGAGACCCCATAGACTATGTCGTTCGGCAGCCCGCTGGTGAGTTGCGTGAACGTATCGAAGCGCCCGGCGGAATACCGGTTCAGGCCCCCCATCGTTCCAATCCACAGATCGTGGCTCCGCTTATCGAGCGCGAGCGAAATCACGGCCCGATGCGTCAGGCCATCCGCAACGCCGAAGCTCTTCCACTTGCCGTTTTCGTAGAGCGCCAGCCCGTTATCCGTTCCCGCCCAAACCCGTTCCCCATCCACGGCCACGCAATAGACACGATTGTTCGGGAGGCCATTTTCCGTGGTGAAATTCTCCCAGCGGAATCGCGGCAGGTCAACTGCCGCTGCCGGAAGGGCCAGCAGCAAACCTGCCAGCGAGCCAAAGACAGCTCTGGTGAATCCGGATCTTGTCATAACGTTTTCAGATACTCAATCAAATCGTTCAATTCGTCCTTCGTCAGATCGCTTGTGACGCCATGTTTGTCCTGCGGGTTATAAACCGTCCAGATCTCTTCGAGCGACCTCGCCGACCCGTCATGCAAATACGGCGCGCTGTTCACAACATTCGTCAGTTCCGGAATATCAATCTCGGTGGACCGGTCCGTCGGCTTACCCGTACCCACATCCGTCGAGTCCGCACTCTGGTAGTAGGGTCCGGCGTGGCAAACGAAGCACTGCTGCAAATCGGGAATTGGCGTGCCGTCTTTCTTCGCGGTCCGGTTGAAAAGCGCTTGTCCGCGCTCTTGCGCCGGGGTCTTCTCCCCGTTGGGCATCCGATAGCGGTTCGGTCGTAACGGAATCGACTGGATGTACTTCACCAGATCTTCCAGCGCATCGCCGCGAAATCCCTGCGAGCGAAAAAAGTAACGCTCGGTCCTGGGGCCGCACTCCGTTTGCAGATCCGGATTCCCGCCATTCCACTTGTAGGGCGCAGTGTCCTTGATCTCTTCGAGCATCCGGTTGTCGACAATGTCCTTGCCGAAACCGTCGGGCTCCAGATCCCATGAAAGCCCGTCAAAGGTGGAGTCCAGATGGCATGTTGCGCAGCCAAACTGATGCCCAAACGCATACATCGAGGAATAGAACAAGCGTTCTCCGCGCCGCTCCGCTGTCAATGGCACCGCCTCTCCCAGCGGAATCGTCGCCGTCACCACCGCGCGCGCCGTATTCACAACGGAAATCGTGTCATCCAGTCGATTCGCAACATAGAGCGACGCGCCATCCGGTGAAACCTGGATATTACGCGGATTGTTCCCCACCGGCACATGCGCGATCACATATTGCGACGAAACCGAAAGGTCGTTCGCCATCCGTGCCGCCTGCGGAGACCGCGCTGCCACCACCAGTTTCGCGACGTCCACAATCAGCACCTCATTCGATCCGCTTGCGGAGACGTACGCGCGTTTCTGGTCCGGCGCAATGGCAACGCCAAACGGCTGCGAGGGAAAGATATCCATCTGGTCCAGCGGCATCTGCGCCACGCCACCGATCGCCTCGCCGAAAACCGTGAGCGAGTTCCCAAACACCCAGCCATGCTCAACGTGCGCCAGCGGAATCAGATTCTTGGGGCGCAATTCACCAGCAATTCCGAGACGGCCGTCGCCCGAAAATGCGATATGGAACACACCCGCCACATTGTCGACCGTCAGACGTTCAGCCACCGCGCCATGTTCAGCATCCACTTCGGTAATCTCGGTCTTTGGCACTGCGCGAAACTTGCCGATTTGCGGATAAATGCCGCTCACATAAATGCGCCTGCCGTCAGGCGATGCGCTCACGTAACTGGCTCCCCGCGCCCCTGAGATTCTCTGTAGCTCGCCGCCGTTCACCGCAAGCCCGATCAGCGAAATGTCATCGGACAATCGGTTCGCCACATAAAGCACGTGCCGTGCCGCATCCATCGCGATACCCGTCGGCTCGAATCCGGCCGGCAGAGTACGCAGCACCTGCATCGAAGCAGCGTCTAATTCGCTCACTGTGTCCGACCACGAATTCGTCACATAAAGCCGCTTGCCATCCGGCGCCACAGCAATGCCGCGCGGCACGTGCCCCACATGCGCGTGCCCCACAACGGTGTGGCTGTCCGTATCCACAGCCAGCACTTCATCGCTGCCGCTGCAAACCACATACAGCCGTTTGCCATCGGGGGAAAGCGCCAGATCGTCCGGACTCTTGTAGCGCACTTCTCCCGCAGCCGCCAGAATCGTGGCACCGAAAAGAAACACCTGAATCGCCCGTCGAATCGTCATTTCTCCGTTACCGTGAGGATCTGATCCACTTTCACGCCTTCCACCACCTGCCGCGCTCCATCTGGCCACGTCACAACTACGCGATTGACGCCCGGCTTCGCACCCAATCCGAAGTGCAGTCGCGCATCGTCCTGACTCAGATAGCCCGCGCCCGCCACGCGCTCCGCAAATTGTTTCAGTTCACCGGCATCCACTTCCACGCGTGCTCCGATTGCATCGCGGTTGCTCTTCGTCCCCACCAGCTTCACCGTCAGCCAGTGACCACTTGAAGCGGATGTGTTCCGAAGCAATACTCCAGGCCCGCCCAGATTCACCAAAAATGCGTCTACCTTCCCGTCGTTGTCGTAATCGGCGAAACAAGCGCCTCTACCCACGCTCTTGGCAGCAAAGAACGCGCCGGCGCTGGTCGAAACATCCTGAAACTTCCCACCCCCCAGATTCCGGAATACTGAATGTTCCTGTGGGATCAGGTGAATCAGGCCGCCGTGGAATACCATCAGATCTTTCAGCCCGTCGTTGTCGAAGTCGAACGCACCCGTTCCCCAGCTGACATACTGGGCCGTCTGTTGGGAAATTCCCGCTTTCTGAGTGACGTCCGTGAACGGCAGCTTGCCGGAATTCTGCAGCAGCCGGTTGTACTTCGAATCCGTCACCCACAAATCCGCGCGCCCGGTGTTATTCATATCGAAGAAAACCGGCCCCATCGCCGAACTCGATTCGCCATTCTGCCCGAATGCCACACCCGCATCCACGCCGATCTCCTCAAACGTTCCGTCATGCTTGTTATGGAACAGGAAGCTCTCCGTTTTGTCGTTCGCCACGTAGATGTCCGGATATCCGTCACCATCGAAATCTGCCGCAGTCACGCCCATCGCCCGACCCTTGTAATTCGCAATGCCGGCCTTCTCACTCACGTCCGTGAATCCTCCGTGGCACGTGTTGTGGAACAGAAGGTCGCTTTCGGCGGCATAGTCGAGCGGCCCCGGATAGTTATCGGCGGCATAGAACGAGCGATACTTCGGATCGAACTTGACGTAGCGCCCGATGAACAAATCGACGCACCCGTCCCTGTCGTAATCGAGCCACGCCGCGCCGATCGCCCAGCCCTTCACCTCCAGTCCTGCTTTAGTCGTCACATCCTCAAACGTTCCGTCGCCTTTGTTCCGGTAAAGGGTCACATGCCCATACGACGTGACAAGTAAATCCGTGTTGCCATCGTTATCGAAATCCGCGGCGATAGCTGCAAATCCAAAGCCGTCTCCCGCCACACCAGCCTGCTCTGTGACGTCGGTAAATTTACCGTCACCGTCATTTCGGTAGAGATGGTTGTGCGGCGTCACGGCCGGTGGCTTACGCAGAGGATAAGGATGCATTTCCTTCTCCAGTGGTCGTCCGCTCACCACATACAGATCCGGTTTGCCGTCGTTGTTATAGTCGAGCCACACACAACCTGCACCGGCGCTTTCCAGCAACGATCCCAATTGTTCCGCACCGAAAGAATGAGTGAACTCGATGCCCGATTGCGCCGTCACGTCCTGAAACTGAATCTGACCGCTCAACGAACCGGCCAGGACAAACAGCCAAAGCGCACTCAAAGCCCTCATTGCGCGCGCCCTTGGTCTCCGGTCATCTTCACCGGTGTGAGTATTTTGGTCAGTATTTCCGGGACTTTATTTTCAGGAGCCCGCTCGGGACCCGCGTGGCATCCCACGCAAATCCGTTGCTCGCTGGGGCGCATCCAGAACCAGTTCTCTTCGCCCTGCAGTCGCACGCCCGCCGCGTCCAGCAGTTCCATGCGAATCGGCCGGTTAGCCGGCACTTCCACATAAAACGACCCATCTGGCGCAACAGTCGTCTGCCCCAGTAAACGCGCCGCGCCGGCCGCGTCCTTTGTGTAAACCCGCACCGAGCGAATCGTTCCGTTCATCGGAGTTTTCGATTCCTTCGCATCCAGACAAAGCAGGTTCCCCGTGGTTCGCGTCGCCACCAGACCTGAAGGAAACTCGCGGGGCGGCACTCGCGATGCCACTACCACCGGTTCCACCGCGTTCACGCTCTTCGGAGATTCGACGTTCTCCAAGCCGCGCCCATCCGGCCCCGTTTGCTGAATCGAATACAGACCGCCAGTCATCGGCCGGGCGGCCACCAGCCAGCGATCGGAAGTCTCCTCTGCCACCGGGCCGGTGACTTCCGCATTCATCGGCGTCATCTTTTCCTGCACCGCCGACGCCGGGGTAAAGCGAGCCAGACCACCCGCCACCACGAAAATGACATCGCCGGAAGAAACCTGTCGCCCACCGGAGCGTTTGGGCCCGTGATCGCACCTCAGCGATTCCACGCCCGTCCCATCCGGATATGTCGTGAAAAGTTCGTCCCGCGATTCGAACAGTATCCGCCCATCGCGAAGAACGTCGGCAGTCAGATACCAGCCCGGCGCATGAGTCAGAGTATCCGCTTTGCTTCCGGGTTTGCCTTCGAGTGCCGCGACCTCGATTTCAGATCCAGTTGCCGTGAACCGCGTATAAACAATTCTTCCGTCAGGCAGATAGAGCGGACGAATGCACGAATCAGGACTGGTGACGATGCGCCGTGGCGCGCCACCCGCAAGATCCGTCTCCCAGATTTGCCACTTGGCTACGAGGGCCGTCTTGCCGGCAAACAAGACACGCTTGCCATCGAACGAAACCGCAGCGTCAGCGGCCGCAAAGAAACCAGGCACGATGTCACGCCGTTCTCCGCCGCTCACCAGCATCAAATGCGCGCCTTCCGGAAACCGCTCGCCACCCCGGTTCCACGCAGTTGGAACATACCTCGTAGCAGCGGTATAGAGAAAGGAGGGACGTCCGATTGACCCGCTTTGCCCGGTCAGAAGAGAAGCCAGAGCCGCTAACCCTAAAGCCACAGGAGCCCATCGCATACGAAGCAGGATAGCGAGGTTGCGATTGGAATGCTATCGCATAAATGTATTAGCAACAATCACTTAGCGCGATTAGCTTGGGGCAATTAGCGCGGCTTGGCGCACATTCAAGCTGTTCGTGTGGCGCAAATGCGCGGAGTGACTCAGAACGCCAGCTCACTACCAGGCGCGCTGCTCAATGCCCGAGTTTCTGCAACAACTGAAGTGCCGAAGCCTTCGCGTCCGGATCCTGGCCCTCCGCCGCGATTTTGAGATGCTCAACTGAAGCGGCGGCGTCTCCGTTCATCCCCAGCGCCACGCCAAGTTCGTACTGCGCACGCCATAAATCCGGCTGCAAATTCACGGCGGTCTTCAGCTCACGTTCCGCGGCATCAGCATCTCCCAGGCTGATCAGTACAACTCCCCATACTTCATGCGCCACGGGAACACCAGGGTCTGCCTCCACTGCCGCCTTCGCCTGCGCCGCCGCATCGGCATTCAGATTCAGACTCGCGAGCAATCGCGCGTAATTGATCCGCGCGCCGACGAAATCCGGCTTCAGCCGAATGCTCGATTCGAACAGGTAACGCGCTTCGTCAATCGCGCCCCGGGTCGCCAGCATGCCCGCAAGATTCGATCGCCAATCGGCATTGCCTGGCTGCAGCCGCAGCGCTTCCCTGAACTCTTTCTCGGCGCCAGCCAGATCCCCCGCCCGAACCCGCAGCGCACCCAGATAATTGTGCGGATCCGGCATGTCTGGATCAAGAGAAACCGCCTTTTCCAGCGCCGTTTTTGCCTCCGCATTCTCGCCTTGCCCGAAAAGCGCTTCGCCCAGCAACCCCCACGCCACGGGATCGTTGGGCGTTTTTGTTATAACGCGACGGAGAGTCGCTTCCGCTTTCACCCATTGCTCCCATTCCACTTGCGCATTCCCGAACTTCAGCAGGATCACCGTCGATTCGGGAGCGCGGCGCAACGCTTCATTGAAATTCACCTCCGCATGCGCCGCATCGCCGATGGCATGAAAAGCTTCCGCCAGATATACGTAGTAAGCTGCCCGCGCAGGTTTGTATTTCTGAATCAGGGCAGTAAGTTGCGGAATGCCCTGAATCAGATTGCTCTGGTCGCGAACCTGCGCCACGGCAACATCGAGCAGGTTCTCCGGTGTCGGCGCAAGTTTAGCCGGATAGTAGGGCACCACCTCGCCCTTATACGAAGTCGCTGGCGACTCGTAATATTCCGCCTTCTTTTCGAGCAGATTTGTTGGCGGCACGCGCTGGATGAAATGCTCCGTCATAATGACGTGGACCGCATCGTCTGTGCGGTGTTTCGGCATATGGCAGCTGATGCAATCGGGATTCGCCGGGTGCGTGCCTGCCGCAACTAAACTGTTGAACGCCGCAGTATGGCAGTTGTGGCAAACACCGTCATAATGTCCTGCGGCCGCCTCCCCGCGCGGTATATCGTGAGGGTCGTGACACATCGTGCAGTGCAGCCGGTGTTCCGTATCGTTTCCCTGCGTCTGCAGGAAGCACTGCGATTTGCGCAGCGCGTATCCCGCATTGGCTCCTTCAAATCGCGGGTTCTTGCCCGGCTCGCGATCGAACATCAGCAAGAAGTTCTCGAGCGGCTGGCCCGGAGTATAGGAGAACGGCGCGTGCCCCTGACGTGCCATCGAATGCGGCAGCCGGAGGCTTGACGTCTCCATGTGGCATTGCAGGCACACTTCCATTTCACGGTCCGGAGACAGCCGCTTCGGATTCACAATGGAAGCTCGAATCGCTTCGGGAGTCGCGCCTGCTTTACCTGCAGCCTCCACATGCCGCTGACCCGGACCGTGGCATCGTTGACAGTCGATCCCGTTCGGCAGTGGCAACTCATACACCGCTTCCGACCCCTCTTCCTCATTGGCTTTCGGGATCTTCGGGTAGCCGTTATGACAATACATGCATTCGTATTGCACCGGCCGCACGGAACCCGGAATCTCCGCCCGGTCAAAACCGGGGTTCATCGCCCACGTCCCGTTATTCTGCGCGTACCAGCCTGGCGGCAACTGTTGCTGAAGGTCGCCGAAGAACTGCTCCGGGTAGATTTCGTTCGCTTCCGAGTACCAGCCGAGCGGCAACTCCTGCAACCCGTTACGCGGTGTTAAGTGAAGATAGGTGCGCCCGTGATTGCCAGACCCAAGGAAGTAATCGACCTGCTTCTCCTCAACATTCGTCTCCTTGCCATCGAACCCCAGCTGCCACCGGCGTTGAATTGTCTTGCCGTCGCGCTGAATCATTGAGAAGTAGCTGTCCGATGCTTTGTGATAGAACGCCTGGCCCGGAAACGGGTCGCCCGGGTTCTCCTTACTGATCTTTGAGAACGACCGCCCCATGCCCGTCTTCGCGTAAGTTTGCGCGATCTCCGCATGGCAAGACCCGCAGATGGAGGAGTCGACGTACTCGTTGGCAATCCGCGGAACCGCGCCCCGGCCCGGAGTTGCCGCCGCGCGCGCGGCTGAACCTGTAGATCCCGAGTGCGTCTGCTGCGCCACCAGGCCTGCCGTCGCAACAATGGCCAGCAACAATGCCGCGCGGTGTTGCCCCCGTACGTCGTGCTCTCGCATGGTGAATTCACCCAGCACGTGCGTTACCGCGGCAAGCCGATTGGCTCCCGTGGTTCCTGTGCGCACCGTGCGTTACGCCACTCACGGCACCTGCGGGACATCGCGCAATTCCTCAGCCCTCTCCATTTTTGTGCGACACTCGAATCACATGGCACGAACCACAGTGAGGCTGTTGTTTGCGATGCTGGCGTTGCTGTCGGCGCAAGCGGCGCTTTTGCCTGCGCAATTCAGGGCGGACCGTGAGCCCGTTTGCGGAACCCGTGCCTTTCAGAATCAGGCGGAGCAAAAGATGCCCCGCGGCACACAACGCCAGTCGGAACCTTCCCACGCGCGTCACCGCACAATAGCCTCCGTCGCGCCCGTGCGAACTGATCCTGACACTGCCCTCCGGTTTCAGTTGCCTCCTCCCGCCTTCCTTCTCGCGTCGTAGCAGCAGTGCTTTTCCGCATAAGAATAGAGGGAGACTTTGTCACTGGAATGGTTTAAGAGATTACTGCGCCTTCTCGGCCTCGCCCGTCACGAGACCGAAGATCAGCTGAAGGCCATCGTTCGCCGCAAAGAAGAGTTGCAAACACTCAGCGACGACGATCTCCGCGCTGCGTCCACGCGATTACGCGGCTGCGCCACCGCCCCGAACGTCATAGATACCTTCGCGCTGGCAGCCGTAGCCGCCGAACGCGTCCTCGGCCTGCGCTTGTTCGATGTGCAAATTCTCGGCGCGCTCGCACTACAGCGCGGAGACATCGCGGAGATGCAAACCGGCGAAGGCAAGACGCTCGCAGCCGTCCCCGCCATTATCTGGTTCGCGCTGCAAGGTCGCGGCGTGCATGTCCTCACGGCCAACGACTACCTCGCCAAACGCGATGCCGCCTGGATGGGCGGCATCTACCAATGGTTCGGACTCTCCGTCGCCCACATTTCGCAGGGCATGTCCTCGAGCGAGCGCCGCGCCGCATACTCCGCCGATATCACTTACGCAACCGCCAACGAAGTTGGCTTCGATTTCCTGCGTGACGATCTGGCCCGCCACGAAAGTGAGCTTGTCCAGCGCACCTTCGGCTTTGCCGTCATCGACGAAGCCGATTCTATTCTGATCGACGAAGCGCGCATCCCTCTCGTGATCGCCGGCGGGCTGCCCGAAAACTCCGCCGCTGCCTACCAAATCGATTCCATCGTGGCCCGCCTGCGTCCGCATTTCCACTACGCCCTCGACGCAAACGCGCGTAACGTCCGCCTCACCGATGCCGGCATTCAGCGAGTGGAAGAAGCTCTCGGTTGCGGAAGTCTGTTCGACGAACGGAACCTGTCCGTTCTCACCGCCGCGCAGGATGCTCTCCACGCCCACGCCCTCCTTCACCGCGATGTGGATTATGTCGTAAAAGCCGGTGCAATCGAACTGGTGGATGAATTCAAAGGCCGCATCGCGCAGGATCGCCGCTGGCCCGCCGGACTGCACTCCGCCGTGGAGGCCAAAGAAAGGCTGCAACTGAAGACACAAGGCCGCATCCTCGGTTCCATCACCGTGCGAAGTCTGGTCAGAATGTACGAACTGGTCTGCGGCATGACTGGTACAGCCGCAACACAGGCGGACGAGTTCTGGCGCGAATACAAACTGCCCGTCACCACTATTCCCACCAACCGCCCCATGATCCGCCAGGATCTGCCCGACATCGTTTATGCCGACAAAATCTCCCGTCGCCGAGCCGTCGTCGAAGAAATTCGCCGCGCCCATGCCTCAGGTCGGCCGATCTTAGTCGGGACCGCGAGCGTGGAGGAATCGGAAGCACTCAGCCGTGAACTGAAGCTGACCGGTATAGACCATTCGGTATTGAACGCAAGAAATGACGAATTGGAAGCCGAGGTGATAGCCCAGGCGGGCGCGCTCGGAGCCGTCACCGTTTCCACCAACATGGCGGGCCGCGGTACCGATATCCTGCCCGGCGGCAATCCACCTCGCAATCGCGAAGAAGTGCTCGCGCTTGGCGGCCTGTATGTGATCGGAACCACGCGTCATGAGGCCCGCCGCATCGATCACCAGTTGCGTGGCCGCGCCGGCCGCCAGGGCGATCCGGGAACCTCGCGCTTCTTCATAAGCATGGAAGACGATCTTCTCGTTCGTTTTGGAATTGGCAAAACTCCCGATATTGAAAGCGCGCAGCGGACGGCCGAGAGCCAGAACTATGAGATCCGCCGCTCTCTCTGGAAATACGATTGCGCGGTGGAATTCCATCGCCAGGAGATGCACGAAATGAGGCGAGACGTTTTGTTGTCGCCGGAATGGAGTGTGAGTTCGCTCCTCCCCGACCCCACAAGCTATCAAAAACTGCTGGAAACCGTCGCCAAACCCGCAGTCGAAGCCGCCGGCCGCGAGATGACACTCGCGATCATTGATGACGTCTGGTCCGATTATCTGTCGAACGTCGCAGAACTCCGGGGCAGCGTGATCTGGACCTCCTGGGCGATAGGCGATCCCGTGCGGCAAATGCTGGCGGGCGGCCCCGAGTTTGCCGAGCCTCTGCAGAAATTCCTGCAAGGCGAACTGAAGATCTATGAGGATTTTCAGCGATGCATTGCGGAAGCGATAGCAGAAGCCTTCGAAACAGCGATTGTGCGTGACGGGCGGATCGAATTTCAGGGCGCGGAAAAGCTGGAGCGGGGCGCGACCTGGACTTACGTCACCAGCGACCAGCCGTTCGGAACCTTCACCGAACGGGTGATCGCGGGACTGCGCGCGAAGTTTTCAAAGAAACAGGCGAGCAACTAACGAAACACCAAAAAAAAGAGGGCAGACCCTTAGGCCTGCCCTCTCGCCAATCAAATCGACATAACGTATTAAGCGGAACGCTTGCGGAAGCGGGTGATCACACCAATAATGCCGCAACCTGCAAGAAGCAGCGTCGAAGGCTCAGGGGTCGAAGGGCTGCTATAGCCGGCAGTTATATAAGCATTGTCGAAAGAAGTGGAAAAGCCATCAATGACGGTGCTGCCCGGGTTGGCGGACGTGAGGTCCGCAATCGTATCATCCGCAAACGAGGTGAGGAGAATACCGGATATTTGCCCGGTGCCTCCGCTGGTGGAATAGGTATACTGCACTTCCGAATAGGCGGTGCTGCCGCCATCGGCGCTGAAAAACAACGTGCCGGATGATGGCGTGACGGCGCCCAGATCGATCCAGGTTTCGCTGAAGGTAGCGCCATTCGAAACAACCTGCGCACACCCCCCGGAGCCCCAGTCAACGCTATCGACAATAAGGTCCGCGGAACTATCGCCGCCATCGCAAATGGTCGCCTGACCCGCTGATGGCGTATTGTCGTTTATGCTCAAACTGGCGGCACCCGCCGTAAATGGCAAAATTACCAGGGGCAGAGCGAACAGTGCTGTCCGCAGAAAAGAGCCCCGAAGGCTCATCGATGTCTTCACTTTAAAATCCTCCTAAAATAGTGATTTTAAGTATGATACCACACGATCCTGGCCGGTGCAACACGCCTTAAGGCCGTTTGCGGAACGGGCGGCTAGGCGGGCGTGAATCGCCATCCCCTGGGCCTTTGCCACGAGGTGGACCGGCATCCCGGCGCGGCGGTCGATCTCCGCTCGGCGGTCTGCTCGAACCGAAGTCCCGGCGCGGCGGTCGATCTCCGCTCGGCGGACGACTGGCGCCAAAATCGCGGCGGGGCGGGCGGTCGCCACTTGGAGGACGGCTGCTGCCAAAATCCCTTCGCGGCGGACGGTCCCCACGCGGCGGTCTGCTCGATCCAAAATCACGGCGTGGCGGGCGATCACCGCTCGGTGGCCTGCTGCTGCCGAAATCCCTTCGCGGCGGACGATCCCCACTCGGAGGACGACTCGAACCAAAATCACGGCGTGGCGGGCGGTCTCCACTCGGCGGCCGACTGCTGCCAAAATCTCTGCGCGGTGGGCGATCCCCACTTGACGGTCTGCTCGCCGCAAAATCACGACGCACTGGACGGTCCCCGGCGGGAGGCTTACTCCCGTAATCCCTGCTCGGTGGACGATCGCCGAAATCCCGGCGTGGCGGACGATCTGAAAAATCGCGACGCGGCGGGCGATCGTTAGAATCCCTGCGCGCTGGCGGACGGTCGCCGCTCGGCGGACGACTCGACCCGAAATCGCGCCGTGGCGGACGATCCGCATACGGTCTTGCCGGTGGACGCGAGTCACTCTTAATTTCGCGCTTCGCTGCAGGCTTCTCCGCTTTACGCGGCTTCTCCGCCGGTGCTTCATCCGAATCTACCGAGGCCACAGGCGCTGCCGACTCGTCTGAGGACACCTCCTCGGACGTCGCTTCCACAGAAGCTTCAATTGCAGTCTCGGACGGCTCGGCCTGACCCGCTGCTGCTGCCAGTACTCCCGGCGCCTCAGCCTCTTCCGTCGCTGTCTCCGCAACAACAGGCTCAGGTTTCACCGGTTCCGGCCCAGTCTCTACACGAGGCACTCTGCGCGTCACCGGGGGCACCACAGCGCGTGGACGTTCGTCGAACTCACGAGCACCCCGGCGCGGCACGGGCCGCTCAGCCGCCGCTGCTTCCGCTGCCGCCTGCGCTGCCTGCTTCAGATCCGCCGCGCGCACCACATCATCCACAACCTGCACTACTGCGCGCATCTCGGTCACATCGTGCACCCGCACAATGTGCGCGCCATTCATGATGGAAACCGCCACGGCCGCTGCGGTTGCATAAAGCGCTTCCGAATCCGTCGACTCCCCACCTGTAGGAGGCACAAGGAATGACTTCCGCGATGGACCCACCAGCAGCGGACAATCGAGCGCCGCCAGTTGCCGCAGATGCGCCAGGATTTCCGAATTCTGCTCCCGGCGTTTGCCGAAACCAAGCCCCGGATCCACTGCGATTCGATTGCGTTCCACGCCCGCGCGCCGCGCGCGGTTGATAGTCGCTTCCAGATCCCGAGCCACGGACCCGATCATGTCCGGCAGCGGCGGCAGCTTCGCCCAGGTTTCGGGAGTGCCGCGCATGTGATTCAAAATCAGCCCCGCATTGGCGTTGGCCACCGTCTTCGCCAGCTCGGCGTCAAACGTCAGGCCGCTCGGGTCGTTGATAATTTCAATGCCGTATTCCAGCGCGCGTTCGGCGGTTTCCGCTTTGTAGGTGTCGATTGATATCGGAATTGTGAGCTTATCGCGCAATCGCTTCAGCACGGGCACCAGACGGCGCCACTCTTCTTCGGCGGAAACGCGTTGTGAACCGGGACGCGTGGATTCCGCACCTATATCAATAATGTCGGCGCCTTGTTCTTCCAGTTCGAGCGCGCGGGCGTAAGCACGGTCGGGGTCGGAGAAGTTGCCGCCATCGGAGAACGAGTCGGGTGTAACGTTGAGAATGCCCATGATAAGGGTCTTCTCGCCCAACTGGAGTTCCACGGAGCGCAGCTTCCAGTAATAGATCTTGCGATTCATTTATATTTTCTTTGGAATCTTTAGTGTCCCACGCGGCGGCAGCCCAATGACATCAAGCGCAGATTGGGGGGGCGGGCAATCCTGCCCGCCGCCGCTTTTCAGGCGGCTTCTTGTCAGTCTGCTAGCGTAACTCCATGGCCCCCGGCACGTTTAACAAACGACTCCTGCCGTGGCTGGTTGCGGTCGCCTTCTTCATGGAGTCGCTCGACACCACGATTCTCAACACCGCCGTTCCCGCCATCGCCGGCGCGCTCAAAGTAGCCCCGCTCAGCATGAAGGCGGTGCTTTCCAGCTACACCCTGAGCCTCGCGGTCTTCATCCCCATCAGCGGCTGGATGGCGGATCGCTTCGGCACCCGCCGCGTCTTCGCTTCAGCCATCGGCCTTTTCACCTTCGGCTCGTTTCTCTGCGGAATCTCCAGCAACATTCACGTGCTGGTGGCCTGCCGCATCTTGCAGGGCTGTGGCGGAGCCATGATGGTGCCGGTCGGCCGCCTCACCATCGTGCGAACCTTTGCGAAATCCGAACTGGTTCGCGCCATGAGCGCCGTCGCCATCCCCGGCCTCGTAGGACCCATGCTCGGCCCCATCGCCGGTGGCCTGATCGTCGGCTATTTCCACTGGCGCGTCATCTTCTTCGTCAACATCCCCATCGGACTAATCGGCCTCTGGATGGTCTACAAGCACCTGCCCGACTATCGCGAAGATTCCGACCCGCTCGACGCCGTCGGCCTGATTCTCTTCGGTTCCGGCGTAGGCCTCTTGTCGTATGTGCTCGAAGTATTCGGCGAACACACCCTGAGCTCGCGCGAAATTCTCGGCTTGCTCGGCATCGCCCTCGCTCTGCTGGCGGGCTATGGACTCCACTCCACCAAGACCGCTTTCCCGCTTCTGTCGCTGGCCCTGTTTCGCGTTCGGACTTTCCGCGCGGCAGTGAGCGGCAGCTTCTTCACGCGGCTCGGCATCGGCGGCATCCCCTTCATCATTCCCCTGCTCTACCAGGTCGGTCTGGGCTTCACGCCAATTCAATCCGGCCTGATGATGATGCCGCAGGCGATAGCCGCCATGAGCCTGAAAGTGGTGATGCCGCGGATCCTGTCGCGCTTCGGTTACCGCATGGTGTTGGTCTCGAACACGGTGATTCTTGGACTGCAAATACTGCTGTTCGCCACCATCGGGACCGGCACGCCGGTGTGGATCATCGTGACCCAGCTGTTCTGCTTCGGCTTCTTCAGTTCACTGCAATATACGAGCATGAACACCCTGGTCTACGCCGACGTAACGGAGGAACAGGCCAGCAAAGCAAGCTCCATTGCCAGCACGATGCAGCAGATGTCCATCAGCTTCGGCGTGGCGACAGCGTCGCTGGTGACGGCGTTCTTCATTCCCGATCGCTTCCACACCAGCGCAGCAGAAATGATCCAGGGCATCCACAAGGCATTTTTCATCCTGGGAGGCCTGACGATCCTCTCCACCATCATCTTTCGTGAACTGCGAAGCAACGACGGCAGCAGTGCCAGCCAGCACGAAGGCCTGCCTCACGCGGAGTAAACCTACGGCGCGTCCTCGAACCGAACATTGGTCTCAGAAGCAAACCTCCGATAGTCGGAATACACGTTCGTCTGCAAAAATCGCGGCGGATTACCCGACCCGCTGATGGCCCGCATCTCCGCGCTTTGCCGCAGCCACACGCCGTCGGCATTTTCCACAAACACCATCGCCACCGTGGACCCCGGCTTCGTATCCTGTCCCGCTCCGATCACCTCCCACTCTTCCCGTACAATCGCGCGGTCAATCTGGTCGATCCAGCTCGTAAACCGGTAAGCCATCGCCCGGGTCTCAACGTCAGTCTTCGGCGCGGCATCGCCTCTGGGCACGGATTGCACGACCCAGCACATCCGCCCTCCCATTTCTTCCTCGCGAAGAATCTTGTGCTCCATCACCTTATAAGCGTCTTCAAAAGGAATTCCGCCCTGAAGCGTGCGCCCCTGGTTCTTTGGAGGAGGAGCCGCCCGGCGCTCAGCCGCAGTCATGCGCATTCTCGCGTCCTCCGCCTTCGCATCCTTCGGCTTCAGCGGTTTACCATCGGACGCGACAAGCTTACGATAGAACGCGCCTTCGAGAAAAATATCCTCAAAATCGCGATTGATGTAAAGCTTACCCGCCGAGCCATCGGCATTCAGTACCCGATCCTCCTGATGCTCGCGGTAGATGTACTGTTGCCGAAGTTCCGCCTGCCGCTTCCCGACCTCAACAGCACTGCGAACAATCTCGTCGCCAGTCAAATCCGCCGCCTGCAGCAACGGACACAAGGATAAAACGAGAATCGGGAGTGGCTTCATGGTGCCATAAACAAAGTTCTCACGCCAGCAGCGCGCGCCGTACCGCCTCCGGCTCCCGCGCAATCACCGTCAGGAACGCGCGGGCCGGACCCGTCGGTACGCGCCTGCCGTGTTCCCAGTGTTCCAGCGTACGTTTGCTCAATCCGAACAACCTGGCGAACTCGCCCTGCGACAGAGAAATTTTTTCGCGGATCGCTCTTACGTTGATATCGTCTGGAACATGGGCCTCGCATCCATGATCGGCCTTCCCCTCGGCGAATGCCAGCGCCTGCCGGGCACTCGCGATCATTCGTTCTCCTGCCGTAAGACTGCGCTTTTTCATCTCAACCTCCGGCGTGCCTTGTAGGCTTTCACAATATCGGCGAGCACGGTCTTCAGAACGGTCCGTTCCTTCGCCGTCAAATTCGTCTTTTCGTTCTTTGCAAATACGTTCAGCAGGAATACCGGCACCTCCGTGCCGCTGAAAAACGTAATCACCCGGTAGCCACCGCTCTTGCCCTTCCCTTTACCCGCGAAGCGAACCTTCCTCGCCCCGCCAGTACCCTCAATGGGATCGCCCGCCGTCGGGTTATCTGCAATCCAGTCGATGATTTCAAATCGCACCGCTTCGGTCAGGCCGAGAGCTCTGACGTCTGCGAGAAACGCCGGAGTTTCGACTACAGTCTGCAATATTTATTATACTCCAATGGAGTATGCCACAGGGAGTATTTGCTCGCGGCGCTAGCTGTGGCCCAGGCGCCTGCACCAGGGCTGGAAAGTTCTCCTGCAATCTGCGGCCGGCGGCCTCCAGCTGGAATTCTGGCGCTGGCATGCTGCCATGAATCGCCTCCAACAGAAAATCCAAATCCCACCATTTTTCAGTTCCCCGACCAATTGGTCGGGGCCTCGTTGAACGGCTATATACTGGTGTTGGAATGTGGGCTGGTGCCGTACTGTTATTTGTCTTTCTGCTGTGGTTCACCGCTGCGCTCCGGCGATTCCTCCTGCGCCTGTCTGTCCAGATGCTGAGTCTTGCCGCGTTGCTTCTTAGATCTGCGAAGCGGGTATTGTGGCTCGTGTATCCTTCACTGCGTAGAACCTCGTAATAATCGCGAGTGCCTGCCAGCAGACGATTTCGACCGGTTGTCGTCACACCAGCGCACATTAGCTATCTTTAAAATTATCCGCGTTTATCCGCGTGCATCTGTGGCCAAAGACTTTGCCAATGATATGAGTGGGAAGAGCGACAGTATGCCGAAAACACCTAAGTCTCTAAGCGCCGATGAGATCGCGGAGAAGGCGACTCGCGGAGAAGATGTGTCAGCCTTTTTTACCGGGAAGTTCACGGTAGTAAAACCACTACACCGCGTTAACGTCGATCTGACGCAGGGCCTTCTTCGCGAGTTGGATGCCCGTGCCGCCCGTTTGAATATTAGTCGTCAGGCAGTAATAAAAACGCTGTTGAGCCAAGCCCTGGAACGGTAACCGACCGCACTTATCGGCGTTTATCGGCGTGCATCGGCGGCTAAAGAACTTGACTTTTTTCAGAGTCACGACGCGTGAAAATATAGCTATCCCTCTCCCCCTCATACCTTTCCCACCATTCTGCCCATCCGATCACCCAGTTTTCCCCCACCTTCGCGCTACTCTCAAACCGGATACTATGCTTACGACACACCAGATCTCCGCCAGTCGCAATTCCAGCCCCGCCAGCCTCCATTTTCAGGGAAATAATGAAATAGCGCGGAATGAAGCCAAAAACCCTTTTAGAATCAACGAAAGGCAAAAATAATGAACCCACGCAGAGGCCTGGTGAACCCACCAAAAGGCCCATCAAAGCCACCCCCAGCCCCGTCAAACCCACCGCCAAGCGCACGATCCATAAATATAATTAATACTCAACCGCACTTGCATTTCGAAAACTTTCGTTCTAAACTGGAAGTTCTGGCAATGCCGTTCAGCTTCACAGTGCGCCCCCTTACCCTGACCATTCCGGTAGTCAGCATTATCGTGGTCGTCGTATCGGGCCCCGCCTGAAGCCTTCGGTAAAGTCAAAAACTTCCGAGGCCATCAGCGGGGAGCAGTAAGCCCAGCCGGTGGCCTTTTTCATTGTGACCGCATAAAAACAGTTATCAGTTAAAAGTAATCAGGAGCAAACTTAATTACCATGCCCACTCCGAACGTAGCGCAGAACAATACCGCCGCCGGCGACCCCGGCAAGCTCATGACCGGCGCCGAGATGCTTCTCGAATGCCTGCAGCGCGAAGGTGTCGACGTCTTCTTCGGTTATCCCGGCGGCGTCACCCTGCCCTTCTACGACGCGGTCTATGACTCCCACATCAAGCACATCCTCGTCCGCCACGAAGAGAATGCGGCGTTTGCCGCGGCTGGCTATGCGCGCGCCACCGGCAAGACCGGCGTTTGCTGCGCCACTTCCGGCCCCGGCGCCACCAATCTGGTCACCGGCCTTGTCGATGCGCTGATGGACTCCATCCCGCTCGTCGCCATTACCGGTCAGGTCCACTCGAAGCTCATCGGCAGCGACGCGTTCCAGGAAGCCGACACTTTCGGCATCACGCGCCCCGCCACCAAACACAACTTCATGGTGCGCAATGTGGCTGAACTGCCGCGCATCATTCACGAAGCTTTCTATCTCGCCTCCAGCGGCCGTCCCGGCCCGGTGCTCGTCGATATCCCGAAGGACGTTTTTCAGGCACGCGGCCACTACGTTCCGGTCGATACCATCCACCTGCCTGGCTATAAGGTCTTCACCGAAGGTCACGCCGGCCAGATCCGTCGCGCCGCCCCAGTTGATTTGGGAAGCTGAGCGTCCTTTTGTATACGCGGGCGGCGGCATCCTCGCCGGCAACGCTTCGGAAGAGCTCAAGGAACTCGTCGAACTGATCGACGCCCCCACTGTCTGCACCCTCATGGGTCTCGGCGGGCTTTCTTCCAGCCATCGCAACTTCATCAGCATGCCCGGCATGCACGGCAGCTACGCTTCCAACATGGGCATGACCGAATGCGATCTTTTGATTGCACTCGGCACTCGCTTTGACGACCGCGTCACAGGCCAGTTGGGAGCCTTCGCCAAACATGCTCGCGTGATCCACGTCGATATCGATCCCGCCGAAGTCGGTAAGAACCGCACTCCCGATATCCCAATCGTCGGCGACGTGAAGCGCGTGCTGCAGAAACTCAACAAGAATGTCGAAGAGCTCGCGCCCGAAATGCGCGCCACAAATCTGAATGCGCGTGGCGCATGGTGGGACAAGATTCGCGGCTGGATGGAAGAGCATCCCTTCGATCGCCGTCACGACGACAAAGTCATTCGTCCGCAGCATCTAATGGACGAAATCGACCGCCTGTCCGGTGGTCAGGCCATAGTAACTTCGGACGTCGGCCAGCACCAGATGTGGGCCGCGCAGCTGATCCGCTTCAACGAGCCGCGCCTCTGGATCAATTCCGGCGGTCTCGGTTCCATGGGCTTTGGCATGCCCTCGGCCATTGGCGCGCAGATGGCTCGCCCCGACAAACTCGTGATCTCGATCTCAGGCGACGGCGGCTTCCAGATGTCTCTGCCGGAACTTTCAACGATCGCGACGCACGCGCTGCCCATCAAGATCATCATCATGAACAACGGCTGCCTGGGCATGGTTCGCCAGTGGCAGACATTGTTCTATAACGACCGTCAGAGTTCGGTGGCGCTCGAATGCTTCCCCGATGCCGAGAAACTGGCGGGAGCCTACGGCTTCACCGGTCGCACAATCGATAAGCCGCACGAACTGGCGGAAGCGCTCGAAACCGCCTTCCGTACGCCTGGCCCGTATCTGCTCAACGTCAAAGTCGCCCCCATGGAAAACGTTTATCCGATGGTCCCGGCGGGCGGAGCGGTTTACGAAATGGTGCTCGGCCCCGTCGAACCGGTGGAAGTGGGCTAAGGCGAGCGAAAAAAAGGAACATATGCTGCAAACAATTTCTATTCTTCTTGAGAACAAGCCGGGCGCCCTGTTACGCGTGACCGGTGTACTCTCCGCGCGCGGCTACAACATTGAGGGCCTCACAGTCGCGAAAACGCTGGACCCGGAGCTTTCCCGGATGACCATCACGGTCGATGTGGAGGAACGCCTCCGCACGCAGGTCATCAAGCAAATGAACAAGCTCGTCAATGTCCTTCAGGCCACGGACATGACCGAGTCGCCTTCCGTAATCCGTGAAATGGTACTGCTCCGCGTGAAGTGCACGCAGGAACACCGGACCGCCGTGCTCAAGGAAGCCGAAATCTTCCAGGCGCGTGTGATCGATTCCTCGCTCGAAGGCTTCGCCATTGAAGCTACCGGCGTGGCGGAAAAACTCGACGAATTTATCGACGTGATGCGCAGCTATGGCGAAAGCGACGTATCGCGGTCGGGCGCTGTAGCCATGTCGCTCGAAACCAAGAAGCTTCGCTTACAACCGCCGGTGCCGACAGGCGCGGGCGTGCAGACTGCCTGATTTCAGAAAACTCTTTAAGGACTAGATCTCCAAATGCCAAGACGCTTTTACGAAAAAGACGGAAACATCGACCCGCTTAAGGGTAAGAAGATTGCCATCATCGGCTACGGCAGCCAGGGCCATGCGCACGCGCTGAACCTGCGCGATTCGGGTCTCGACGTTGTGGTCGGCCTGCCGGCGACAAGCAAGAGCCGCGCGAAAGCGACCGCCGCGGGCCTCACCGTCCTCACGCCGGCCGAAGCCGCCAAGGCCGCCGACGTCATCATGATCCTGGTTCCGGATCATCTCCAGGCTGACATCTATGAGGCCGATATCGCGCCCAACCTGACTGCGGGCAAGACGCTGATGTTCGCCCACGGCTTCAGCATCCACTTCAAGGCCATCACGCCGCCCGCGAATGTGGATGTTTCGATGATCGCCCCGAAGGCCCCCGGCCATCGTGTCCGCGAAGTCTTCACCGAAGGCTCCGGCGTTCCCGCCCTCGTTGCCATCTATCAGGATGCGAGCGGCAAGGCTCTGGAAAATGCTCTCGCTTATGCGACTGGCCTCGGCTGCATGCGCGCTGGCGTGATCGAAACAAGTTTCCGCGAAGAGACCGAAAGCGATCTGTTCGGCGAACAAGCGGTGCTTTGCGGTGGCGCGGCGGAACTCATCGTCGCGGGCTTCCAGACGCTGGTGGAAGCCGGCTACGCTCCGGAAATCGCTTACTTCGAATGCCTGCATGAACTGAAGCTGATCGTCGACCTCATCTATGAGGGCGGCCTGAGCTACATGCGCTTCTCGGTTTCCGATACCGCCGAATACGGTGACTACACGCGCGGACCGCGCATCATCAACGACGCCACCCGCGCCGAGATGAAGAAGATCCTCGCCGAAATCCAGTCCGGCGAATTTGCCCGCCAGTGGATTGCGGAAAACAAGACCGGCGGCCGCAAGAAGTTCCTCGCCATGCGCGACTCGCAGCAGGGACAGCAGATCGAACAGGTCGGTGCGGAACTCCGCAAGATGATGACCTTCCTGAAGAGGAACAAAGAAGCCGGCGTACCGCAGGCTTAACCGATCGTTACCGAGCCGTGACTGTGAAGGAGCGGTGCTCAAACACCGCTCCTTAGACCTCAACTCCCATGCGCATCCAAACCTTCGATACCACTCTTCGCGACGGCACGCAGGGCGAATCCGTCTCTTTCTCCGTGGATGACAAAATCCTCATTGCGCGGAAACTGGATGAGCTGGGTATTGACTATATTGAAGGCGGATGGCCTGGTTCTAACCCGCGCGATCGCGAGTTCTTCGCGCGCGCCAAAGATCTGAAGCTCTCGCACGCCAAACTCACTGCATTCGGTTCCACGCGTTTCGCGAAGAACCCGGTGCAGGAAGACCGCAACGTGCGCGAACTGCTGGAAGCCGAAACGCCCGTGATTTCCATCTTCGGCAAGAGCTGGGATTTCCATGTAATTCGCGCTCTCGGTATCACGCTGGATGAAAACCTGGCCCTGATTTCGGAAACGGTCGCTTACCTGAAAGAACACGGTCGCGAAGTTGTGTACGATGCCGAGCATTTCTTTGACGGCTACACGCACAATCGCGACTACGCGCTGCGCACTCTTGAAGCTGCCCACAAAGCCGGCGCCGATGTACTCTGCCTCTGCGACACTAACGGCGGCATGGCAACTTCGAAGCTCGCAGCCATCGTTGCCGACGTTCGCTCGAAGTTCGATGGCGTAATCGGCATCCACGCTCACAACGATTGCGACGTCGCAGTCGCCAACTCTCTCGCGGCCGTGGAGAATGGCGCGACACACGTGCAGGGCTGTCTGAACGGCTACGGCGAGCGTTGCGGCAACGCGAACCTCGCCAGCGTAATTGCGAATCTCGAATTAAAAGCCAGCCAGCAGACTATCGGCGCTGAGAAGTTGCAGTTGCTCACCAGCACCGCCCGCTACATTGCGGAACTGGCGAACCTGCAGATCCCCCGCGGCACTGCGTTTGTTGGACAAAGCGCGTTCGCTCATAAAGGCGGCATCCACGTCAGCGCCGTGATGAAGGATTCGAGCACCTACGAACACATCAAGCCCGAACTGGTGGGCAACCACCAGCGTGTTCTCGTCAGCGATCTCGCCGGACGCAGCAACATCGTCTACAAGCTCACGCGTTATGATCCCCAGGGCCTGCTCAACGAAGACTCCCGACGCAAGTTGCTGGAGCGCATCAAGGACGCCGAGTTCGCCGGCTACGATCTGGAAGCGGCGGATGGCAATTTCGAATTGTTCGTCCTCGAAGCGCTGCACCCAGGCAAGACGTTCTTCGACGTCGAGAGCTACGAGGCCGTGATCCGCGCTGAAGGCGCCAACACGACCCACACTGCCAACGTCCGCGTCAAAGCAGGTGATGGACAGCATTCGGCCACGGCCACGGGCAACGGTCCAGTGAATGCACTCGACCTCTGCCTGCGCAAGTGTATCTCCGAACTCTATCCGCAAATCGGCGACGTCCGCCTCACCGATTACAAAGTTCGTGTTCTGGATTCCGGCAAAGGAACTGCCGCGAAGGTTCGCGTTCTGGTCGAGTGGTCGGACGGCACGCGAAGCTGGTCCACGGTGGGTGTTTCCGAAGACGTCATCGAAGCAAGCTGGGATGCATTAGTCAGCGCACTGCGCCTGGAACTGATGCGAATCGCAGCCAACGGTCAGCGCTGAGCGCAAAAAAAACTGGCCGCATCATCGGTACTCCCGCTTCCCTTCCACTTTGCTTCTAGCGGATAAGGACACAGCGGACGTGTGCGCACCACCGAGCCGTTTGCCGATTTCGAGGCCGTCACTCGCTCCGGCGCAGTCCCCGCGGTCGCCCAGCGATCGAGCGGCGCGATCATGTCGAAGGTCGTCGCACCTGGACCGCCGGAACAGTGCTGCATACCCGGCACCATGTAGAGCCGGTAGAAGTCAGTCGTCTTCGGCCCCATGGTCGCAAGCACGCTTTCGTAGTAGTTGATGCTGTTGAGCGGCGTGATGTCGGGATCGCTCCAGCCGTGATACTGGATCAGCTTGCCGCCACGCGCTTTGAACGCGCTGAGGTCCGGGTTGATCGCATTGAACAGCGCACCGAGCTTGGCGTCGAGGTAGTCGATGTCGCTGTCAAAACCGTCAGCCGCCTCAAAGCGAAAACTGTGATAGTCCCAGCCGGGATCGTCGAAGAGCATGAAGCGGAAAAATGGGATGCCGAGGTTGAGATGACCGCTGCGGCCGGGGCCAGCGCCGGTGATCCAGTTCGCCCAGCCACCCGGACCAGCCTCGCCGCCAGGGACCAGGCCTGGCCAGATCTGGCGGCCATCGGCGGTCTTCAGCCCGCCCCAGATCTTCGCTACCGCACCCACCTGTGGCGCGGTCAGGCACGCAGACGTGTCCGAGCCGGCGCATAACAGCTTGGCGGGATCGAAGTGGCAGCGGCGCGGATCGCTCAACACGCCGTCTTTGACGCCATCGAGTTCGTCGCATGCCGCGTTGACGGCGTCGGCGATGATCGGCACTTCGGCAGCCGGGATGTACGCATCGCCGTCCGTCGCCATGCCCGACCAGAGATGGCCGCCGACATAGTGATGAGTCCAGTAGTTTGCAGGGTCGCCCGCGATGATGCCGTCGTAATCGGCCGGATAGCGTTGCGCTTCTATGAGCGCTTCGTGACCACCCTGTGAGCAACCGCTGAAGTAAGCATGGGCCGGTTGCGCGCCATAGAACGCCGCGAGGATCACCTTATCGGCTTCGGCCATCAGGTGGATAGCACGGTCGGCAAAGTTCACAATTCGCTCGTAATGGTTCAGTGCCCATGCGCCATCATTGGTGCCGGCAGCGGCGTGGCCGGTATCGGTGCTGCTGGTGGCGTAGCCTTCCTGGAGGGGCTTTACCATGGGCGCATAACTGATAGTTCCGGCGAGTCCGCCGTTGCCGACGCTCAGCAATCTGGAGTTCCATTGCGCGGGCATCCACAGTTCGAACCGGACCTCGGCCCCGACCACCGCGACCACCCGACAGAATGCGGGGACCTGAACAGGTGCTCCGGTTGACCACGAGAAAGGACCCGCCGGAATCGCTGTTGCGGACGTAATCGTGATAGCAGGGAAGCGGGCGGTTGCCAGTTTCTCGCAGGCCGGCTCCGCCCTGGAAGGAGTCGCGAAGGCGATGGTTGCCGCCAATGTCAGGATGAACTTGAAAGCGGTCATGGGATGCTCTCTGGACAGCATACCTGACCGCTCTCGGGGTGAGACGCGCGAGACTACTGCAACCGGAAATTGACTTCGACCTGCGCCCGTACTGCTACCGGTTCGCCGTCTTTCGTGCCGGGCTCAAATTGCCACTTCTGAACGGCTGCGATCGCGTTGGCGTCCAGACCTGAGTCAATGCCGCTGACCACGTTGATGTCATGCGCCATTCCATCGGTGCCGACGACCATGCTCAAGCGAACGGCGCCGCTGATCTTCGCTGCCTTCGCCTCATCGGTGTAGTCGGGGTCGGCATGGTAGGTCAGTTTCGGCGGTGTAATGCCGTCCTCCATTTGGTAGACGCGCTGCGGCGGGGCAGGTTTCTGTTCGGCCACGGGCGTAGCTGCCGGTGTGGGTGCCGACGCCGGCGCTGGTTCAGCAGTGGGACTGGCGGCCTGCGCGGCGGCCGGGGCAACTGCTGCCACAGCCTTCTCTTCGGCCGCCCGCACTTTGGGATTGCCGTTCAGCAGAGCGATGATGGCAGCGATTGCGAGGAAGAGGGTTGCGGTGCGCCGCAGAGTGGCGGCAGAGGACATGCGCGGCATGCCGTTTTCGAGCAGACGCGCGATTCTGGATTTTAGTGGTAGTTGAGTCATATGACACCCGATGAGACTGGTTGAAGTGATTTTCCGTGCGGTAGCAATCAGCGCTTCCGCGTAAGAGGCCGGTTCAAAACCGGAACAGAGTACCGCGTCGTCGCAGGCCGATTCCTGCTCACGACGCTGCTGTTGGGCGACAGCCCACGCCAATGGATGGAACCAGTAGACGGCGCATGTGAGCTGCGCGATCAGGCTGGTCCACAGATCCTTGCGTTGCACGTGCGCTCGCTCATGATGCAGAGCGGCAGCGCGTTGCCACACGGGCCATGCGTCCGAACCGCGCGGCATCAGAATGACCGGCCGCAGCAAGCCCGCAACCATAGGAACGGAGACATCACCGAGGACGACGCTGGCGCCGTCTTCATCCGACGGCGTTGCAGCCCTCAGAACGCGCGACAGCCGCCAGTAGCCGACTGCAAGGCGCAGGAGAAAGAGGAGCGTCCCCGCAATCCACAGACCTGCCAGAGTTTTGACTAACGACCAGGCCGCACTTCCCGATTCCGCCGTTGCGGTGGTTAGAAAAGTGATCGAGGACAGCCGGATCGGCGCCGCATGCACGGGTGCCAGCAGGGTGAGCGGCAACAACAGCGCACCTGCCATGGAGCACGCGCAAATCAGATGCCGTGTCACGGAACTGGAGCGGCGCAGGAACGGCAGAACCGCGAAGACTATCGCGAAGAACAGGGTAGCTTTGAACAAAAGAAGCGCCATTTACTTTTTCTCCTTTCGGGCTTTGCGGATCATGGTTTCGAGATCTTTCAGGTCGTCGTCAGTGAGCGCCGAAGAGGCGGGATCAAGGAACGCGGCGGCGGCCGCTTTTGATGAGCCGTCAAAGAACGTGGCCACCAAACGCTGTATAGCCGATTGCTTTGCCGTCTCGCGCTCGACGGCAGGTATATAGACATAGCGGAGGCCTTCTTCGACGTGGCGGATATGTCCCTTGTTTTCGAGCACGCGAAGAATGGTTCTCACAGCGGAGTAGCTGGGCTGGTCCGGGAGGCGATCACGAATCTCCTGGCCTGAAGCGCGACCGAGCGAGAAGAGAATGTCCATCATCTGGCGCTCCCGGCGGCTGAGGCCGGTATCTGTTAGCGTAGTTTTATTCACTATGCGTAAAAATTAACATACACCGCGCAGGATGTCAAGAGGATTCTGGTTTTTCGTTTGTTTGGTTTATTCTGAGAGTTAAAGCCACTATGCAGGTGACCGCGCACTCATCCACTTACGACTTCGCCGCTGCCGGCAGTGCAGTGATCCGTTTTCTGCACCAACGGCTGGGCTTCGATCTCTGGATGGTCACCAGAACCGAGGGCGACGACTGGATTGTGCTCCAAGCCGAGGATCACGGTTATTCCGTTGCGCCGAATACGGTCTTCCGCTGGGCGGACTCATTCTGCTCTCACATGGTGGCGGGGCGTGGTCCCCGCGTCGCGCCACGCTCGAGCGATGTGCCTGTCTATGCCTCCGCGCCGATCGGCAGGCAGGTGAGAATCGAATCTTACATCGGAGTACCGATCCACTGCGGGGACGGTTCGCTGTTCGGGACTCTTTGCGCTATCCATCCCACGCCACAGCCAGAGGCCATTGCGAAGGAATTGCCGCTCATCGAGATGCTGGCGGCCATGCTGAGCAGCGTTTTGACAGCAGAGCTGAGAGCTATTGAAAGCGAACGCAGACTGGAGCGCGCCCAAACCGAAGCGGAAACGGATTCGCTGACGCAGTTGTGCAACCGCCGGGCCTGGGATCGTCTCCTGGACCTGGAGGAGAGCCGCTGCCGCCGTTACGGACACCCGGCCTGCGTTGTTGTTATAGACCTGGACGGATTGAAAACGACGAACGACACGCAGGGTCATGCGGCTGGCGACGAACTACTCCGCACCGCGGCAGAGGTCATTCGCAAAACGGCGCGCGGATCCGATGTTGTAGCTCGCCTGGGTGGCGACGAGTTCGGCGTTCTGGGGCTCGAATGCGACGAGCCGGAAGCAATTGTGATGCTGCAGCGAATTCAGGCAGAACTGAATTCAGCTGGCGTTGCCGCTTCCTCCGGCATCGCGATGAGGTTTCCCGCCATGGGCCTGGAGTTCGCAAGAAGGGAAGCAGACCAGGCGATGTACCGGGAAAAGATGCGCCGGAAGTCGTCCCATCAAACGATTGCGGCACGCAGCCGCGAAACCGATCTTCGAGATAGTGCGAATACTTAAGCAGACCGGCGGCGAACCGCTGCACCGAAGGCCTGCCAGATGCGCCAGTTACCCCCGGCTTCTTCCAACATGCGTTCGGGGTGAAACTGTAATCCGGCTACAAAATCAGCTTTCGGATCACAAAATGCTTCGACAAGGCCATCTTCGGCGAACGCCATGGGCTGAAAGCGAGATGCCAAAACACGCACTCCCTGATGATGGTAGCTGTTCACCTGCAATGTATCGCGCCGATACCATTTCTCCAAGAGGCTTCCCGGGACGATGGAAACCGGATGGCGGTAAGTATCGTAATGTGCAGGATTGAGATGGAGCAGGGATGAATTTTTTTCTTTTTGCACATCGCCGTAGAGCGAGCCGCCACAGACCACATTGAGCATTTGCGATCCGCGGCAGATGCCGAGAACGGGAAGTCCTGCACGCAATGCATGGCGAACGAGCCGGATTTCGATTTGGTCTTTGAGCGGATGCGTGGCGCCGACATGTTGCAGGTTCTCCGGCAGAGCGTCGTAATGCCGCGGCTCAATGTCCTCGCCTTCCACAAGAAGGAGTCCCGCCATTCCGGACATGTAACCCGGAAGGCAGCCCGATGCACCATCAGCGACGGGGACTATTACGGGGAGCAGCCCCAGGCGGATCAGGAGCGCCAAATGATACTCGCCAACGTAATCGATGTATTTGTGCTTGCGCGTAGTTCTGCGGGTGACGACAAGAACGGGCGGGCGTGTCTTTTGTGGCATCCGCGTCTACCGGAGCAGCATCCGGAGAGCCTCCACTAACCGGGCGTCCTTCTCGCGCCCCTGCGAGGCAACACGAATGTGGAAATTGTCCATGCCGATTTTGTTGGAGCAGTCGCGAACGTACATGCGGTGCTCGTTGAGCAGCCGGGCCTGGAGCTCACGCGCCGTCGTACCGCCTTTTATCCGGAACAGCACGAAGTTCGCGCCTGTCGGATAGACATCGATCTCCGGCATGGACTGCAGGGCCGCGAAGAGCCAGCGAACATCCCCGACCAGCCGCTTTCTCGCTATATGATATTCCGCGTCAGTGGAGGGCAGCAGGGAGAGGAAATACTGAGCGAGCGTATTCACATTCCAGGTAGGAATGAACTGGCGCATTCGGTTCAACACGAAGAGATTGCTGCTGTAGCAATACCCTAGGCGCAAACCGGGCACGCCGCAATGCTTACTCATGCTCCGCACGAGCAGGAGATTCGAAAACCGGTCGGCAATCGGAAGCAGGCTCGGCACGGTATCGCCGGCGAAGTCAATGAACGATTCGTCGACGATGACGAGTTCCATATCCTTCGCCCGGCGCAGAAACTCATTCATCTCGCCCAGCGAGAAGAGCTGGCCTGTGGGATTGCCGGGATTGATGATGAGAAGTGCTTTCAAGCCGCGCTTGCGCGCCCAGGTGAGATACTGCATCAAATCCAGCTGGTAGTTTTCCCCCGGCTTCAACGCGAAAAGTTCGGCATCGCGCTGGTCCTTGAGCTTTTCGATGTATTCGCCAAAGGTGGGAACCGGAACGGCGATACGGTCAATCAGCGTGGTATTGATCAGCACGATGAGCTCGGTAGCGCCATTGCCGATGATCAGATGGTCCGGGTTTACGTTCAGCACGGTGGCCAGATGCTTCTGGCTTGTTGCAGGATTGCTGGAGGGATAAGACTTGATGAGGTTCAGGAAATTCTCGGTGAGATTCCTGAGCATCCCCGGCGTCGGGTAATACGGGTTGGCGATAAAGCAGAAGTCGGTGATCTCTTTGGCTTCCTCGTAGCCCACCAACTCCGCCAGAGACGGTGAATGGGAAGTTTCGTAGAAGAGATGTTTCCTCAATTCCGACGGCGAGGTATCGGTGCTCACGGCTTCCATCATTCCTCCGGTTCGCATCTGGTGCGTGGTGATTATCCTGGCCTTATTTTACAATGCTGCGGAGCAGCCAATGTTAGTTTTGACCGCCGGCCAGGCGACGCGACAGTGGCGCGGGGCGGGACTGCTTGTTACAGGCATATAGACTGGAAGTATGTGGATCATCGTGGTCGCAACTGCGGTGATTCTGTCACTCGCTGTGGGACGCGCCGTAGTAAAACGCCGGAAGGATCAGCAGCTTTTGACAATGCGTGATCATCTGAATCGCATCTCGCGCAATTGGGATGATACGTAGTCAGGAATTCAGTCCGCGGGGGGCACGACAGCACACGGTGTAATCCTATTGGCCAGTCAAGTGCCTCGCCGCCAGTCGCGGAAACCAACTGCTGGGGCCAAATCCATACTTCGAATTCGTCCTATAATTTAGTCGGGAGCTTCGAAAATGCGTGCTTCTTCGTGTTGTGTTGGAGTCGCCTTGCTGATTGCGGCCGCTGGTCCGGCGTTGCCTCAAAGTGGCGAAAGTTTCGCGTGCCCTGCCGGCGGTGGTAGCAGCGGAAGTCAGAACGACCGCGCAGGAAATCGGGTCTTCACTTTCAATCCCCCTATATCGCGGTGAAGGGGCTCCCGGGTGCGCCGTTTTCCGGGCAGCAGAGCTCCGTCCAGTCGAACACTCCGGCAAATGGCACACGTCCGGCGCAACCGGGGATGGGCGCGCCTCTGATGTATCGCGACGCACAGGGCCGGACCCGTTTCGATGCCAGGATCGCTCCGGCGACCGCCAATGCGGGGCCGCAGATTGTGGGACTGGCCGAAATCATGGATTCCGTGGCCGGGTACCGTTATATCCTCGACGATTTCCATAAGGTTGCGTATCGCACGACACCCTGTATGTGGCCAGTCGGGTCGGGCGCTTTCACTACCGCCACGCTGCCACCCGCCGCCGTTGCGAAAGGGATCACGCGCACCACGGAGGATCTGGGAACGCAAACCATGTCAGGCGTAACAGTGACCGGCACCCGGTATACGACGACGTTTCCTCCCGGAACCTACCAGGGCAACGATGGGCCCGTCACCACAGTGGAGGAGGACTGGCACTCCGCTCAGTTCGGGTTAAATTTTTTGACGAAGAATGCGTTTCCCGACCGCGAGAATACGCAGATGATGATGAATTTCAATGCCGCTGAGCCGGATCCTGCACTTTTTCAGGTTCCCGATGGCTATCAGATTGTGGATGAGAACGCGCAATTTACTATCACGATTCCGCCTGCGGGGCCGCCTCAAGATCATCCGGGGGCGCTGGGGCGGTTGGCCCCAGTCAGTCCGTCGCTGGCGCAGAGTGCGGTTAACGCTTGCCGGGCTGTTATGGGCGGTGGCCGTTCCATCGGACCTACCGGATCGGTCTTTCAATACAGAGGTCCTTCTATGATGCCTATGACCATGACGGGAGCGCCTTATTCCGGGCAGATGTCCAGCCAAACCGTGCAAACACTCGCCAGCAATACGCACGTGTTCAGGCAAAGTTGCGGATTTTGAAAGCACTGAGAGTGCAGACCGTAAAACCGAAAATTGGAGCAGAAGTTAGCAGATTGCCCGGGGCGGAACGACGAGCCACAACCGGGCTTCAAACGGGATAAACCGGGAAACAAAGGGCTGGAATTCCTCGGTTCTGGCAACTACAATTCCGGCATGGCAGAGCAAAAGAGGAAAACGGGTCAAAATCGCGGAAGATCGGAAGTGTCGGTACCAGCCTCGTCGAAGGCAGCGTGTTTATACCCCATCAGGACCCTTGAGGATCTCCGCCAGATTGATCCCGAATCGATCATCGACTTGACCGACGAAGTGAACGCGAACTGGCGGGACATTCTCCGGGCTAATCCAGACGACCCACGGTTCAAAGCACCGCCGGGAATCTCCGTCATCAACCTAGGACGGGCAATCGGTGATCCGCTTTCGATCTTGGTCAAGAAAGAGCGGAGGAACAAGGCATGACGCTAACTGCCTCGGTATTAACGCCACTATTGCCTCCCCCCTGGTCCGGAATGATGGTTTTGGTGACGGTCAGGCCCGTGGCTGATTATTTCGAAACGCCCCGATTATCGAGGCAACTTGACGGGGAGTAGTGGAGGTAAGGGATTCGGGCGATAATGGACCTGTTTGAAATCCCCAACTGAAGATGACCTCCGAAGGTCCATTCCGCACCTAGCCTTCGAGTTTCACTATTTCCGCCTTTTCGCCCGCCGAGATGTTCCGTTCACTCTCGGTCATGGCTGTGCGCAAGCGATGGGCTACGCGTTCCTCGTTCATCTGCGTAATCTACTCGACTTTTTTTACGTGACTGAGGGCCGTGAAGACGACCTCCTTGCAGCCGACTTCACAACGGTGTTTAAACGCTTTTCCCCGGTGGACGCTCCGACCACTTGGGATCTGACTGCAATAAAAACCGAAGTGAGTAAGCGGCTTGCGCATCTGACGGCCCATCGGTGGCGGGAAAGCCCGGCCCCTAGCATGGACTTCTACGACACGTGCGTCCCCACGATCAACGGTCTAATTACGGCGTTCCGGGATGTCTTGCCGGTGGATTTGAAAGCAGACCTCGACGCCGCAATGAGCAGATTCCCCACCAGGTAAGCGATATCGCTTGGGTTGTTTCAGATCACCGGACACATTTAGCTCCCGGATCTGCGGGGCAGCTGCAATGGCATTTGAATAACGATTATCACCGTCATCCCCGATTGCCCGACCGGGTGAGTCAGGCGTTTTGCTTAGTTCTTTGGTTTCTGAACGACGTGAATAGCGAAAGAATACCCGGAGCAGATATCAAGGCTGCAATGAAGGC
>CAIKAS010000234.1 GCA_903825445.1 uncultured Acidobacteriia bacterium
CCCGCTCGATGCCGGGCTGCACGAAAAGCTCGGCAATCTGGATCTCGATCTTGGCGACTCAGCAGGCGCCGTGCGCGAATTCCAGGTGTTACTTGGGTTAAATCCCGGCGACAAAGCCGGCAGTCACTACAATCTTGCAAAGGCCTTCAAGGCCGACGGTCAGAACGATAAAGCCAGAGAGGAAGCCATCACCGCGCTCGAAACCGCGCCTGAATTCAGGCCGGCACAAAAGCTGCTGCTCGAACTGAGCGGCGACGCAGGCAAATAACTACTCATGTCCACTATTCCACAGATTGATACCGATGCCCTGAGGTCGAGAGTCGCACGTTTTCGCGAGGTAGACAGCGAGATCGTCCGGCAGGTGAAACGAGTGATCGTTGGCCAGGATGACGTGCTGGAACAGGTACGAATCGGCCTGTTCGTCGGTGGCCACTGCCTGATTACAGGCCTCCCTGGCACGGCGAAAACCTTGCTTGTCCGCACTATGGCGGAAGTGCTGGGATTGGAATTCAAGCGCATTCAGTTCACGCCCGATCTGATGCCGAGCGACATCACTGGTACCGACATCATTGAAGAAGACGAGCACGGCCACCGCGCATGGACGTTTGTCCGCGGTCCTCTGTTCGCCAACGTGCTGCTGGCAGACGAAATCAACCGCACGCCGCCGAAGACGCAGTCGGCACTGCTCGAAGCGATGCAGGAGCGCGCCTGCACGGTTCGCGGTAATAACTACAAACTCCCCGCGCCGTTCTTCGTGCTGGCCACGCAGAACCCGATTGAACTGGAAGGCACCTACCCGCTGCCTGAAGCGCAGCTGGATCGCTTCCTGTTTAATATTTTGCTTGACTACCTGACCGCCGATGAAGAATTGCAGGTGGTGGATCTGACCACCACAACGCACGTCGCCAAGGCAGATCCGATCACCACTGCGCAGGAAATCCTCGACTTCCAACAGTTGGTACGCATGACGCCGATTGCGGAGACGGTCGCCCGCCACGCTATCGAACTCGTGCGGTCCACGCGCCTGAAAGATCCCGCCGCGCCGGATGTAGTCCGCAAATATGTGAATTACGGCGGCAGCGTGCGCGCTGCGCAGTTCCTGGTACTCGGCGCCAAGGCACGCGCCCTGATGAAGGGCCGTTTCCACGTCAGCTTCGAGGACGTGCGCGAGCTCTTTGTGCCAATCCTTCGCCATCGCGTGCTTCTGAACTTCCACGCCGAATCTGAGAAGGTGACCACGGACGACGTGTTGAAGCAGATCCTGCAGGCCAAGCCGGCGCCACGCGACTAATCGACTCCTAAAGGGCAGGCGCGTTGGTCTGCCCACGGCTTAGACGGAAAACTTCATGCTGCAACGATTTCTCGATCCAAACGTACTGGCGTCCATCTCTTCGCTCGATCTTGTTGCGAAGACGGTGGTCGATGGTTTCGTAGCCGGGCTTCACCGCTCGCCGACCTTCGGCTTTAGCCAGGAGTTCGCAGAGTATCGCCAGTATGTGGAGGGAGACGATCTCCGCCATGTCGACTGGAACGTGTTTGCCCGCACTGAGCGCGTCTATCTGAAGCGCTTCCGCGGCGAGACAAACTCGCAGTTGCTCATTCTGCTGGATACCAGCGCATCGATGGGCTACAGTTCGGGCAAAATTACCAAACTGGATTATGGCCGCTTTATGGCGGCCTCGCTCGCCTATATGGCCTCGCAGCAACGCGACGCCACGGGTCTGATCGTCTTCGACGAAGACGTGATCAACTACGTTCCGCCATCCACAAGGCAGGGCCAGCTGATGCGGAATTTGCACGCCATCGAAAAGGCCGAAGCCGGCAAGCGCACTGATTTCGCCAAACCCTTTTCGCACTTTCAGCAGTTCCTGCGACGGCGCGGTATTGTGATCGTGATCTCCGATTTCTACGACGATCCTAAGAAGATTTGCACCGTTGTGGAACCTCTGCGGTATCACGGCAATGAGGTCGTGCTCTTTCATCTGCTGGATCCGCAGGAGATCGCACCGAAGTTCCGTGATCCCGTCCTTTTGCTGGACGTAGAAGACAATGTCGCCATGGAAGTGACCCCGGACTACGCGAAGAACGAATACAAGCAGAAAATGGACCAACACATCAAGGGTCTGGCAGACGAAGCTGCCAAGGCCGGGCTCGAATACGTTTTCATGGACACTTCAAAACCCCTGGATGTGGGATTGCGCAACTACCTTGCAATCCGCCAGAGGAGGATGTAAGTGGGATTCCTCGCTCCCTGGTTTCTCGGCGGACTCGCGCTACTGGGCCTGCCCGTCTACATCCATCTGTTGCGGCAATATAAGCAGACACCCATGCCGTTCAGTTCGCTCATGTTCTTCGAGCGGCGAACGCAGAGCTCTATTAAGCACAGACGCCTGAAGTATTTACTGCTGTTCACGCTGCGTTGCCTGTTCATATTTTTCCTGGTGCTGGCGTTCTCGCGACCCTTCCTGAGTTCCTCCATTGCACCGGGCGCAGTTTCGGGCAAGCGTGTCGTCATTGCGCTGGATAATTCCTTCAGTATGCGTCTGGGCGATCATTTTGCCCGCGCGAAGAAAGATGCGCTCGATACGGTGCAATCGCTGGGCGACGCGGATCGCGGTCAGATCGTCACCTTCGGCGGCGCAGCCAAACTTGTGACAGAAATGACGGCTGACAAGCAGGCATTACGTGGCGCCATTGAAGCCATCGAGCCCGGTGATGACGCCAGTTCTTACAGCGAACTCTCCCGCGTGCTCCGGTCCTCCGCGGAAACCCTGAAGACCGATATTTCCGCCGAGGTTTTCACCGATCTGCAGAAGTCCTCATGGCCCGCCAGCTTTGCCGATGCCCGTCTTGACGCCGGTACGAAGCTGACGGTCCACTCTTACGCAGACAAGGCCATACCCAACTTCACGGTTGAAAACGTCGACGCCCCACGGCGCGTTTTCGATACGAAGAAAGTCCGCACAGTTGCCACTATCGCGGGATTCAATACTCCCGACGCGACACGCACGGTTACGCTGGTCGCCAACGGCAAGACTCTCGAAACGAAACAGGTCAAAATGCCGGCCAACGGGCGTGCGACCGTCGAATTCCTCACCCTCGATGCACCCTACGGCATGACGAAATGTGAAGTGCGAATCGATAGCGCCGATGCTTTCCCGGACGACGACCGCTGGCTGTTTGCCGTGGAGCGCAGCGACCCCAAGCCCGCCCTGCTGGTTCATACGCAGAACGACGTTGCGAGTCCCGTCTACATTCGCACCGCATTCGAATCGGCTACGGAACCCGCTTTCACAGTCGACTCGCAGACGCCGGAACAAGCGACAGGCGCAACGCTCACAAAATACGCCTTCGTCATCCTGTCAGATACGGGCCCGCTGCCGGAGCGTCTTAACGACGCGCTGGATAAATATGTGCAGAATGGCGGTTCTGTCCTGATGGCTCTCGGCAAGAACGCCGTCGCCGGCGCCAAGCTTCCGGCTTCTGGTATTCAGGTTCTGAATGTTCGTACGTTGTCGCTCGACCACGAGCGCGCGCTCACAGTCGGGCAGATCGACAACTCCTACTCATCATTCGGCGGCGGACAAAACTGGGACGGCGTGGAGTTTTTCCAAATGGCAAAGCTGGTGCTTCCGCAGGATGCCGACACGCGTGTGGCCGCGCGGCTTTCCGATGGTTCGCCTTTGCTGGTCGACCGCAAAATCGGCGAAGGCCATGTGATCATCTTCGCTTCGGCTTTCAATAACGTTGCGAACAACTTGCCGTTGCAGCCCGCCTGGCTGCCATTCATCGAGCAGACTACGCATGAAATGGGCGGCATGGGCTCGGCGCGGGCCAACTACCGTGTCGGTTCCTACGTGGACCTCCGAACGGTGAAGGAGAAGAACGTTCCTGTGGAAATCATCGGACCGAAGGGCGATCGCCTGCTTTCGCTTTCGGAATCGGCCAAAGCGCAGAACTTCCAGTTCACTAGCCAGGGCTATTACGACATTCGCCGGGCCAACGGCCGCGAGGAAATGGCGGGAGTGAATCCGGACCGCCGGGAATCCGACTTTACCCTGCTGACCCCGGACACGGTAAATTTGTGGAAGAATACAGGTACAGGCTCGGCATCGGCAACTGCGGGAACCTCGGGCGGGTCGGCCAACAATACTGAACAGAAGTCTGAACTTTGGTGGTGGGTGCTGGCATTCCTCGTAATGCTGGCGATTGCGGAAGCGGTGGTGGGTAATCAGCATCTCGATTCCCCGGGTAAAGAAGTCGCGGAATAAGGGAGCGGTATGAATCCTGTTACAGGCCTTGCACAGTATCTGGACCGGCTGGAGCGTCGACTTCGGCTGTTCGCTTGGACAAGGGGAGCCGCGGCCACGCTCGGCGCGGCGCTGCTGCTGACGGCCATCATCGTCGGCGCGCTGATGGGCTCGGCTTTCACGGCCAGTTCTCTGCTCTGGAGCCGCGTTCTATTGTTCCTTGGCATCGGCGCGGTGGTTGCCGTCGCTCTGATCGTGCCGCTGCTCCGCCTGAACCGACGTCGAGCTGCCAACGAAGTGGAACGCAAGCACCCTGGCTTCGACCAGCGCCTGCTCACGTTCACCGAAAAGCAGCGCGATAACGCCAACGATCCCTTTCTGCCTCTGCTGGCCGAGGACGCCCTTAACATGGCGCGCGATGTGCAGCCCGATGTTGTCGTGGAACCGCGCCGTCTTTACGGTTTGGCGGCTCTCGCGGCTACCGCGCTCGGCGTTCTCGCGTGGCTCCTGTTCTGGGGCCCCGGTGTTTTCGGTTACGGAACTCAGGTTCTTTGGGGTAGCCTGCCGAAAGCCACCGCTACAGCTGGCGTTTATAGTGTCAGCGTCGATCCAGGCACGAAGACCGTTCGTCGCCGCTCGGATTTGACCGTGAACGCGCACCTGTCCGGCTTTACCGCCTCGAAAGCCAGCCTGTGGGCGCGTTATCAAAGTTCCGGCAAGTGGGAAGAAGCGCCCATGATGGCTGAAAACGGGGGAGCGGGCTTCGGTTTCACGTTCGTCGGACTGCCGGAGGACGTGGATTATTACGTGGAAGCCGGTGGCATCAAGTCGGGCGCCTTCAAGCTCCACACAGTAGATTTGCCCGGCGTCAAGAACATCAAGGTTACCTACAACTACCCGTCGTGGACCGGCATCGCTTCAAATATTGAGGATCCCGGCGGCGATCTGCGCGCGGTGGAAGGCACCACCGCCCATCTGGAAATTGAGACCGACCGCCCCATGAGCGGTGGCCAGATCGTCTTCGAAGAGGGCAATAAGATCACGCTCGATTCCACGAAGGCAGATGCGGCCAAACAGAACAAGACCAACGCCAGTGTGACGATCGCCAAAGACGGTACTTATCACGTGGGCATCGAATACCAGGGTGAAGTAGTCCGCATCTCCGACGACTATTTCATCGAAGCCCGGAAGATCACGCCGCCCACGATCCGCATCTCGAAGCCTGGCAGGGACGCCAAGGTCAGTCCTATTGAAGAAGTGACGGTGGCAGTGGAGGCGGAAAACGAATATCCGCTACAGGAACTCAGCCTCCGATATTCGGTGAATGGCGGGGCGGAGAAGACAGTCTCTCTGCTTAAGGACAAAGGCGCGAAGAAAGTGGATGGCGCGACGATGCTCTCGATGGAGGACTTTAAGGCCGTCCCTGGCGATGTTGTGAGCCTCTACGCAGTGGCGCGCGACGGGAAGAACACGCAAAAGACGGACATGATGTTCATTCAGGCCGTGCCGTTTGAATTCAACTACACGCAATCGCAGGGCGGTGGCGGTGGCGGAGGTGGCGGTGGCGGCGGAGACCAGCAGGATCAGCAGATTTCCGAACGTCAGAAGGAAATCATCGCGGCTACGTTCAATCAGCTGAAAGGTGATGCCAAGGCCAAAGCGACGGCGGCCGATACGGCCAAGTATCTTTCCGAAGTGCAGTCCAAACTGCGAGATCAGGCGAAGTCACTCTCTGATCGCATCAAGGCTCGTCAACTTGACGACTCCGGCGCCGCCTTCGGGCAGTACGTGAAAGAGATGGACGCGGCGATCACGGCCATGACGCCGGCTTCGGAAAAACTGAAGACCCAGTCGTTCCAGGACGCGATCTCGCCGGAAACGCAGGCGCTGCAGCATTTGCTGCGTGCCGAAGCGACCTCACGCGACATTCAGATCCAGATCAGCCGCGGCGGCGGTGGTGGAGGCGGCGGTGGTGGCGGAGGAGGAGCCAGTCGCGATCTCGCCAATCTGGCTGATCTTGAACTCGATAAGGAACAGAATCAGTACGAAACCAATTCCCGTGCCGCCGGTCAACAGGGCGGGGCAGCTCAGACGCAGCAGAAGATCGACGACGCGATGAATAAACTGAAAGAGCTCGCCCGTCGTCAGGAAGACCTCGCGCGCCAGCAACAGCAGGCCAATCCCAGCCAGCTCGCGCAGCAGCGTTTCCAGCAGGAGATGCTTCGTCGCCAGACGGAGGAACTCCGTCAGGAGGTGGCAGACCTGCAGAGCGGCCAGCAGGGCCAGCAGCAAGGCCAACAAGGGCAGCAGGGCCAGCAAGGACAGCAGAGCGGGCAACAAGGTCAGCAAGGCCAACAACAGGGAAGACAGGGTCAGCAAGGCGGACAGCAGGGTCAGCAAGGCCAGCAGGGTGGACGCCAGGGACAGCAAGGTCAGCAACAGGCCGCTAACGGTCAGCAGGGCCAGCAACCAGGCCAGCAGAGCCTAGCTCGTAACGGGCTGAGCCAGGCACAATCCAACCAGCTAGATCAGATCACCCGCTCGTTGCAGCAGGCCGAGCGCGACATGAGTAACGCGGCTTCGGGCCGTCAGCAGAACAATGCGCAATCGGCTGCCGATGCGCAGGCGGCTGCGGAACGCCTTCGCCAGACAGCCCAGCAGATGCAGAACATGCAGCAGCAGCAGGCTGGCAGCCAAATGGCCGATCTTTCCAATCGCGCCGAGCAGCTGTCCAACCAGCAGCGCGATTTTGAACAGCAACTCCGCAAGGACTTCGGACTGGGTCAGGGCGACCAGAAGACTGCCGAAACCATGGCTAATCAGGAAGCCGCCATGCGCCAGGCATACACCGACCTTCAGAAAGAGATGCAACAGGCCACTCGCGGTATGACCAGCACCCAGCCCGACGTCGCGAAACAACTCCGCGACGCTGCCGGCCATGCACAGCAGAACGAAATCGAGAGCCACATGCAGACATCGGAAGACTACATCCGTCGTGGAATGGGTCAATATTCGGTGATGCGCCAAGCCCCCATTACTCAGGCGCTGAACCAACTCAATGAGGATTTAAAGAACGCACGACAGGCTGCGGCCGTCGGCGCGCAGGGTGGCGATCAGGGCCAGCGTTCTCAGGAAGCCCTCAACCAGATCCAAAACATGCGGCAGCAGATGCAGTCGCTGACACGCGGCCAGCAGGCGCGCACGGGTGGGGGCCGGACAGGTAATCAGCAAGGCAATCAACAGGGCGGGCAGCAGGGTCAACAAGGCCAAGGTGGTCAGCAGGGCCAACAGGGTCAGGGTGGGCAGCAGCAGGCCCAGTCAGGGCAGCAAGGTGGACAACAGGGTCAGGGTGGCCAGGGCCAGGGACAAGGCCAGCAGGGCCAAGGTCAGGGTCAGGGCCAACAGGCCGGGAACGGTCAGGGGCGCCAGGGTGGTCAGCAGGGTGGTCAGCAGGGTGGCCAACAGGGCGGCGGCCAGGGCCAGGGGCAGGGGCAACAGGCCGGACAGCAGGCTGGCGGTGGTGGCGGCAATCCATTTGGCGGTGGCGGTGGCCAGCAATTGAGTGACGCCCGCCGGGGTGGCGGACAGGGTGGCAACTACGGTGGCGGCTACGGACCTCTTTCTACCGGCAACTGGACCCAGGGAGCGACGCCGAACAACAATCCCAATCCACAAGAAGTGCCCCTGACCCAGGCACAGGCAGCCGCGCTCTATAACCAGGTGCAGCGCGAACTTAGCCAGCTTCGGGCAAACCTTCAGGGAGATCCGCAGCTTACCAGGGAATATCAGGACCTGGTCAGCCGTGCGCAGGGACTAGACCCTGCAAAGTGGGGAACCCAGGATGCCGAACTCGCCCAACGCATTGCCAGCCAGGCGCTGACTGAGCTCGATCAGATGGAACTCCTGCTGCGTCGCAAGGCCGACGCTGAGGCCAGCGTTCGCAGCGCCAGCCCGAGCACGGTGGCTCCCGGCTATGGGAACGCCTGGGGCGACTACACGAAGAAGCTCAGCAAGCAGTAAATCCGACTGCTGTGGGCGTATAACAGCTGATTTCTGTAGCGATTGCGGGAGCCGCCTCGCGGCTGGTGTACGTGACCGGGCAGCCCATTTAGGGGCGAATCGCCAGTCGGGCCATGGTTGTGTCCTAAATTTGCGCATTTTTGGGTTCGATGGTGCTCAAACTTACGCTAACTGCGCCGATAAGACTCTTAAGACGCGGGAGTCAGCATGATATCTCTCAGGAAGTTAATCGAATTCAACCCTTCGGCCCAGTCAGCTGAAGAGGCGCCGACAGTTGCAGCAGCATATCCCGTTGAAAAAGGACCCAAGGACCCCACCAGCCTTCTTCCGGCTTACCAGTCTGTGGTGCCTGCCATGTTGAAGGCCATGGGAGCGAGTGCACAACGCGCGGTGCCAAACATGGGCGACATGATTGCCTCCACCCTTGGCCTGATCGCGGACTCGCTGAATCGCTTGTCCTCGAGCGATGCCCTTCGGAAATCTGAACGTGAGGTTGAGCTTGAATTGCGCAACTGGGCCGACAGCGCGCACAAGTACCACAGTGACAACGAAAAGGCGATCCGGGATCTGCTTCATGTTATTGCGGAAGCGGCCGAAACGACAGGCAGTCGCGACGAAAGATTTGGGCGTGAAATTGTCGACCTGAGCGAACGGCTCCGTGCCGTATCGAAAATGGAGAACGTACCCATAATTCGCCGATCGATTGCGGATAACGCAAATGCGCTTGCGAACTGTGCTACTAAAATGGCCGACGAAGGGCGCGCTTCTATCCAAAAGCTGACGTCCGAGATTGCCGAGTACGAGTCGCGCCTGGAGGCCATGGAACGTCGCGCACTCACGGATCCGCTCACTGGAATCTGTAATCGACGGGGCTTTGAGCAGGAATTGGCAAGGCTGATTTCAGCCCATAAGCCGTTCTCATTGCTGGTAGCCGATCTGAACGAGTTTAAGGCCGCGAACGACCGTTACGGTCACCTGGCCGGCGACGAGATTCTGCGACAGTTTGCCAACGAGCTAAAGACCCAGTTCCGTAACGAAGATACCGTGGCCCGATGGGGTGGTGACGAGTTTGTTTGTATCGTTATTGGCTCCGGACAAGAAGCCGACACACGCGCCGATCGCATCCGTCACTGGGTTCTGGGCGATTACAAGATTCCAGTTGACGACCACGTGCAGACCATCAACATCAACGCAGCAATCGGTGCAGTGTACTGGAACGGCGCCGAAACCGGAGACGAACTCTTCGCACGCGCCGACAAGGAAATGTACAAGGCCAAGGAATCTTCCCGCCAGCCGGCATAAAAACCTGCCGGTAGAGTCGTGCTATCCCTGCTTGTCGAACTTCCACAGAATCTGGCGTAAAATCCCCAGTAACAGGGGGGCATCCTGGCTTCCGATCCGGAGGCGTCGAATCCAGCGCCGAATTTTTTGTTCGGTCGAAACTGCCGTGATGCGGTTCGTGTACCCGGATTTGTCCAAAACTTCCAGCAGCATCCGAGTCAACTGTTCGGCATCGGTACCCGGGACTGCCGGAGCCGCACGCGCAACGGGAACCGACTCCGTCCGCACCAGTTCATACAAACACACCGCAACCGCCTGCCCCAGGTTCATCGAAGGCGTTTCCGGAGATGTCGGAATCCGCAGCAGCCCATGGCAAAAACTCATGTCGTCGTTCGAGAGGCCGAACTTCTCGCTGCCAAAAAGCAGCGCCACTCTGCCTGCATGTGTTCGCACCGCTGTTATCCCGGACTCCAGGCGCTCTACGGTTTGCTGGGGTACTCTGTGTTGACCCGCTGTGGTCCCGAGGACCAGAGAGCAATCACTCACTGCCTCCGCCACGGTCGCGTAAACCCGCGCCGACTGCAGGACGTGTGAGCCACCTACCGCCGAAACGGCCTCCCGAAACGCCACGTCGTACGGATCCACCAGTCGCAGATCCGAACATCCGAAGTTCGCCACGGCGCGCGCTGCGGCCCCGATGTTCAGCGGATTGCGCGTGGAGACCAGAACTATGGCAGGTTTGGACGTGATGATTTGAGCATGGCACGCCCGCCCCTGCGCGGAAACACGTGCCCGCAGGGGCCGCGTCCCGTGGCCTCCCTTCCATGGTTTCGTGCGATTCGCGACACAGCCACGTCAGTAGTGTAGAATCAAAACTTTGCGCCACCTGTGGGCATCCGTTTTACCCCCACAAAAGAATTTTGCCCGCGCGGTCGGCGCTCAGTGTATATTGGAGGTCGTATGGCATCAGCAGTAGAACAAAAAGTCAAGCAGATCATCGTAGAGCAACTGGGTGTGGACGAGAGCCAGGTTGACAACAAGGCATCGTTCGTCGATGATCTTGGCGCCGACTCCCTGGACATCGTGGAACTCGTCATGGCCTTCGAAGAAGCCTTCGAACTGGAAATCCCCGACGAAGACGCCGAGAAGATCGGTACCGTCGGAGACGCCGTCACCTACATCGAAAGCAAGAAAAAGTAGCGGCGTCGCATCCCGGTCGTGGTCCTCTGCATCCAAGTTGGGGATCGTCTGGCTGCGGCAGTGCTTCGTTCGGTCGGCCCGGTTAACCAGTTCCCGGTTTAGCCTGGGCGGACCTTTTTTGGCTGGTAGTCGTCCCGGGGTCCATTCAGTCCGGCTGGCGCGCAATCAGAAAGGAGTGTTCGTTTATTTCCCGCAGAGTTGTAGTCACCGGCGTCGGCCTCATCACTGCCATAGGCGACACCACGGAACAGACCTGGCAGTCGCTGCTGGCTGTCCGGAGCGGCATCTCTCGCATTGAGGCTTTCGATCCCACGCTGTTTAACGCGCAGATTGCTGGCGAGATTAAGCATTTCGACCCTGCAAAGTTCATCGAGAAAAAAGAAGTCAAGAAGATGGGGCGCTTTATCCACATGGCGATTGCCGCCTCGGAAGATGCGCTCTCCGGATCCGGGCTTCAGGTCAACGAAGAGAATGCTGAGCGTGTCGGTGTGTACGTTGGCAGCGGCATTGGCGGTTTCGAAGTCATCGAGCGCGAGCACAGCAATTATCTGAATTTCGGCCCGCGTCGCATTTCGCCCTTCTTCATTCCCGCCACCATCGTGAACCTGGCCTCCGGCTACATTTCGATGCGAACCGGCGCCAAGGGTCCCAACTCCGCCACCGCTACTGCCTGCACTACGAGCGCGCATTCTATCGGCGATTCTTTTCGCATTATTGTTCGCGGAGATGCGGACGTAATGATATGTGGTGGCGCGGAGGCCTGCATCACTCCCATGGGCATCGGCGGGTTCGCCGCCATGCGTGCGCTTTCGCAGCGTAATGACGATCCCGCCCATGCGTCCCGCCCTTTCGATCGGGATCGCGACGGATTTGTCGTCGGCGAAGGCTCTGGCATTCTTATTCTTGAAGAACTCGAAGTTGCGAAGCGGCGAGGCGCGCCTATTCTGGCGGAAATCGTCGGTTACGGCATGAGCGGCGACGCTTACCATCTCACTTCGCCGCCCGAGGACGGCGAGGGTGCTTACCGTGTGATGCGCAATGCGCTCAATGACGCTAAGATTACGCCGGAAAAGATCGATTACATTAACGCCCACGGCACTTCCACGCCGCTTGGCGATAAGGCGGAAACTGCTGCTATCAAGCGCACTTTTGGAGACCACGCTTTCAAACTCGCTGTCAGTTCCACGAAATCTATGACTGGACATTTGCTTGGTGGTGCAGGAGCGCTTGAAGCCGGCATCGTGGTTTGCGCCCTGGTGAATCAAATTGCGCCGCCGACGGCCAATCTCGATAGTCCAGGCGAAGGCTGCGACCTCGATTACATCCCGAATCAGCCCCGCCCGATGAAGCTCGATTACGCGCTCAGTAATTCCTTCGGTTTCGGCGGCACCAATGGTGCGCTCATTTTCAAGCGCTTTACCGACTGAGCGGGAGCCCAACTTTCATGAAAATTGTAGTAGCCATCAAGCAGGTGCCCGCCCGGGATAGCCTGCTCAAAGTCGACGCATCGGGGACCTGGATCGACGACACAGATCTCTCCTGGGAAATCAACGAACCCGACGCCTATGCGCTCGAAGCCGCCTTTCAGCTTCGCGAAGGTTCGGGCGGGGAAGTGGTTGTGCTCTGTTCCGGCCCGGATCGCGCCACACAAACTATCCGCGAGGCGCTCGCGAAAGGGGCTGATCGCGCCATTCATATCGAGTTTTCGGAAAACGCCGCCGATCCCCTCGGGCTTGCCCGCAACATGGCCAGTGCGCTCGCGTCTGAAACTCCAGACGTCATCCTCACCGGGCTTCAGTCCGACGATCTTGGCTATGGCCAGACCGGCGTCATCCTGGCCGAGGTGATGGGCTTCGCTCACGCCACGCTCGTGATGAGTATTGAGACTACTCCCGGCGGTATCCGGGTGAAGCGTGAACTGGAAGACGGCTGGTTCCAGCATGTGGAAATGCCGTTGCCCGCCCTGCTGACCATCCAGTCCGGTGCGGCAAAACTTCGCTACGCGACGCTCATGGGCATCAAGAAGGCGAAGTCGAAGGAAATCAAGCGCATTGAGCCGGTTGCCAACGCAACTGCGCCTTCACTCCGCCTGGAACGCATCTACCTGCCACAGAAATCGAAGCGGTCGCAGATCTTCGAAGGTACCCCGCAGGAAGCTGCCGCGCAACTGGTGGACAAACTCCGATTTGAGGCGCGCGTACTATGAGCGGCATCCTGGCAGTTCTTGAACAGCATGAAGGCAAACTTCACGGCATGTCGATCGAAGTTCTGGCCGCCGCCCAGCAGATTGGCGCCGAACTCGGCCAACCTGTCTACGCTGTCGTCCTGGGGCGCGGAATCGCACCTGTTGCCTCCGTCGTGGCCGGATACAAACTGGATAAGGTTCACGCTGTCGATCACGAACTCCTCGCCGAATACACCTCCGACGGCTATACTCTGGCACTTAAGCCGCTCATCGCGCTGCATAGCCCCTCGTACGTGTTCTTCCCGCACACATATCAGGTTCGGGATTTCGCCCCGGCGCTGGCCGCGACCTTCGGGCGTGTTTTAGTAAGCGACGTCGTCGCACACCGCGTGGAAAAAGGCGGCCTCACGCTGGTTCGCCAGCTTTTTCAGGGCAAGATGAGCGCAGATGTTCGCTTCGAAGGCGAAGCCCCGTATTTTGGGTCCATCCAGGCGGGAGCCTTCCGCGCCGAGAACGCAGTGAAATCGGAAACGGCCTGTGCAGTCGAAGTCGTGGCGCCGGCCCTTGACCCGGCTGGGATTCGCACCAAACCTCTCGAAAGATTCCGTGAATCGCAGCGCGCCGTCGATCTTACCGCCGCCGAGCGAATCGTCTCTGTAGGCCGAGGCATCCGCGAAGCCGAGAACATCGCGCTGGTGGAGCAACTCGCGCAGGCCATGGGCGCGGAACTCGCGGCTTCCAGACCTATTTGCGATAACGGATGGCTCCCCATGGAACGCCAGGTCGGCAGTTCCGGCCAAACGGTCGCACCAAAGCTCTACGTGGCGGTCGGCATCTCTGGCGCTATCCAGCATTTGGTTGGCATGAAGGGTTCGAAGACGATTGTTGCGATCAACAAGGATCCTGAGGCTCCCATCTTCGAAGCCGCCGATTATGGCATCGTAGGCGACCTATTCCAGGTCGTGCCTGCGATCATTGAAGCGCTGAAGAAGTAAACACAGCTACGAAGAAGTCCGAATCGTTCCGTCGCGCCCGATAATAAGCGTGTGTCCCCGCCACTTCAGCTTGTTTCCAAAGAAGCCCAGCACCCACGTAGCGAACGAACAGACATCCTCTGCCGGCAATAACCACCAGCGCCACTTGAATTCCGTGTCCGCCAGTACCCACACCGCAGCCGTCCACACAACAGCCAGGCGCATGACGAGAGCTGCAACTACGAGCGGGCCGCCCCAGGTGGGCGCGAGCAGCCACAACGCCAGTGCAGGTATCGTCGGCTTCGTAAAAACCTCGCCAACGTAACCCGCCGGGCGCGAACGCCGCGAACCCCGCGCCCAGCGCAGGCGGTGGCTCCAACTCGCCCGCATACCCTCGTTTCCGATGTAGTGCTCAATGACAGCCCGCGAAAGAATTACTGTACGCCCGAGCCCGTGCATGCGATTGCCAATCACGAAATCTTCCGAGAGATAAGGCTGCACTTCCTGCCATCCGCCGATTGCGTCGATCTCGGGCTTTCGCGTTGCAATGGTGCATCCGATCGCGTAGTCCATTCCGTTGAGCATGCGTGCCGTCAACATGCCGGAGATGAAATCCACGTTGAGTCCGAGCGCTTCCATTCGGGACCACCAGCTGGCACCAGCAGTTGCACGATACGGACACGTTACAAGGCCAACACCCGGCTGCTCCAGCTCGGAAACCACCGTCTTTAGACAATCCGGCGCCCAGCGGATATCGCTGTCGGCCATCACGATCGTTTCGTGACTTGCCTGCTCCCACAGCGCGCGCAACTGCCAGACTTTCCTGTTTGGATACGGGGAGTCACCGGTGAAAATGAGCCGCGACGGAGTGTTTGGATGGGCGGCCATTATCCTTCGCGCAATGGGAACGGCCGCGTCCTCCGGCGATGGAGCCCCCAGTATCACTTCAAAAGCCGGGTAGTCTTGCTCGAAGACGGCGCGCAGCCCGGCCTCGGTATTATCCCGGTCTCCGGCCATTGGCCGCAGCACTGATACAGGAGGAAACTCCTGCAAATGTTTGACGCCCGTCCTGCGGTATCGAATGGCCGCCAGTATCGCCAGAAAGCAATAGGCAATCGATCCAATGACAAGGCCAGCCAACGGTATCAGCAGCAGGTATGAAAAAGAGAAAATCACCGGCGAATCCCCCGGCCTAACCGACCCTGGATTTCAGGCTCGCGGGATTTTCGCTCGACGTGACGCTGCGGGCCGGCTTGCGCTGCACGCCGCTGCCGGGCTGGAATCGACGCCACTGGTCCGTCACACACACCAGAAACATCGGCTGTTTAGCGTTCTTCAATACATCGATCACGCGATCCGGCTGATCTTCCAGGTAAATATTCTTGCCGTCCGTAATGAGATGGATGTCGCTGTTTTCAGCCACGGCGTCCGCGAGCTTTCGGCCCATCTCTTTTTGCAGGAACTTCAGTACTCGGCGGATCTTCTGTAGTGAAAACCCTTTGCGGCGCAACTCGGCGATCACCGATACTTCCACCACTTCCTGCTGCCGGTAGACGCGGCGATGCCCTTCCTGCTGCGGTGAAACTACATGCCGTTCGTCCCACCACTGCAGTTGCCGCAAGCTCACGCCCGCAATCCGCGCCACATCCCCGCTGGTGTACTGTCCCGCCACGGGTGTCCCGCCGGACAGCCCCTGAGCCACATCAGTGGCTGGCACGGCCTGGTCCTTTTTTGTTTTGAACATTTCGCGATGTCCTTGTTTAGGCCCCGGTGGGAGCACTAAGGAATTCTACCAGATCCAGGAGGCGGTTTTCCGACCCCGGTGCTGTCCCGGCCTATCGCCGCGCCTGATCCAGAATTTTATAGATCTGCGCCCCGTATTTCTCCACCGTCTTCAATCCGATTCCCGGTATTGCGATTAGCTCCGCCAGGGTCGCGGGCTGATCCTCCGCAATCGCCGTCAGTACCCGGTCCGACATCACGCGGAACGATGGCACACCCAGCTTTTTCGCCTGATTCCGCCGCCATTCCTTCAGCAGCACCGCAGCCTTCGAATCCGCAGCTGCCGGTGTTTCCTGCATCTCAAAACGATCTTCCGTCGGTTTTCTCGAAGACGTCCGTGCCGCCCGGCCCTTTCTTGCGGATTTCTTAGCGGAAAGCGGCGTTTTCTTCCGGCGTCCCTTCGTTTCGGCCTTCGCCGTTTCCAGCGTTCCCCGGATCGAGAGATCAAGTGGAGTGTCTTCCTTCAATTCCTCGCCTTCCCGTGTGATGCTCGCCTTACGAAACGGAATCTGCTTGCCGTCTTTCTCGAATACCGATTCCACCAGCTTTACGAACCCCGCTCGCGCCAGCGCGCCCATGAGTTCCTCGAAAGAGTCCCGGTCCATGCCGTTCTTTGAGCAGAGCTGCGTGTGCAATTGCCCAATCGATCTGCCGGTCATCGTGATCGAATCCAATACCTGTCTTGCCAGTAACTGCTCCTCTTCACTCGCGGTCCGAAAGACCTGTGCCACGCAACTTTCCGGGGCGCAGAAATCGCAAATGCCGCAAGGCCTTTGGCTATCCGCCGTATCGCCGAAGTGCCGCACCAGACTCGACATTCGGCACTGGCTACTTTGCGCATACCGAATCATCGCCTCGATCTGCGCCTGTTTCTGAGCACCCTGCGCGATGTAGGAATCGCGCCAGGTGTTATTGTCGCCCTCGCCACGGCTCAGGTTGTCCGATGCATCTATCGTTACGCCGCCGTGCGTCCAAAGCTTTTCCAGTGCTTTCTCGAAAACGTCCGCACCCACCTTGCAGTGCCTTTCCACTACTTCGCGTGGTTGCGGCTGTGTCCGCAGCTTCGCATAAATCTGGTCGAGCACTTTCACGTCGGGATAATCACGTTCAAAGAAGAAATCGTGAGTGTGGCGATCTGCATAAGAGTGCATCAGGATGGCCCGGCTCGGCTGGCCATCCCGCCCCGCGCGTCCGATCTCCTGGTAGTAAGCTTCCACACTCCCCGGCAGCGCCGTGTGCATTACCGTCCGGATGTTGGCCTTATCGATGCCCATCCCGAACGCGATCGTCGCCACCACGATTTCCAGCTTGCCGTTCAAAAACTGATCCTGCACCCGTCGCCTGCGCTCCGCATCCAGCCCGGCATGATATGCCGCCGTCGGAAACTGATGCGCCAGCAGCGCGGCCACACTCTCTGCCTGCTTGCGGCTCGGTGTGTAGATAATCGCAGGCCGCCGCTCCGGGTCGCCCAACAGTTCCCTGGCCAGCCCGGGCCTCTGAGATGGACTCGTCTCCACCACCTCAATCGCAATATTCGACCGCCGGAAGCCGTGGATGAAACTTGCCGCCTCGTCAAACCCCAGTTGAGCACTGATATCGCGCTGCACGATGGCCGTCGCCGTTGCCGTCAGCGCAATAACCGGCGCGGGACGCAGAATAGGAATATATCCGCCGAGCAGCCTGTAATCCGGACGAAAATCGTGGCCCCATTGCGAAATACAGTGCGCCTCGTCGATTGCGATGAGCGTCGGCTTTCGCTTAGCCAGCATCTCGGGGAAGCCGGGCACACGCAGTCGCTCCGGTGCGATAAAAAGGAACTGTAGCTTGCCGTTTAGATAGTCGATGCACACCTGCCGCGAGGCGGCTCTGTCCCGGCCAGAATGAATGCACTCGACAGAGAAACCCCGTTCCCGCAGTTTGGCGTACTGGTCTTCCATCAGCGCGATCAGAGGACTGATCACCAGCGTCGTCCCGCCCAGGGCCAGACCTGGCAATTGATAGCAGAGCGATTTTCCCGCGCCGGTGGGCATGACGAGCAGTGCATCGCGTCCAGCCATGACTGTGCGACAAACATCCTCCTGATTCGCGCGAAATGCTGAAAATCCAAAAGCCCGATGTAGCAGCGCGTCCAGCGGCTCACCTTCTGCCGCAGTGATTCGCTGTGCAGGCGGGCTTACTGTTCGCGGGCCAGGGCTTAGGACCGCAACCAGCGCAGCTGGCCGAGTTTTTCCCCGCCCGTCCGCACCCTGCGCTTCATCGTTAGCCCACAAGTTCTGCGGTGTGTCATCCTTGCCTGAATTTTGTCGTCCGCCCGCTGGAAAACCTGCCCGCGGTGCCGCCTGAATCTGTCCGGCCTTCCCCACCACGTCCCTGACATAATCCTCAATCCCGCGCAGAAACGGCTCCAACTGCGCTTCGCCCCTTTGTATCCGCTTGAGATACGCCTCCCACTGCCCCGTCATCGTCGGACTCTTTACTTCCGGATGCACTACCCCAATCAGCCGGATCCCCTTATCTGTAGCTTCCAGGTTCTTCGCCTGCCGCACGATGTACTCTCGCTTTAGCAGGACTTCAATGATCGAGGCCCTGGTTGCCGGAGTCCCCAGCCCTGTTTCCTTCATCGCATCCGACAGCTCTTTTTCATCGAGCGTCTTCCCTGCTGTTTCCATCGCTGTAAGCAGCGTGGCCTCGGTAAAGCGTTTGGGCGCGCGGGTCTTCTTGCGAACCGCATCCGCATTCAGGACGTCCTGTGCCTGCCCGCGCGCCAGACCCGCCGGCAGCGTTTGCTCGTCTTCCTCGGCGGTGGCTTCCGTTGACCCCGATTCGCCCGCTTTGCGCTTCTTCTCCCTCTTCTTCTCCGTCTGGAAATCCAGCGCCTTCCAGCCAACTTGCTGGATTGCCTTTCCCGACGAGTGATACTTATCGATGATCTCGGCGTTCGCGATGGCCGCAATCACGGTCGTCACCGACCAAATATGATCCTCGTGCCAGCATGAAAGAAATCGGCGACAAACAAGGTCGTAGATCTTCGCTTCGTCTGGAGACAAGTTCGCCCGTTCAGGTGACGTCACGGTCGGAATAATTGCATGGTGATCGCTGACCTTCGCGTCGTCCACAAACCTTTTGCTTAGCTGTTTCTCGCCGGTCCCCGGTGCGAGCAATCCCGCATAGCGCGGTGCAATGGTATCCACAATCCCTGACACCGTCGCCGCCACATCGTGCGACAAATACCGACTGTCCGTGCGTGGATAGCTCAGCAGCTTATGCCGTTCGTACAGAATTTGCGCGGTATCGAGCGTGTGTTGTGCGCTGAATCCAAACAGCCGATTCGCATGACGTTGCAACTCCGTCAAATCGTAGAGCAGCGGCGGACCCATCCTCTGCGTCTCGGCCTTCACCGAGTCAATTGAAGCTGTTCCTGTCTTCGCCCGCGCTACAATCCGCTTCGCCTCGTCACCGTCCGCTGGCAGGCGCGCCGATTTCTGCACGTCGGCCACATCCCGCACCCAGGTGCCCTGGTACGATTCCGCATCTTGCTGACTTTGCGGCCGGAAGGTCGCGACTACCTCCAGGTAGTGCTCCGGCACGAAACTCCGCACCGCCAGTTCGCGCTCCACCACCATCGCCAGCGTCGGCGTCTGCACTCTGCCCACACTCAAGACGTCGCCGTACGTCAAAGTATAGGCACGGGACAGATTCATCCCTACCAGCCAGTCAGCTCGGCTTCTGCCCCGCGCCGCATCCGCCAGCGGTTCGTAATCAACGCCCGGCTTTACCGCTGCGAACCCCTTGCGAATCGCGTCCGGCGTCAGCGATGAGATCCACAACCGGCTAATCGGTTTTGAGGATCCTGCAGCTTCGTAAATGTAACGGAAGATCAATTCGCCCTCGCGGCCCGCATCCGTAGCACAAATAATGCGGCTCACACGCGGGGAAGTCAGGATCTTCCGCACAACCTCAAACTGATCTTTGGTTTTTTCGTAGACCACCAGCGGCCATTCCGCCGGAAGCATGGGCAACTGCTCGCGCCGCCAGAATTTCCACTCCGGGCGCATCTCATGGGGTTGTGCCAGGGACGCCAGGTGCCCGATGGCCCACGTGACCACGTAGCCATTGCCATGCAGGTATCCGTCGCCTTTTGCGTTCGCCCCCAGAACTTTGGCGATGTCCCGCGCTACTGACGGTTTCTCCGCCAGAACAGCCACTGCCCCGTTTTCCCCCGCAGCGTTGCTCAAGCCTGTATTTTAACGGGCGCTCGTCTTTAACGGCGCTTTCAATTTCTGCTTAGTGGCTCTTTACCTCAAATGCCAGCAGTGATACGCCCGCCTGAGCAAAGTTGGCGAGGTCCGCCGCCGCCGCTTTTCCTTCTTCGGAAGCGAGTGCGGCCTGCAAATCCGCCTGGCTGCCGAAATCCAACTCAGCTATGAGGTGCGGTGCGGCATCGCCGGCGAGAACCGCCGGACTTCCTGCGCTTATTGTGTAGGACCGCAGGCCCGGAATCCTTTGCGCGATTGGAATATGCGTCTCCGCATAGTATCGATTGAATGCAGCCGGGTCCGCAGGCCGATTGTAGATCACAAGTAGACGAGTCATGGTTCTGTTCCCCCCTCCGCATGGGTTGCGCGCATGCGAAAAACGAGTATATCGGAAGCGGTTTAGAATCCCACAGACTGCCGCGTCCCGTTACCGCCCGCCAGACGGACCCTTCAGCGTGCTTTCGAACAACCGAAAAATACGCTTATACTCATCCGTCCAACTGGAAGGTTCCCGAAATGCATGATCCTCCGCTGGATATATCGCTACATCCCAGTTGTCCTTCCCCAGTTCGATCAGCTTCTGCACGAGTCGCGCCGTATCCACGAAGTGCACGTTCGTATCCACCATGCCGTGCGCGATCAGCAGTCGCCCCTTCAGCCCGCTCGCGAAATAAATCGGCGATGACTGCTTGTAAGCCTCTCCGTCCATCTGCGGCTGATTCAGAATGTTACCTGTGTACCCTTGGTTGTAATTCGCCCAGTCGCTCACCGGCCGCAATGCCGCACCTGCCGCGAAGACATCTGGCTGAGTAAACATAGCCATCAGCGTAATGAACCCGCCATAACTCCCGCCATAAATTCCGATCCGCTTCGCATCCACGCCCTGCATCGACACCAGCCACTTAGCCGCATCGATCTGATCGTTGAGATCCGTCCCGCCCATCTGCCGGTAAATCGCAGTGCGCCAGTCGCGCCCATAACCCCGCGACCCCCGATAGTCCACATCCAGCACCAAGTATCCATGCTCCATCAGGAAATGATGGAAGAGATATTCATGGTAGTAAAGGCTCGGCCACCATCGGTGTACGTTCTGCACATAGCCAGCGCCATGCACGAAAATCACCGCGGGCCCGCCCTTCGGAAAGTTCACCGGCCTGTAAAGATGGCCCGGCACCTTCGCACCGTCTCGTGCCGGAATCTCTACAATCGAAGGGTCCACCCACGCATAGGTTGCAAACTCCGGTGATGGCGACTCAGTCAGTTTTGCCGCCGCTGCCATGGGTTCATTCGCCTCCACGTACAATTCCGGCGGCCTGCCGGTGAACGAATAAACATCCGCCAGCCACTTCTCGTCGAACGAAAGCGCTGTCTGATGATTTCCCGGCAGTTTCGTTAGTCGCGACCGTGTACCGCCTCCGACTGGCATGCGCCACAACTGCCTCTCGTACGGACTACCCTCGCTCGTCGTCAAATAGAAAGTCGACTTGTCGCGTGACAGCACCACCCGGTCCACTTCAAACTTTCCCGACGTCATCTGTTTCGGTTCGCCGCCGTCATACGCCACCTCATACAGATGGTTGAACCCATCGTGTTCCGACGTGAAATAGAAAGTTCGGTTGTCGCCCAGCCATCCCTGGCTATCGCCCGGCCCGCCCAGCCAGGCCGGATCGAACTCGGCGTTCAGTACACGGACCTTCGCGGTTGCCGGATCCAGCGCGAAATACCAGCAGCTCTTGTTGTCTTGCGACCGCGCACTGAGCACCGCTTTGCTTCCGTCGCCCGAAAACCACGCTACTGATGGTGCCGCTCCGCCCCCGCACGTCGACGCGTCCTGGATCTGCGCGTCAGGCGTGCCTTGCCCATGCTCCAGCATCTTTACCTCGCCCGTCACCGCGTTGATGATGGCGAGGCGCCGGGATGTGATTCCGTCGCCCACGCGGGTCCGCCCCGGCAAATCTTCCGGAAAGCTGGAATCGGTGATCCAGTTCGGCACAACGGAATTCTTTGAACCCGCTGCCGTTTCCGCAATCACTGCCAAAACGTACTTGCCATCCGGCGTCAACTGCATCTGGCCGATAGTCTGTCTCGCCTGAAGAGTGTAAGGCTTGCGCGGATTCAGCTTCTTCTGTTTGGCGTCGGCGATTTCTTTGAAATCTTCCCGGCTCTTCAC
>CAIKAS010000235.1 GCA_903825445.1 uncultured Acidobacteriia bacterium
ATTGCGCGGACGCCGAGAGTGCGACTTGGGACAGCCTCGATCCTTGCACGGTCAGCTCTGAGGTACTCGAGGCGCTAAACCTCGGCGTGTCCTGCGATGCCGCACCGCCTTGCTATCAGGCGGAGAATTCGAGTGCGTGCAGTGGAAGTGGTAGTGGTACAAACAGTACTTTGCCTCCATTGAGCCAACCGTCTGACATCGGGGCTATAAAGTCGGGAATGGGATTGACCTATTTTGCGGGCGCCGCTGAGGCGCTGGGCGCTCTGGATTCGTCTCTGTGTGATTCGGCGCTGGGGTTCGCAAGTTCTGGCGGTGCGAAGTCTGCGCTGTCTAACGCGAGTTACGCCATATCGCCGGATAGCGGGGTTCAGGTCAACTCCGACGGTACGGTTTCTTTCCTTGCGGCGCAAACGGCAAATAATCAAATTCTGGTGAGTGGAGTGTTTATGGATCCTGCCACCAACATACCCGGCCTGAATACGAACCTCTTGAGTTTGTTTGCGCAGGGCAACAACCTTGGCTCGCTGACCACGTCAGACTTCCAAGCCATTTTTCTTCTCCATGAGTTGGGACATATCAGCGGTATATTCGGCAACGATCTGGGCAATCCCCAGCAATCCATGGGCTACACAACAACTGTCATCCAAAACTGTTTTCCGGACCTAATCTCCCAATGAACGTGTCGAGACTTTGTGTATTTCTGCTTGTGTGTGGGCTTCGCCTTGCGGCCAGCGACTTTTGCGCTCTTCAGGTTACCGTTGTGGACTCGTCTGGGCAGCCTGCGTCGGTTCCAGTAGCGTTGCTTGATTCAAAGGGTGAGGTGGTTGAGGGGGCGGTGACTCGGGGAGGGCATACGCAGTTTTGCGATTTTGGCTTTGGATTACACTCGGTTCGTGTCCAGAATCGGGACTGCGGGTTTATAGTCAGAGACCGTGTGTTACTTGTCAACGGCGTGACCCAAGAGGTGAGGGTAACGCTCGATTGCAAACAGGGCGAGGAGGCGTCAGGAGTTCTGACAGTGTCACCCTCGTGTCCGCTATATCTCAGGGTGCAGTCGGACAGCGCTGAGAAGTTATCTGGTGCGTCGGCGACGGTGCCGGACCGAGTGGAACCGTATCGTGCCGATGTTTATGGGCGAATTTTTGGACGGATCAGAAAGCCTTCAAGTGGCGTTCCGGCGACAATCATGATCGGGGCTCCGGGATACGTTTCCTCAAGCATAGCGATTGCTGCGTGCAGCGCGAGTGAGCAGATTGAACGTCTTGTGACGCTGAAGCCGCTGCGCTAACGGGATGCGGCAATGCAGGTGGCTGGCCTCATGCACGAGGTTCTGCATGCATACACGGGCATGAACGATGTCGGCCTGGTGTTCTTGGCCCCGGCACGTTTACCGACCTCAACGCAGCCAGCGGCGCAATCACCGGCTACCTGGATCATAATTGCTGTCCTGGGACAACCTGACATGCGCATATTCCGCTACATAGGGCTGCTTAGTCTGTGCGTTCTGACTGTGGTCACAGTCCGAGCGGCCTGGGACGTTAAGTCGGTGTCAACGAATATCTGGGACCAGAGCCGAGTGGTCTCTGCTAAAGAATTCGGCCCCGAAAATCTGAAGATCGAGTTCCAGCGCTTCGTGGATACCGCGTGCGCGGGCCGGCGCCTGGCTCGGTTGATGGTCGCTCCCACGGAGCAAGATCTTTCCATGTCGATTGATGTGATGATGCCCTTTGATTCTATCGGGAATGGAACCCAGGTGTATTCCAACTGGACCCGGGCGAACCCTGGCATGGGGATGGTGCCTGCGGGACTCAGTGTAGCCGAGGTTATTTGCTTTAGTGGCAACGCAACGGTATTCGTCCGCAGAGGGGGAAGATTCTCGACGTATCAGATACGAGGAAGCGTCCCGGCGAATGAGTTCGTGGTGTCCAGCACTCGTTTCTCTCTGGCTGGCTTTCGGTTCAGTGACCAGGTGCCAAGAATGTATGTACGCAGCGCAACTCTTCCAACGTTGCCCGCGGCTAATCTCGTTCGCGAGTTTCTGGAGCGCAGTGTGGGCGGTCCCGTCACGACCTATTTTAGGACCGACTCCGTCTTCTGGATTCAGGAAGGCCCGGCTTTCGATCCGTTTGAAATATCGCAGCCTAGAGTCGACGCCGACGCGTTCCTGAAGAGGCCATTCCTTGCGTGTCTCCCTTCAACGTCAGGGCACCCGTGTTCGATAGAGCATAACTGACGCGACCGAGTAGCCGGAGGTCGCGTGCCCGCTGGGGAAACTACAGCAGACATCGCAGCCGCAGGCGGTGCCGGCAGGATCGCCGCCGGCTGCGTATATTTCGGGCAGCGCGCCAGCCGCGGTTTCGTATACCTACGACGGGATTGGCCGAACGCTGACGGTGACGCCGGCAG
>CAIKAS010000236.1 GCA_903825445.1 uncultured Acidobacteriia bacterium
ATCGGATGGCGATTCTGGATCACGCCCGCGGTTGGGCACAGCAATTTCATCTGGGCGCGCTGCGTAACACAAATGCGAGAATGCGACGATTGTTGGGTCCAGACACAGGCTTCGATTCGATTGGCGATTTCGACCAGGCTCGTCCGTTGGCGCGTTTTCTCGATAGCCTCGATTCCACTGATCAGCTGGCGAAGACGATCATCTACAACGTGAATCCCGCGGATAATCCGGTGTTCGCGACGATGATCGGTAACTACCAGGATGGAAGCGTGGCAGGCAAGATGCAATGGGGGTCGGCGTGGTGGTTCCTCGATCAACTGGACGGTATGGAAGCGCAAATGCGGATGTTGGCGACGATGGGTCTGTTATCGCGGCTGGTCGGTATGGTGACCGATTCCAGAAGTTTCCTCTCGTATCCGCGTCACGATTACTTCAGGCGGCTGATTTGCAGGATGCTGGGCGACGATGTGCGACGCGGACTGTTGCCAGACGATAAGCAGTTGCTTGGCAAGATGGTGACGGATATCTCGTTCCGCAACGCGAAAAATTATTTCGGGTTCAAGTTGGGCAAGGTCGCGGAGTAGGCAGGTTAGAGCTTTCGCAGGAAATGGAAAAAGGCCTCGGGGTCCGAAGATCCCGAGGCCTTTTATTGTGACAGTGTTTGAAAGCGCGCAGCGATTCAGGTTAGAAGAACAACTTCATATTCACCTGGATCAGCCGAGGCGAGCTGAAGCTCGTTATCTGACCGAACGTTGCACTCGTCAAACCAGTTGCCGGGTTGCCCCAGTTGGCGTGATTCATGATGTTGAAGAAGTCCGAACGGAACTGCAGTTTGTACCGTTCACTGATCTGGAAGTTGCGGGTCAGCGACATGTCCCACTGGATGGTGCCGGGTCCGTGCACGACATCGCGCGGGGAATCTCCGAACTGTCCGAGAGGAACACACGCAATGTTGCCGACATATGCCGCCGTGGTGCAACCACCCACGAAGGTAGCAGTATTGAACCAGTTATTGAGGCCCGCACCAACATTAAGAGGCACGCCAACTGCAATGTTTGGTCGATCAGCGCCTTCGCCCGTGAGCGAAACATCAGACCCTGTGGTGACAGTGAGCGGCTGGCCGGTATAGAGGCTGATCAGAGGGGCAACCTGCCAGTCCCTAGTTGCGCTTTTGAGGAAACCGGAACCCAAACCGCCGCTGGCGGCAACCATGGAAACATTAAACTGGTGGCGCCGGTCGTAATTGCAGTCCGCCTTCTCGTTATCGCGGTTATTGGGATTCTGGTAGTCGTTGCCTGCCAACTCGCCGCCGAAATCGTACGTGCTGATGCAGTGTGACCAAGTGTAGTTGGCCAGCATGCTGACGTGATTCGAGAAGCGATGCTCACCCTTCAGCAGCAGGCCATTGTAGCTGGAGGAAACACCGTCATCCGTCTGGATGATCGTGCTGTAATAAGCGCCCTGCGTGGCGTTGATCAGGCTCAGCGGACGTCGCGCCTGCTCGTTGGCTACGGTTGCGCCGGCCGAGTAGACGGGCGAGTTGATATCGTTGGCACCCAGGATGTGGTTTGTCCGGTTGCCGATGTAGGTTGCCGTGGCAAGCCAGTCCTTTGCGATCTGCTTTTGATAACTCACGTTCCACTGCAGCATGTAAGTATCGTGCACGTTCGGCGGTACGGTCACGTATGCACCCGAACTGGGGAAGATCGTCGCGCCAGGGAACGGATCTCCCGCAACGCCGGTGGGCGAAACATAGCCGTTCCAGGGATTCGAGAATGGAGCGGTTGCCAGCAGATTTGTCTGACCGTTGATCTGTGAGGCGTACGGGGGATTCGTCGTCCAGCGTTCCGGATAGAACAATTCGGTGGAATCGTGCATCAGGCCGAAAGCGGCACGAATGGTCTGCTTGCCCTTTCCCGTTGGATCCCAAACGAGTCCCAGACGGGGCGAACTGGCCAGCAGATGTTTATTGGAGAATGTGCAGCCGTTGGTATTGCCAGCATCCTTGCCAAAGAGCAAACCAGCCGGAGCTGCGGGGTATTCGGTGCTGTGAACTCCTGCGATGAAATCAGCGAGGTTGAACTGATTGCCACGGCACTGTTTGTCGCTGGCCGGCATGTCCGGCTCCCAGCGCACGCCGAGGTTGACCGTCAGATGATTTGCGGCGCGCCATGAATCCTGGATATAAACGCCGATTACAGTCTGCCTGAGATAGTCCGACAGCGCGTTGCCCTGATTCCATGCGGACAGATGGCCCATTTCCAGGTCGGCGAGGTTGTCGCCGGAATAACCGGTCGTGCTGCCGCCGCTGAACGTCCACTGACCATTCGACTGCTGGTTGGCTGTCTCGTTGAATTGTTCTTTGCGGCCATCGAAGCCGATGGCGAGCTGGTGCTTGCCGACCGTCAGCTGGTAATCGTCGGATACCTGAAAGTTATTAACGTTGAAGTAGCCTGGAGCGCAGGTTCCGCACGCGACGTTGAAGTAGTTGCCGACCGTTATCTGAATATAGTTGTCCGGCATGTTGTCATTGATTTTCATGCCCAGCGCCTGCGGGCCGAACAGATTCGGAGCTGAACCGCGGTTGTCGGCACGGCGGTCGAAGGTGGCGTGGAACGAATTGACTTTCGTCGGGCTGAAAGTGTAGGTGTCGCCGAGTGTCAGCGTGTTTGTCTCATCCCGATTGCCAGGATTCGGTCCGGTGGTCAGTGCATTCTTCCCGTCGAAGAAGGCTTCTGCCGTGTAGTTGTAAATGTAATACCGCGCGAACATCTGGTTCTTGTCGCTCTTGTTGTAGTCCACGCGTCCCACGTACTGCCAGTCCGGGTTGTTAGCCGGCTGACCGTAAAGATAAAGTCCGCAGGTGTCAGTGGAAACCGGAATGTAGGTGAGCAGCTTCATGCCGGAAGTATCCATCCGCGACTGCGGGATAATGTTACCGGCGAAGACGGTCTTGCCGGTCGGATCGAGCGGGTCTTTCAGGTTGTTCGCTTTCGACTGGCAGCCGCCGGCCGAAGTGGTCGCATCCTCCACGCTGAAGTTACCTGCGAGCGTAAGCGCCGTCTCGGTATGGGCCGTGGTATCCGACGGGTTGCTGCGTTGCGTCGTTTTTTGGTACCCGCCGAAATAGAAGAGTTTGTCCTTAATAAGTTTGCCCCCGGCGGTGCCACCAAACTGGTTGCGCTTCAGGGAGTCGCGCTGCGACTGCAGAACGGAACCGGCCACCGTTGTGAGTCCCTTCGGCCGGGCATTGAGTTCGTAGTTGCGGAGGAATTCAAACAGATCACCGTGGAATGAATTAGTTCCAGACTTGGTCACGACGTTGACCACGCCGCCGGGATGCAATCCAAACTGCGCCTGCAGCGCATTGGTTTGCACGCTGAATTCCTGCACTGCGTCCGGGAACGGAATCGGAAGGTTCACGTTGCTGAACGAGTCGTTATTGTCGCCACCATCCAGCAGGTAGTTTACGCCGTTGGCCTGGCCACCAGCCACCGAGAACGTGCCGGAGCCGTTTGAACCCTGGATGTTCTTACTGCCCGTAAGGTCACCTGCCGGAGCCGTGGTGCCGCCGCCGGTGAGCGTAAGCAACTGAGTCAGATTGCGGCCGTTGAGCGGCAGTTCCGTGATCTTGGCCTCGTCCATGACCTGCGCAATCGCGCTGTCTTTGGTCTCCACCATCGCCGCGTTCGCTGAGACTTCGATCGTTTCCGTCACCGCGCCGACGGTCAGCGATACATTAATCGCGATATTGTGGGCTACTTCGAGAATGATTCCGCTCTGCCTGTAGTCTTTGAAGCCCGGTGCTTTTGCCTCAAGCGAGTACGGACCAGGGGAAAGATTGCTAACCACGTAGTGCCCGTCTCCGTCGGTCACCGTGGCGTGGGCCGCCTTGGTGTCCGTGTTGGTCAGAATAACCTGCGCGCCCACGATAACCTTCGCGGACGGGTCCGAAACGGTGCCTTCCACTTCGGCTACCGCGACTGCCTGGGCATGCAGTCCGCTGGTGGCGAACAACAGGCAAGCCAGCGTCAATGCGAGCAGACCAATAGTTCGGTGTGTGGTTACGGTTGCCTTCGACGCAGAAATGCCTGCATTCGAGGCGTTAGAAGCAGCGCTGTTAACTTTCAAAACCGCAATCCGGGCCGACGCGGGGCGGAATAGTGACTTCATTTATCTGACTCCTGAGCGAAACAGTTTCGTAACAGTTCGTACAGGCGAGTATATCCAAATCATTTATCGGGGCGATAGCTCAAAGAATGAAACAAATCGTTTAGCATGACTTAACAATTGAAGGGTACGTCTGATAAAATCCATGTCCATGGATCTGCGACAACTCGAAGTATTTCTGGCTGTGATGGAGCACTCCACCGTTACCCGGAGCGCGGAGATTCTTCACGTCTCGCCTGGTGCCGTAAGCCTGCAGCTGAAATCGCTTGCGCAGGAGCTTCGAACACCGTTGTTCGTCCGAAACGGGAAGAGGATTGCGCCAACGCCACATGCGTATCGTTTTGCGGAACACGCGCGGGAGATCATGCGCAAGGTAGGAGAGATCCATCGCGATTTTGCCGACGCTCCTGCCGAGGACTCACGGCCTTTTCACTTTGCCAGCGGGGCTACAACCCTGATCTACAAATTGGGCAGCCCCCTGCGCAACCTCCGGCGTAAATTCCCTCATGCAGAACTGCATGTCACGGTGGGTCCCACGGAAAAAATTGTGGGAGGGCTCATTGAACGAAAATTTGACCTTGGATTGATTTCGCTGCCGGTCACACATCCGGAACTCACGATACTGCCTTTATACCAGGAAGAACTGCTCGTAATTCGTCCGTCTCCGGAGAGCCACAGAGACGGTGCAGTGGCAACCATCCACCCGGATGAGATGGCGAAGGCTTCATTCCTGCTCTATCCGAACGGAAGCAACATGAGGGGATTGATTGGGAGGTACTTCCACGACGTGGGTATTAGCCCGCGCGTTGTGATGGAGGCCGACGACACTGAAGTCATTAAGCGTTTAGTGGAATCAGGCTTTGGCTACTCTATCCTTCCGCAGTTTGCGCTCGCCGGTGCCGGGCATCGCTTCCAGCGGTTGCGCATCCCGGGGCGCAGACTAATCAGGCAACAGGCGCTCGCGATGCCGAAGACGGAATACCAGCGCGCGCTTACGCTCAAAGTGGCAGAGTTCCTGATGGCTGCTCTGGGCGATAAGAGTCAGGCGAAAGCCGTCGCCCCTGTATAGTTGCAAAGGCGAGCAAATCCTGGCAACAGGGGAGATACGGACATGAGCATAATCCGCTTTGTATTTATTTCCGCCCTGACGCTGTTGACCTTCGTGGCGGCGCAGGCACAGGACACGCGAAACGTCCCGGAACCGACGATTCCGAAGGTCTGTGCTGTAGTACGCGCGCGTTTGTCCTCTCGCGACGGCAAGCTGGATGCCGCGAGTGAGAAGTTGCCGGACACTGTCCGTATACAGTCCGAAATCGATGCCCCCGGCTGCCTTGAAGGGCAGGCAGTGGCGCTGCGTCCGGAGCCGGGACACGACGCTTTCCTGAGCGGTCCGCTGCGACTGCGAAAAGGCGTCACGCTGGTAGTCGAGACGGGGGCCATCCTGTTCGCATCGCGTAATGCACGAGATTACGACCTGAGACCCGGGGTATGCGGCACGATCGACGCGTCAGGCCATGGCTGCAAGGCGCTGATCAACGGTGACCATGCTGAAGGCGCCGGCGTTATGGGGGATGGCATCATCGACGGACGTGGCGGTGAAAAGATCCTGGGTCAGGACATCACGTGGTGGGAACTGGCCGACAAAGCCCGCGCGGGAGGCAACCAGAACAATCCGCGTATCATGATTCTTTCGCACTGCGACAACTTCACGCTTTATCGGATCACGCTGCGGAACTCTCCGAATTTCCACGTGGATTACAAGAGCGGAAATGGTTTCACGGTATGGGGTGTAAAAATCTATTCGCCGAAGCGCGCGAGGAACACCGACGGCATCGATCCGGGCAACTCGACAAACGTGACAATCACGCATTCCTTCATCGACGCGGGAGACGACAACGTCGCGATCAAGGCGGGCGCGGGTTTGCCGACTACGCATATGACGATTTCGCACAATCACTTCTATTCCGGTCACGGCATGTCGATTGGCAGCGAGACCAATGGCGGTGCGAACGCCATTCGAGTGACAGACCTGTCAATGGATGGCGGCGATAATGCCATACGCATTAAGTCGAACTACAGCCGAGGCGGGCTTGTGCATGATGTCGTTTACGAAGACGTTTGCATCCGCAATGTGACCAACCCCATCCTGATGGACACTCATTACACGCCACTCGGGAAAGACAACGGCATGATCCCGGTGTTCCAGGACATCACACTGCGCAATCTGCGCATCGTCACCGAAAACAGCGCGCCGGGGGGCGGCAAGATTACACTGGATGGTTTCGACGCCGCGCACAAGCTGGAAATGAATTTCGACAATGTGACCGCCGATACGCCGGGCAATTTACAGATTATGGCGTCACATGCAGAATTGACGATGGGTCCAGGTCCCGTCAATCTGCGTGCATCGGGAACGGATGTTACCGTGACAGGGACGCCAGGCGCGGGGAAACCGAATGCGTGCGCAAATAAGTTTGTGCCATTTCCCGCGAGATGAGCAATGGAGATGAGTGACCATGAACGATGAGCGGCAGGGGAGCGGCTGGTATTTGCCGCAGTTACGTTGGTATATCTGCGGTCTGCTGTTTTTCGCCAGTACCATCAACTACATTGACCGACAGGTTTTGGGGCTGCTCAAGCCCGTGCTCGAGAAAGACCTCGGCTGGAATGAGGCCGATTACGGCTGGATCGTTTCCGCCTTCCAGCTGGCCTATGGGCTGGTGATGCCCTTCGTCGGCCGCATGATCGACTGGATCGGGATGCGAGTAGGTTACATGCTGGCGGTGGTCGTCTGGAGCGTCGCCGCCATGGCGCACGCTCTGGCTGGTAACGCCGTGCAGTTTGGAGCGGCACGATTTGCTCTGGGCCTTGGCGAATCCGCCAACTTCCCCGCCGCCATCAAGACCGTCGCCTATTGGTTCCCCCGCAGAGAACGCGCACTAGCGACCGGATTATTCAACAGTGGAACGAATATCGGGGCATTGATTGCGCCGCTGGCAGTACCATTCCTCGCCCTGCATTTCGGCTGGCGATCCGCGTTTATCTTCACCGGCGCTATAGGCTTTCTCTGGGTCGTGCTCTGGATGCTGTTCTTCCGCGAACCGGAAAAACACCCGTGGCTGGATCCTAAGGAACTCGCGCTGATCCGATCTGACAACGAGGAACACTCAGAAGCAGTCCGCGTTCCGTACCTGCAGTTGCTGGGCAGTCGCGCCGCGTGGGCGTTCATGGTGGGCAAGTTCCTCACTGACCCGGTGTGGTGGTTTTATCTGTTCTGGTTTCCGGGCTTTCTAAATAGCGTCTACAAGCTGGATCTGTCGCATCTTGGCCTGCCGATTGTGGTGGTCTATCAGGCCTCGACCATTGGCTCGGTTGGTGGTGGCTGGCTGTCATCGACGATGCTGCGGCGTGGCTATACTGTGAATCGCGCTCGCAAGACTGCCATGCTGGTGTGCGCACTGGCCGTCACGGCCGCGATTTTTGTGGGCAACGCGGGCGGAAACCTGTGGCTCGCCGTGGGACTTGTGAGCATTGCAGCCGCCTCGCATCAGGGCTGGTCGGCGAATCTTTACACGCTCCCCTCGGACATGTTGCCAAGAAACGCAGTAGGTTCGGTTGTGGGACTCGGTGGCATGTGCGGCGCTCTGGCCGGCTTCCTCGCCGCGCCCGCCATCGGCTACTGGCTCGACTTCTCGCACAAGTCCTATGGGCCGCTGTTTGTGGTGGCCGGGTGCATGTATCTGATCGCCCTCGGCATTATCCAGCTTTTGGTTCCGGATGTGAAAAGACTCAACTAGGCGGAACCGCGGTTACTTCGCAACCAGCTTTACTTCAAAACCAGCAGGGGATAAATGTGGCGATTGTAGAGATTGAACGTCACATTGCGCGAGATAGATTCCTCGCAAGTATCCAGCATATTCAGGTAACGGTCGCCCATCTTCGCCGCGATCTTGAAGCCGACGTGCAGTAATTGCCGAACTCCTTTGTCGTATAACGGATTCGTCGCATCGTGGCGCATGGCACCGGTAAATTGCTCGCTGGTCCAGGTAGCCACAGTCGCCGGTGAGGGCAGCTTCGCGTAATCGATGTCGATGACTGACGCGTATGGCTTGCAAAGTTCTTCGCTGTGTCCCCACGCTTCGGCGTAAATCTCTTTCGCGAGCGCGAGCCCGGGTCCACCGGCTTCCGCCAGACCGATCAATTCTTCCAGCCATGTTGTCCCCGCCGTCTTCAGATGCAGTCCCGCGTGAAACTTCGGAAGCGCTTTGCGGATCGGTTCGTAAATAGAGAACTTGTCGCTGCCGGAGTGGACGCTGAGTTTCAGATTGTCCGGCAGGCCGTATTGCGCGATTGCGTGCCTAATCACTGCGAGATCGCTTTCGAATTCAAGCGTGAACTGCGGAATATCGCCTACGTAGTCCACGCCCTTGTTGAAGCGGCCGGTGAATTTCGGAGCAATAGTTTGAATCGGGATCCGTTCATCGGCGAGTGCCGCCAGAATCACCAGTAGTTCCGGAGGCGTCTGCGGATTGTCGGTTTCGTCCATCGAAACCTCGGTGATGAAGTTGTCGGCGCCCTTGCGCGATGCGATGTGTCGGTAGATCCGTCCTGCTTCCTGCACCGCGGCCAGGTAGGTCCCCGCAGTCTTCGCGACCGAATCACGCGTAGTAGTGAAAGGCTGGTCAATACCTGGAATCGTGATGGTGCCGATGAGCTCGGGATGGCGAGCCACAAATGCATCGAGATCTGCTGCGGCGGCGGGTTGGCCGATGAAGTGGGCAACATCGATGGTGAAGAAGTCGCTGGGCGCGAGGAAACGTTCCACTGTGTCCAGATTGATGTGGTCGGCGTCCACGTGCCAGGGTTTGGTCCAGTTGAGTTCCTGTACCGCGGCTTTCGCGGCGCTGAGCACGCTGGAGGGCTCGGTGCCAATGAAAGTGTGTTCACGATTGGACTTGTTCCAGACCGGAACGACTTCGACGCCCTGTTCGGCCGCAAGGATGAATGCCCGCAATTGGGGACGCGCCTGATGAGCGAAACGGTCACCGACGCCGATGGAGTACCTGGAAAGACGCAGCATAAGTTTCCTATCATACGCGCTGCTTAGTCGTTTTCTGCAAGTCGGACGCTACGCGTGTCTCTGCTCGCCGAGTCATTTCGGCCGATTCGTTGACCGCGATCGCGTATATAATCGGAGCACCATGATATCTCCCGGACGCATGACAACGGCCCTGTTTATTGCCCCTTTAGCGACGCCTCTGGTGCTATGGCTTGGTGAACTGATTCTCGATTATCCGGGCCGCATTCCTTCGGGATTGAGCGGTAGCCTGATGGTGAATCTTGCGATCGCCCTGCCCGTCGCCTATCTGGCCGAACTGGTCCTGGGAATCCCGGTCTGGAAAGTGTTCGTCAAGTTCCGGGTTGCATCGCCACTGGCATTCCTGGCATGCGGCGCTGCTATTGGGATCATCCCCGCGTTGTTCTTGCCACAGGTCAAACCGGTTGCTGCGGCTCTCTGTGCAGTGGCAGGTGCGTCTTCGGCACTCGTATTTCGACTCGTGCTTCACGGTCGCGAGATTTACAAGACCGTGTAGTGACCGACCTTCTTTCCTGTCGCCGGCCAAACGGCTGGTTCTCCACGCCTCTGTAATAAACTGGGTTTTCGTCAACACTTCCCATGGCTGGCACAAATAACACTGAAACTTACCTCGCTTTCGACCTTGGCGCGGAAAGCGGCCGAGCGTTTCTCG
>CAIKAS010000237.1 GCA_903825445.1 uncultured Acidobacteriia bacterium
CGCCAAGCAGAGCAGCACCAACGAAACCCTCGCACGAGACATCACAACTCAACTCCCAGCGCGATTATCCCATATTTTGCGCCCGCCCCCGCGCGTTGATACTATGACGGTGCGCGGCAAGAACATGAAGACCAGAAACCTCCTCGCGATCGCCTTCGCCCTCACCACTCTTCGCGCCGCCGACTTAGTCGACCCCTCCACCCTCGATCACAAAGTCCTCATCGGCTATCAGGGTTGGTTCACCTGTCCGTCCGACGATTCCGGGCGCTGGACCCACTGGTCGCACGGAGTTCCCACCCCCGCCACTCTGACTGTTGAACTCTTCCCCGATACCAGCGAACTCGGTCCCGACGAACGCTGCGAAGTCCCCGGCATGACCATCGCCGGCAAACCCGCATACCTCTTCTCATCGCGTAATCCGAAAACCGTCAGTCGCCACTTTCAATGGATGAAGCAATACGGTCTCGATGGCGTCCTTGTGCAGCGCTTCGTCGGCGAAATCCGCCGCAAGCAGCAGGATGGTGACGTCGTGCTGAAGAACATCATGAAAGCCGCCGCCGAGTCTGGCCGCACCTTCGCCATCGAGTACGACATCTCCGGGGCTAACCCCGACACTTTCGCGCAAACCATTCAGGACGACTGGCGCTATCTCGTTGATGAACTCAAAGTTACTTCACATCCCAACTATCAGCGCCACAACGGCAAGCCCGTCGTCTCCACCTGGGGCATGGGACTGAGCGACGGCAACGCCCATCCACCCGCCGATCCCAAGGCCGCTCTGGAACTAATTAACTGGTTCAAGTCCGTCGCTGTGGCAAAATATCAGGCCACATACATGGGAGGCACTCCTGCCCACTGGTCTTCCCTCACCGCCGATTCCCGTACCGATCCTGCCTGGGCCACCGTCTATGCAGCCATGGATATCGTCCAGCCCTGGAACGTCGGTCGCTATGGCACCCTCGCCGCCATAGACAAATGGAAGGACGACGTGCTCGCAGCCGATGTGAAGACCGCCGCCGCCAATCACCAGATCTACATGCCGGTCGTCTTTCCGGGCTTCTCCTGGCACAACCTAAAGCCGAACGCGAAGGAAAATCAGATCCCGCGTCTTGGCGGCGAGTTCTTCTGGCGCCAGGCCTATAACGCGAAAATGGCCGGGGCCACCGTTCTCAAAATCGCCATGTTCGACGAAGTGGACGAAGGCACCGCCATTATCAAAGCGGTACCGCACCGAAATCAGGCGCCCGACCAGGGCTACTGGCTCACGCTCGACGCTGACGGCAACGAATTGCCCAACGATTGGTACCTGCGCCTCGCTGGCGAAATCACCCGCATGTTCCACGGTGAAACCAAACCCGAGGCCAAGCTCCCTCTCACGCCTCCGCCCACGTCGATCCGGTAAAATAACTGCTCCGATGCACATCGACTGGTTTCCGCTCTGGCTCAGTCTCGAAGTCGCCACCGCCGCCACGCTGATCTCCGTGGTGCTTGGACTCTCGCTTGCCTGGTTGCTCGCCAATCGCGACTTTCCAGGCAAAGATTTGCTCGATGCCGTCTTCATGCTGCCGCTCGCGCTTCCGCCCACCGTCCTCGGCTACTATCTGCTTGTCGTGATCGGCCGCACCGGTTGCATCGGACGCGTGTGGGAGGCCGTCACCGGTTCGCCCCTGGTCTTTACGTGGCGCGCCGCCGTCATAGCTTCCACGCTCCACGCCATTCCGCTGCTCATCAAATCGTCGCGCGCGGCGCTGGAATCAGTGGACCTGGCATGCGAGCGTGCCGCCCGCAGCCTCGGCGCTTCCGAATGGCGCCTATTCTGGCGCATTAGTCTGCCGCTTGCAAGGCGACCCATTGCAGCCGCCACCGTGCTCGCCTTCGCCCGCTCCCTGGGCGATTTCGGCGCGACGCTCATGATTGCCGGCGATATTCCGCATCGCACCCAAACCGCCGCCATCGCGATCTTCGATGCCGTGGAATCCGGCAACACCCTCACCGCCCGAGTGCTGGTGCTGGTGATTTCTGCCCTGACTGCGACCGTCGTACTCGTGGCCAATCGTTTGGAAAAAAGACGCGTAGCCCACTAACGGCCTGCTAACTATGCTCCGCGCCACCATCACGAAACGATTTCCCGCAGGTCCGGAATCGGCCGGTTTCACGCTCAACGTTGAGTTCGAAGCCGCTCCTGGCGTCACCGTTCTCTATGGTCCCAGCGGCTCAGGCAAAACCCTCACCCTCGATGTCATTGCCGGTTTCGTCGCGCCCGACACCGGCCGCATACTACTCAACGACCGCATATTGTTCGATTCCGGCGCACACGTTCATCTGCCCCCGCGCGATCGCATGTGCGGTTACGTTTTTCAGAACTACGCGCTGTTTCCCCACATGACCGTGCGCGCCAATCTCGCCTTCGCGGCCAATCGCCTCCCGCGCCTCGAACGTCATCGCCGCATCGCCGAACTGCTCGACCGTTTTCGCATCGCCGACCTCGCCGGCCGCTTCCCGCATGAACTCTCCGGTGGCCAGAAACAGCGAGCCTCCATCGCCCGCTCGCTCATCGCCGAACCCGGCGTGCTCTTGCTGGACGAACCCGCCAACGGCCTCGATGCCGCCCTCCGTGCCGACCTCCATTCCATCATCATGGAGATTCGCCAGTCGCTCTCAATCCCCATTCTCCTCGTCACGCACAACCCCGACGAGTGTTTCGTCCTCGCCGACCGTGTACTTGTCTTCGACGCGGGCGCCGTGCTCCATCGAGCGGCTCCCGGTGAGCTGTTGCGCAATCCGAACACTGCTAACGTGGCGCGTTTACTCGGTGGCTTCAATATTTACGAGGCGGAGGTCATCACTCTCGATCCCGGTCGACAAACCAGCCGCATCAGACTCCTCGACTCCGAAATCGACGGCCCCCACCTGCGCGGCTGCTTCAAAGGTGACCGTGTGGCTCTGTGCGCGCGTCCGGAAGAATTGAGAATCGCCACACGTCCCGGCGCCAATCGCATCAGGGCCGATCTCGCACGTGTCACCGAACGTCCGCAATGCATCCGCGCCGATTTTGGCAACGAACTGCTCGTTGATACGCCGCGCCAAGAATGGTCAGAACTGAAGGAAGCCGGCGAACGCGATGGCTGGTGGATCGAACTTCCCGCCACGGCCCTCCGCCAAATCGCCAAAAAGTAAAAGCGGACTGGGGGGCGGGCAATCCTGCCCGCAGCCGCCTTTCATGCGGCTTGCCGGGAGCAATTCAAGACGCGCGCCAGCATGCCCTCGTCCCTCCTGATTTAATTCTACCAACTAAAAAAATCAAAAAACAGACTGTTTTTTTGAATCCCGGTTCGCGTAGTATCGGGAAGTCGCATATATGAATTCCCCCATCCCCGAAACAAAACAGGACGCCGTAACCCGCGGGCTGCAGGAAGCATTCGGCGTCTCGCAAATCGACGACATCCGCGCAATGACCGGCGGTCGCTCAAAGGCCCTCGTCTTTCGGATAGTAGTGCAGGAGCGCCCTTACCTTCTCCGTGTCATTCCGGATACGGACGCTAATCTCGGCCCCGGTCAAGGCGATCAAACGCACCATTTCGTCTGTATGAAACTGGCAGCCGAAGCCGGCATCGGGCCGAAGGTCTGGCACACAAACGCGGCCGAAGGAATCTCGATCACAGATTTCGTCGAGTCACAACCGCTTCCACAAATCAAGGCCCTCACCCTGCTGCCGGACGCGCTTCGGAAGCTACATGCCCTGCCGCCATTTCCTTCGCCACGAGTAGTGAACTACCTCGACGCCATGGACAAAATGGTGCGACGACTTCAGGCGGCAAATATCCTGCCCAAGAGCGTTTCCGCGGAACTCTTCAAACTCTACGGCCAGGTTATAAGTGCCTACCCGCGCGACGGTTCAGACATGGTCCCCTGCCATAACGACATGAGGCCTGAAAACATCCTCTTCGACGGCACTCGTCCCTGGCTCATAGATTGGGAAGCGGCCTTCTTAAACGACCGATACCTTGACCTCGCCGTCGTGGCGAACTTCATCGTCACAAATTCCGCAGAAGAAGCGACTTATCTCCATACCTATTTCGGCAAAGCCCCCTCCGCATATCAGCGCGCCCGCTTCTATCTCATGAAACAGCTCCTTCACCTGTTCTATCCCGCCTTCTTAACGCTCTTCAGTTGCAAAGGCAAATCCATGGATTCGATAACGACCGCCCCGGATTTCCGCGACTTCCACAACCGCCTGTGGGCATGTGAAATCGATCTTTCCGACGACCAAAACAAGCTGGACTACGCGAAGGTCCACCTAAACCAGGCCCTGCACGACGGCCGCACAGCCCAGTTTCAGGAAGCCTTGCGGATCGTCTCACACCCCGAACTTGCTGCCCGATAGTACCAGGACTCTGGCGTACAATCGACCAGATCAGATATTATGCTCATTACCAACTTTCGTATTGCCACCCGGAGGTAGGCATGCCGAAGACGTTTTCGTGTGTTTGTGCGCTGGTGCTCCTGGCGCCCCTGCTGTGCCCCGCTGATTCGATCGGGCTCACGTCGCTCACAAGCGATGCGAGCAACGGAGACTTCAATGCCTACCTTGCGACGCACAGCTACGACGGGACCAGCTTCTTCCTGAACACCGACACCGGAAGTATGATCGCGGGTGAATACAACTCGTCCTACGGGAGTATTTTTGGATACCAGTTGCCCGGTATTACACCCACCACCGTGGCGACCGCGAACGGCACCGTCAACGTATTCAACTTTTCCTCGTTCAGCCTCCCACAGGGTGATTCACTGACGCTCTATGGGAATTCTCCGGCGGCGATCCTTGCCAACGGAACCGTCACCATCGCGGGCGATCTTGAAGTGTGGAGCAATGCGGGCGCGGCGGGCACTGGCGGAGGTTCCGGCTTTGGCTATCAGCCACCGGCAACCGGCGGTGGCGGCTCGGGCGGTGGCGGAGCTGGTGGATATGGCACCGGCTACCGGGGCGCCAATGATTATGGTACGGCTGGAAGCGGTGGCGGTGGTGGTATGTTCACCGCCGGTGGCGATGGCACATCTGGGAATGTCGGCGCGGGCGGCGCTGGTGGCGCCTCAGTGAACTTGTCGATCCTCCAGGGCGGCGGCGGAGGTGGTGGCGGCGGCGGTTGCGGCGCTTATTGCAGTGACGGCGGAAGGAACGGTGGCCAGGGTGGTGGTGCGGTTTTCTTCGGCACCACCGGCGACTTCATGGTGACTTCCACCGGCACCATTGCGGCAAATGGCTGGGGCGGACAGAGCGACGTCTACACGGCATCGGGCGCGGGCGGCGGCGGCGCGGGTGGCGACTTGTGGTTCGGAGTGACCGGTACCTGGGCCAACTACGGCATCGTGACCGCAGTCGGTGCGGCCGGCGGATACATCGGTGGGACGTATCCCAGCCTCGCGGGAAGCGGCGCCGGCGGTTATGTCAATATCGATCCGGCTTCTATCATCAACGATGGCACGATAGACGTCGCCAACGGACTCGGTGGCGACGGTGGCCTGGTGACGTTCGACGGTCCGCTGAGCGGCACAGGCTCTGTCGAAGGCGATGTCGCTCCGGAGCCTGGCACGGTGCTGCTGGCGCTCATCGGTATTACCGGTCTGCTGCTCGCGCGATGGCGAAGAGCCTAATTAGCTCTCTGCGTCCATCTGCCAGAACTCTGCGGCATCTGCGTGAAACTCTTCAGTGTCGCTACTTCACCGTATCTTCAAACGTGATATTCGTATCAGCCGTATATTTCCGGTAATTCCGAAACTCAATCACGTTCCGGCTGCATTCCGATGTCCCGCGCATACAGCTCAGCGACTCCGAATGCGTCGGCAGCAGGTACTTCTTATCCCCGATCAGCACGAAATCGTAATCCACCGTCGATTCCACCTGATCCAGCGGGAAACTCCTCGGCATATTGCGGGCCGACATCTCGATCCGCAGCACCCGCGACGTCTCTTTATCGATCCAGATTGCCCCGCCGTATGCCGGCCGGAAACTCGCTCCCGCCGCTTCCACGCGCCAGTTCGATCGCGGCTGCTCGATCGTATAGTCGTACCGATAAGCCGACCGGTTTGCGATGGTACTGGCTCGCTTGTTCGTGAAAAGCGCATCGCTCGCCGGCGAAAGCAGCGCCTGCAAAGTGCTGGCGAACTCACCCTCGGACCATGACCCGGTCTGCTCCACGTTCCGCGATGGCTTGCCGTTCACCATCAGATTCTTGTACGATTCCTTGCCGTTCTCCGCCACCACATCGGCAGTCACAATGTCCAGCGCGCGCCATGACGTTCCGCGGCGATTCGCCGAATCCGATTCGTACCGGGTCGTATACTGCTTCACCACGTAGTCTGGCAGCGTTTCCGTGAAGGCAAAGGCCTCTTCCCGCGCCTGATCGATGATAGGATCGTCCGTTGCTGATATCCCGGAAGGAACAGGCAATCCGTCGTTGGCAACTCTGTCCGGTGCCGCTCTGTCCGGCAATGCCCCGCGCGAACTACCAGGGTATGCACCCGACGAACCAGACGACCCCGATGGCGCAATCGACGCTGTCGTGACCGGATCCGGCGCCGAAGGCACCACCGTCACACCATTCACTTCCTGTGAACGAACACTGGGCCGGGCCGGTACCGAATCCGTAATCGGATCCGATGAAGCTGGGTACGATGAAGGCGACGACGATTGATCCCGCGCTGCCGCGCCACGCCGCAGCACTGGCGGGCCCGGATCGTCGGGCATCGAATTTCCACTGGGCATCGAACTGCGCCCCGGCGAAATGCTGGCGGATTGCACCGGCGCGATCTGCGCACCTACCGAGTCGTCACCCGGTGATACGGCACGCACCGGCCTTGAAGAACCGCTACCCGAACCATACGATCCCGAACTCCCGCTCGACGTTCCCGACGCCGAACCACTGTCATCCGAACTCCCCGAACCAACCCGCCGCAACTGAGGGCGATCGCTGTCTGACGAAGAAGATGACGCCGATGACGTCGAAGACGAACTATCATCCGCACTTCCCGTATTCGCCCGCCGCAGCTTCGGCCGTCCATCGTCGGTCGAATCATCCGACGAACTTCCACCGCCGTTCTGCGTTGACGATTGCGTGTTCCCGTGCATCGGAACATCCAGCGGCTGTGTTGCAGCCGTCCGATCCTGCGGCGTGCCTTTCGTGTTCAACGTAATAGTGTTGGCGAAGTAATTGTTGTACAGATCCTGCGTGGCCTGCACGGTGACATAATCGCCCGGATCGAAATCCGTCATCCGCGCATTCCCGAATGTCGAATAGAACCGCGTATTCTGCTGCACCTGCATCCGGATAATCTGACCCTGATCGGTCTCGATCACAAGGTTGCCGTAATTCAGCTGCCGGATGTAACCCATCATCCGCTGCATCATTCCCTGTTGCCCACCGGGATACTGACCACCGGGACATTGTCCGTTGACGGGGTACTGCCCGCCCGGGCATTGCTGGTTGTTGCCTGGATATTGTCCGCCAGGATACTGGCCGCCTGGATATTGCCCACCTGGATATTGCCCACCCCCGCCCACAGGCAGTCGGATGCCGCCCGGCAGCCCGATACCCCCATATTGCGCGAACACGTTCAGCGAAACAGTTAACAGCAGTGGTAAGACCCAACGTGGCATAACCTTCTCTGGACGCCCGATGTGGAATGTGGGTTCCACGCGACCTGATATATTATCTCCCAAAAGCGCGACCATCGTGTGCGCGCTCCGGATGTCAAACCGGCGCTTTGCTCATATCCGCCGCGAAGTCCCCGCCCACGCCCCCGAAATCCTCGTAAACTTCCCGCGCCCGCGCCAGCGCCGCATCCACGTGCGGGAGGATATTTTCCCGCCCGATATCGTCCGCCAGCGCGGATTCTGCGATCAGCGCATTTGGCTGGTCCCGTGCCCCGCATAGCAGCAGCGTTCGGCCCGATTCCCGCAGTCGCTTGGCTAAAACGGCAATCGCGTGCAGCCCCGTCGCATCCAGCGCCGTCATGTTGCGCAATCGCAGCGCCAGTACCGGTGGAAAGCCGGTCAGATCCCGTGTGGCCTCCGCCAGCTTCTCCGTAGTGCCGAACAAAAATGGCCCGTGAATTCTCAGAATCATCACATACGGTGGCACTTGCTTATCCTGCAAAATGTGTGCGTAGCCTGCCTGAAGGTAGTCCTCCGTAACCGGCGTGACGCTGGTAGTTTCGGAAATCCGGTAGATATAAAGCAGCGCCGCCAGCGCGATGCCCACTTCAACGGCCACGGTGAGGTCGGCCAGCACCGTGAGCGAAAACGTGGCGGCCCAAACAAGAATATCCGCCCGCGAAAGCCGCAGGATCACCCGGATCTCATGCCACTCGCCCATGTTGTACGCCACCACAAACAGCACCGCCGCCAGCGTCGCCAGGGGAATGAAACGCGCGATCGGCGCCGCCACCATCAGAATCGCCAGCAGCGTCAGCGCATGCACAATCCCCGCCACTGGAGTCTTAGCGCCCGATCTCACATTCGTCGCCGTGCGCGCGATAGCGCCCGTTGCCGGAATCCCGCCGAACATGGGCGAGAAGATATTCGCAACGCCCTGGGCAATCAGTTCCACATTGGAGTTGTGCCGGTCGCCGGACATCCCGTCGGCCACCACCGCCGAAAGCAGGCTTTCAATCGCCGCCAGCATCGCCACCGTGAATGCCGCCGGAATCAGCGGAGTGATCTTCACGTGCGAAAGATCGGGTATCGCGAAATGCGGGAAGCCGCGCGGAATGCCCCCAAACTTAGTGCCGATAGTTTCGAGCGGCAGATGGAGCAACACACCGGCGCCTGTGCAAATCACCAGCGCCACAATCGATCCCGGAATTCGCCTCGTCACGCGCGGCAGAAAAACCACCACCGCCAGTGAGAAAATCGCCACGGTAACCGCCGCCACATTGACACTGCCCGCGTTCTCAACCAGCACGCGCATGCGTGGCAGAAATTCGCTCGGTACAGCCGGCGTCCTGAGGCCGAAGAAATCCTTGATCTCTGTCGAAGCGATCAGCAGCGCAATCCCGTTAGTGAAGCCAATAGTGACAGGGCGGGGAATGAATCGAACGGCGGTGCCCAGGCCCGTCGCGCCCATCACAACCAGCATCGCGCCGGCCATCATCGTAACTACGGCCAGTCCGCCCAGTCCAAACTTAGCGACAATGCCCGCGACAATCACCACGAACGCGCCAGTCGGCCCGCCAATCTGCACCCGCGAACCGCCCAGCGCCGATATCAGAAGGCCCGCGACAACAGCCGTATAAAGCCCGGCCTGCGGTGTGACGCCGGAAGAAATACCAAACGCCATCGCCAGCGGCAGTGCGACCAGGCCAACGGTAACCCCGGCGGCAAGATCCTGGCTGAATTTTTGAGCGGAGTAATCCCGAAGGCTCAAAACCAGCTTCGGGAGCCAGGTATCGATTTTGGTGGTCGACGGAGTCAATGCCGACTGTCCCTTGCGGAAGCGTCGTTCACTAATGCTATTTTCGCACGGGGATGATTTCCACCTTCCCAAACAGCTTGTCCACGGCCCACCCGAGCGCCGCAATGAACAGGGCCAGTTCGAGCATCGCCACCGTCGTGGACTCCGCCAGCGACCACGAGACCCACTGGAAAACATCCACTCCCCGACTCATGAACAAGAAGAGCAGGCCGAAGCCGCCGATCCAGGCGACGCCGACCATGACGCCAACAATGCCCTCCCTAAGGCGTCGAACGCGATGCCAGTCGAACAGCATCGCTACCAGCAGCGAGAGCAGCGAGGTCGCCGCGAGCACGAAGAGGTGGACTAATTGCAAACGCACGCTCGACTTCGGCGTCCGTTCCACCCACCCCTCGTTCTTGCCGCGCACCAGAGGCTGTCCGTACAACGCGGTCGTCGCCCGCGCGAATTGCCAGTCGAGAAACCGCTCGCTGTTCTTGCAACCCACCGCCCACGGATTATAGATTCTGTAGCCCGAAGCACGAAATACGGGCGGCTGGAAGGTCTCGCCCCACGGCGCGGTCACCACCGGAGCCGAACCCGACCCGGTCGGAATCCAGTATTCGAGCGAAGGCAGAACGTTGGGCGTTTCGCATCGGACATGGATGTCGCCGTTCAGCAGACCCCATTCCGGCAGACCTTGTGCATTGCGCACCTGAGCACCGCGCATATTCGGCAGCGGAAACCACGGGACATGAACGCCGAGTTCGTAACCGCCGCAAAGAGTCAGCAGATTCGGCAGCACGATGATGGCGAGCAGCGTGCGCGGCGGGAAAGGAAGCGCCGTCAGCCATCCGCTGCGTGTCCGTATGTCTGCCCACTGCATTCCGAGCCAGGCGAACCAAAATGCGTTCGCAGGACCCATCGCCATGATGAGCAGGGGAATCAGAATCGACCAGCCACCCCCTCGGACGACAGTCACGAATACTGTCTTCCAGGGCCTCGCCGGTCGCGCGGCGGTTACTGCGATTCTGTTGCCCTTCGCGCACGCCAACGCCTTCACCGGAGCCGATTGGAACGACAGAGGCAATCCTTGCCACGTCCTCGCAACGAAGGCGATCGCCAGGAGCCAGCAGCATGCCAGCACCGGCGCGCCTGGTGAATAGAACACCGACATCGATGTAGCGAACAGCCATAACGGTGCAATCGCGAAAAGGGACATTCGCCCGATCCGTACCGTGGAAAAGCCGGCCGCGAAAACCATCATCAGCCCGCCCGTAAAAACCGACATCAGCGCCAATGGCAGTTCCGATGTAGCGGGGTCACTGAGTACGGAGAACACCGCACATGCCGCGCCCACGGAAGCGGCCAGCAGCAGCAACACAGAAATCATGCGCGCCAGAAATACCTGCTGAATCGTGACAGGCAGAATCGCTTCGAGCGCGGTATCGCCTTGCTGTGTGAGGATCGCGCCCGCGCCCGCCAGCAAAGGAATTGCGAACGTCGTGTTCAGCAGAATAGACGAGAAGTGTCCGCCGCCAGGCCAAAGGAAATGCCAGGCTCCGCACCACGCCCCGAGTCCGAGCGTCGCATAAGGAGTCCAGCGCCACGCCGGGTCCCGCTTCATCAGCTCCCAAATCAGCGGTGGCCGCTCCGCAAACAGCAGGTCCATTGGATGCCAGCTCATGCGCCGCCTCCCGGTCGAACCTTATCGGCAAATTCCAACTGCCGGAACATCGCGTAGCACAACCAGTAGATCAGTGCCAGAAACAACACTGCCATCGGCACCGCAGCTGTTTTGGTGGAAACGGAAGCCAGCCATCTTCCCGCTATCAGGTCGTACGCCACCGAGACACTAATGAGCAACGCCAGTCCCGATAACCTCACGACAATCCGGCGACCGGGCAGACGATACAGAACCCGCCAATACTCTGCCATTGAGAACAAAGTGCCCACCATCATCAAACTGGCGAGACACAGTAACTGGAAAACCATAGCCTGCAATGTGACGACATTTGGGTAAGGCCTGCTATGCGTTAGCAATATTCTTAGCCACACGAATCGATCCACAGGAAGGTGACTCCCGATCGCGTAGCCGCATCCCATTGCCACAGCCCCAGGCAACAGAACCGCCGCCAGCATCGTGGCCGGACGGGCGGGCAGGAGACTCAGCCATCGGAGTTCCGGATGCGCGTAGTTCCAGGGCTGCAGGAAGAAGATCGGGAAGAGAAGCATGTCAACAGAGGCCCGGATTCCCGCCCATAGCGCGAACAGGAAGCAAAGGACCCAGTGAAAATTCAGTGACCAGACCAGATGCAAAATCGGATTCCGCGTCTTCACCCAGACACGCCCCGGCGCGGTGACATCGGCAACTTCGGCCTTCACCGCCAATAACTCCGGCGAGGTCCGAAGAGTGTGGAACAAGACCGCCGTGATCGCGACCCAGGCGGAGGTTGTGACCGCGAATGCGGCCATCCCGCTTTGCTCCATGATCCAGGGGACACGGAGGGAAACCGCGTCCTTCCCGAACATCGCTGCAAAGACGCACAGGAACGGCAACGTCATGAGCCATGTGCGGGGCGGAAGCTCCCGAAGGTTACGCGTCTGCTGCCAGATGAGCAAGAGCGTCAGCAGAGAGCCGGCCGCGACCGCAATCGTCGACTGGCGAAACAAGGCATACAGCATCAGCGGCAGCCACAACAGCACGAGCAGGCCGAAGATCCGCGCCGCCAGGATATCGCGCGCATCCACCGGCAGAGGACCAAAGAACTGAATCTCGGAAGGCCGGTTCGCTTCTGTAAACCCCAGGAACACAAGAATGAACCAGAAGCCCGCGTCGCCGTCGATTGCGCAGAGCACAAGGCTGGCCACGCCGACGGCGGGTAGCCATCCGCCCATAGGCGCCAGCTTCATCAACCGCCAGATCATGCCACACTCACCCGATCCACCGCCTCATAACGGTCACCGC
>CAIKAS010000238.1 GCA_903825445.1 uncultured Acidobacteriia bacterium
CTCACTCCGATGACTATTGTTGCCGCCACGTACAATGATCGGTACGACTTTATTGTTTGGCAAGTGCGCCTCGACGACGGTCGCGAGTTCATAGGTGCGTCCAGATATCGCGACGAGGAGGTCAGCAGCAACGGGAACGATAATTCTTTTCTGGGGCGCTCCATCAGCACACTTCTCTTGAAAGTTCCGTCGAACCTAAACTCACAAGAGATTACGGCGATAAGAGCGAGAAAGATCATCCGAGGTATGACGCGGCAAGCCGTGTTCTATTCGTGGGGTGTGACGAAGGAGAACAATTACAGCACAGGAGGAAAGCAATTGGTTTATGGAAGCAGCCAGTTCGTCTACCTTGATAACGCCGGAAGAGTCAGTAACTGGCAGAGCCTCGGCAAATAGACGCTCTCCCCGCGCCGTTCGACTACTAAAGCGATGTGAGTCGACGGTGTTATTGTCATGCTTGTGGGCTTCGCGGTAGAAGACACGATATTCCTCTCGTCTGAGTTGTGTCCTGACCGCATTCTCATTGGCCGGTTTTCAGGTGATCACCATTGGCCGGTTTTGGGTGACCGCCGAGGATGGTATTTGCGCCAACGACAAATCAATTGGCGATGGAGAATTGCGGGCAATGCGCAGCGGTTCCCAGCGATCCTCCATGACGGCTGATAATAGGCGAAGGAAGCCAATCCAATGGAAGAGAATGGTAGGATCGAACAATTGATCGAAGCGTTTCACCAGGAGATGCTTGAAATGATTGCAAGGGAACGGCGATTGAAGAAGGGCAGTTCTACCCGGTTCGAACAGGGCGTCCGCAACAAGGGTGGCTGGGATTACGTAAAAGAATTGCTGGCTCGACCCGACAGTACTTTCACAGCAGACACTTGGAACGAGCAGCCTGACCTTAACGCTGAATACTGGGTGGTGCAGGACAAATACGTGGAATTGTTCACGCCTAAAGAAAAAGCCACCGCCGCCCACAGAATGGGGATTAAGGCATAGACAGTCCGGTCCCCACGCCGTCCCTCGAACCGAAACCACGGTCGTCGTGGATCCGTAGGTGATGTTGCCACGGAAGGGGCCAGCTGTGGGCCGTCTCTCAGTCTCTCAGTTCCGAATTGCCGGGCAAAACTTCCCGTTCTGGGAAGTCTGCCGGATTAGTACCGGTAAACGCGGTTCAGTCCGGCAATGTTCCTGATGCCGGTGCTGTGGGTAAGAAACAAAGTCATGTTCGCGGCTTTGGTCGAACTGGGAGTTCAGGCAAGGGAAGTCGCACTACGGCTAGATCTCTCCGTACGCCAATGATAAATCCGCGAGGACGGGTTGGATTTCGTTCAGCCCCAGCACCCGCACAAACGATTCCCTCAGGGTCCGCCACTCCTCCGGCTTGAACAGAATCTTCGTACCGCTGCCCCGGAGGCATAAGGCAAATCTTTCTGAACCGGTTCCGAGACCGACCGCATCGCCGAAGAACTCGCCGCCGTCCCAAAGTGTACCGGGTTCCAGCCGCTCAAGCATCGCCGCGAAATCCCGGATGGCTGCGTAATTCTCCAGTGCGTACGTTACACTCTTGCCTTCGAAATGGATGTTGATCTGTAGATCCCCGGCGCTCACGAAAGTCTCTATCCTGATCCCATCCTGTCCGATAGTCGGCAAGATGAGGGAAACAGGCGTCGAGGCTTGCGCCGGCAGGATAGGCTGGTGTTTCCGCAGCCAATGGCCACGCGCAGCCAACCGAAAGAGCGTTGCCAGGAATGGCTTCAGCGCGACGTTGATCGCGACGGGTCCGGGCAACTGCTCGTCCCGCAGTGCGACATAAAGGCTTCTGCCTGCGAAGATCGGCCGTTCCCCACCCGTGTCGCATCGGCGGAGTTGCGAAATGAGTTTCTCCGCGACTTCAGGAACCAGTTCCGGGTCTATCCGCCGCGCCTTACCCTCCGCGCATCCGAG
>CAIKAS010000239.1 GCA_903825445.1 uncultured Acidobacteriia bacterium
CCTCGTCGCCCACCACGCAGATGTTGTCGTGCCGTTGCGAGAGCAGCCGCATCAGTTCGTACTGGCTGCGGTTCGTGTCCTGATACTCGTCGATCATCAGGTAGCTGATGCGCCGGTTCCACGCATCGCGCGTCGCCTGATCGTGCCCCAGCAGCCGCACGGTTTCGAGCAGCAGATCGTCGAAATCGAGCGCATTAGCCTGCCGCAGGGCCTTCTCGTATTCCTCGTAAACGGCGGCAATGCGTGTCAGCCGCGGATCGGAAGCACGGCCGTACAAATCCTGCGGCGTTTCCTTCAGGCTCTTCGACTGGCTGATCTGCGACATTGCCGAGCGATGCGGAATCGCCTTATCGTCCAGCCCCATCCGCTTGTAAGCGGCCTTGATGATGGAGAGCTGATCCTCGTCGTCGTAGATGGAAAACGTCTTGGTGAAGCCCGGCCGAATCTGCGCCAGCGGATCGCCATCGCGCCGCAGCAACCGCACGCAGAACGAGTGAAACGTGGAGACCGTTGGCGACGAAGTCAGCTCAAAGCTCTCCAACTGCGAGGAAACGCGTGATCGCATCTCCGCGGCCGCCTTATTGGTGAACGTAACCGCCATGATCGCGAACGGCGGCACCTGGTTGGCGGTAATCAGGTGCGCGATGCGATTAGTAATGACACGCGTCTTGCCGCTGCCCGCGCCCGCAAGAATCAGGAGCGGACCTTCAGTAGTTGCGACGGCTTCACGCTGTGGGGGATTGAGACCGGAAAGAAAATCCACTTAAACTCTATTTTCGCAGGTGGGTGGCGGGCACGACCGGCGCGTCGGCAGGCCCGAGTTTGCGTGCCTCGCCAGACGAGAGAAGCTAATCGGAAATGATAAACCAGTGGTGATTACCGTCGCTGATAGCCTGAATCGCATAATATTGGGCGGTCTGCGTGCCTGTTGTTGACGCGCCATAATCGAAGAGGGTGTCACTGCCCGCAGTCTTCGCCTCCAGCCCCTGTGAGCTGAAATCGCTTATCGTACACACCAGCAGGATTTGCTGGCCGGTGGTCGTTGCCGCCGGAAGCGTGACGACGGAAGGGGCACTGCTGTTGCAGTTCACCACATACAAGACGGACGTCCCCGAAATAGTCGCTCCGTTCGCCAGCGGGGATGATAGCGTACTGCCCACCGTTAGGATCGCGCCGCCCGCTGCGCCGGTCGGACCTGCCGGCCCGGATGCGCCGGTTGCTCCCGCCGCTCCGACTGAACCGGTGGCACCGGAGACCCCCTGACTACCTGTTGCGCCCTTCGCTCCAGTCGGACCAGTGGGGCCCGTAGGTCCGGCGACCGAGGACGCAGCACCAGTCGGTCCAGTGGCGCCAGTCGCACCAGTTGCGCCCGTCGGCCCGGCGACCGACGACGCGGCACCGGTCGGTCCAGTAGCGCCAGTCGCACCCGTCGGACCCTGCGAACCGAGCGTGATCCACAACTCCGCGGCGTGACTGGTCGTCTGGCTTTCCTTACTGTCGAACGCCGCAGTCACCACCCCGTCATTCGGAGTAATGATGAAACCATTGTTCGAAATCGGCGTCGTAATCCAGCTCTTAACGGCGTTTGTAACGTCCAGGTAGAGATACCCGCCCGCACTCGACACACTGACCCCGCTCGCCACCGCCGCCCCGGCCACCGGAGCGTTATTGCCATTGACACCGTTTTCCGTCCAGGAACCGTTGGCTGCGGAAACATTAATAGTCCCGGCCGCTGTCACGGTCTTCACGTACAGCACTAATGTCGCTTTGCTTACATTCGCTGCGGTCGTTCCGGCAGGCAGCGTCGAAAGATCGAACTGCGCCAACGCCTGAAAGGCATTTGGCCCGCCCACGTTGATCGTTTGCTGGATACCGTAGTTGCCAGCCGCTCCCGGCAAAACGTAGCTATCCTGGGTAAGGGGAACCGATTGGGCGAACGCAACGCGCGAAAGCAGGCCGAGGCCCGCAAACAACGTTCGTACAATCGCGCTTCGCATCAAACTTTCTCCGCGACTTCGACGGTAACTCCCGCCAGTCGAATTTCGATTATACGACAGAAAATCAGAGAGATCTGAGATTTCAAAGCACTTGCGGCGCGAGTGAGTCCAACAAGCCCTCTCTCGCTTCGTTGTGCACCTGTGTCCCGCCGAAGAGATCGAAAATACCGGCGGTCACCTTCTTGTCAATTTTATTTAGCTGCATTATCAGTAGCTTGCAAGAAACACAACTCCGATTCGCCGTTCTATAATGTTACCGTTCAAACAGGAGCACTAACAACCGTGACATTGGTCGGAAGAGCGGACACTCTCGGGCATCGCGATCCTGCCGCCCTGTTCGTCGACGTGTTCGTTTTCATCCGGACGCACCACACGGCTCCACCGCGGGGGGAAGTGTCCAGGCATAATGCTGTTAACAAGCCGGTTACGCGAAAATTGGCTTCATTTTTTCGAATCGCATTTTTCGCCGCCAATAAGCCGTCCCTTGCCTGCAGGCGCAATTGGCTCCGTTTTGTAAAATCGCCCGCAAAGGCCCGGTGCCCCAAAGCTTCTACGACTCTAATCTTCACGGGAGACCGGTAGAGCAATGACTCCCGCACCGTCCACCCCGGCGGAAGACGATCCACGGCTGGCCACTAAAGTCCGCTCCGCTTTCCGCCGACATGTCGGTTATCGCGTCACTGGTGGTGGTTTACTCTATTTTGCAGCCTGTCTGGTGGTTGGCTTTGCGTCTTTCTTCACCGCCAACAACCTTCTGTTTCTGGTGTTTTCCGCTATGCTGGCCACCTTGCTGGTTTCAGGTTTCCTCAGCCGCCTGATGTTGTCCGGCCTCGAACTGGAACTGCTGCTGCCGGAGCACGTTTGGGCCAGAACCGCCGCACCCGCCTGCATCCGCCTGCGCAATCTCAAGCGGCTCACGCCATCGTTCTCACTCGAACTCTCCGGGCAGCGCGGCAACCTCTCCGACGAAGCTCCCATCCTGACCGCTCCCGTTTATTTCCCCATCATTCCCGGAAGGACCACGGTCGAAGCGTCGGTCGAGGTCACTTTCCCCCAGCGCGGTCGCCACAAGGAAAATGTGTTCCTGATCGCCACCCGGTTTCCTTTCGGATTCCTGCGCAAGACCACTACCATCGAACTCCAGCGGGAAACCGTCGTTTACCCGACGCCGGAACCGTTTCCCGGCGCGGCGGAGATTCTTGCGCGGGCTGCCGCCGGGGAAGCGGAAACTGCCGCGCTGGGTATCGGCCGCGACTTCTACCGTGTCCGCCCTTATGTCTCGGGAGACAACGCACGCCATATCGATTGGAAGAGCTCCGCTCATACCGGAGCACCCCACGTTCGCGAGTTCTCCCGCGAGGAACAGGGCGAGGTCGAGGTTTTGCTCGACCGAAGGACCGATCCTGGCAGCTCGCGCCGGTTTGAGATCACAGTGGAACGGTGCGCGTTTCTCGTTTCACACCTGGCCTCCGGCTATCGTAAACTGTCATTTAGCTCACAGGGATTTACAAACACAGCTGCTGACGAAGATGAATTTTACGTTATTCTGAGATATCTTGCGCTGGTAGAGCCTTTGATCGCAGTAACTTCCAGCGCAGGGATGGAGTCGATAAGAGATGTCGGCTGCGCGCGGATTGTGTTCAGTTCCCGAGCGGACGCGAATTCAGCTTCCGGAGACAGTCTCGACCCGGAAGCCCTTCGAAGGAACGAATGGGACGGCGCCTATCTGGTCGGCCCCGTATAGGTACCCTATGAAACTACGTTCAAACGCCGCGTCGCGCCTACCGAAAACGGTCCCGTTGCCGCTTGTTCGCACGGCCGTTGTTGCCCTGGCATTGCTCGCGAGCGTAGTATCCTCGTGGGCTCAGGTGACCGCCGCAATTTCCGGCAGGATCGAGGACCCCACAGGGGCCGGCATCGGCGGCGCCGCAATCACTGTGAAGAGTGCCGAAACCGGCCTCACGCGCACTGCGACCACGGACGAGGCGGGCAACTACCACGTTGATTCGCTTCCACTCGGGGCCATCGAAGTCCACGCTTCAAAAACTGGTTTTAAAGAAGCAATCCGGACGGGTGTAGATCTCGCGCTCGGGCAGGACGCCAGCGTCAATCTGCGCCTCGCCGTCGGCGACGCGGCCGACCACATCGACATTGTGGAAGGCATTCCCACCGTCAACATCAGCACATCGCCCATCTCCGGACTCGTAACCGAAGAAGAAGTGAAGGATCTGCCGCTGAACGGCCGCAGTCTGGATCAACTGCTCACCACTAACCCCGGCGCCCTCAACTACAGCGCACTCAAGAGCTCGCAAACCACCACCAGCGATGGCAACACATTCTCGGTTGCGGGTCGTCGCCCTGGCGACAATCAATTTCTCCTGAATGGCGTGGAATATTCAGGCTCAAGCCAGTTAGCAGTGACGCCCGGCGGCGTCAGCGGTGAACTGCTAGGCATTGATGGCATCCGCGAATTCAACGTTCTCACCGATACTTATGGCGCTCAGTATGGCAAGCGCGCCGGAGCGCAAGTGAGCATCGTCACGCAATCCGGCGGCAATGTTCTGCACGGCAGCTTGTTTGAATTCCTTCGCAACAGCGACCTGGATGCCCGAAACTTCTTTGATCAGAGTTTTGTCCCGCCATTCCGGCGCAACCAGTTCGGTGGCGCGCTGGGCGGCCCCATCCGCCGGAACAAACTTTTCCTGTTTGGCAACTACGAAGGTTTCCAGCAGTCGCTTGCTCTCACAAGCGTCAGCGTGGTGCCAGACAATCAGACACGCCAGGGTCTTCTGCCCAACGCGACAACCGGGATTTACGCGAAGGTGGCGAATCTCAACACCGGCATGCTGCCCTATATGACTTTATGGCCGACGGTGAACGGTCCGGAGCTTACCACCCAAGCCGGTTTGCCGACAGGCACCGCGTATTCCTATAACAATCCGAAGCAATTCGTCCACGAGAATTTCGGAACTTCCCGTGCCGACTACACCATTTCTGACCGCGACTCTGCTTCGCTCTTTTACACAATTGATACGGGCAACAGCGTTCTGCCGCAGGCCGATCCCCTCTTCACCGCCTTCGAAGCCCTCACGAGCCAGGTGGCCAGCGCGCAGGAGACCCACATTTTCTCTCCGAGCCTGCTGAACACCGCGACCTTCGGTTTCACGCGCGCGGCCTTTAACTTCGATCCAGGCACCGCCACCCAGTTCCCCGCGAGTCTATCCTTTGTTACCGGGCTGCCGCCCGGCGGCATTACGGTTTCCGGCGCTGTTACCACTACGGGTTCAGGCGTAATCACTGCCGCCGGCGCGAATAACGCATCCGGCTCATGGAATCGACGAGATCTCTTCACGCTGGCAGACGATGTCCAGAAAACTCACGGCATCCACCACTTCAGTGCTGGCGCCTGGCTCCAGCGCCTTCGCGACAACGAAGACACCGGCTCCCGTCAGTTGGGAATCGCGACCTTTGCCAGCCTCACGACCCTGCTGCAGGGAACGGTCACGACATTCCAGGTGATCCCGAATGCCAATGAACTCGGCTGGCGCAGCACTTACGGCGCATGGTACGCGCAGGATGCCATCCACCTGCGCAGACTGACCCTCCAGGCAGGTATCCGCCAGGAAATGACCTCCGGATGGAATGAGGAATCCGGACGCGCCGCTAACTACATCACCAATGGCAGTGGCGTTCTGCTCACCAATCCGGTCATTGGCAGTTCCATCCTCACGAAGAACAATATGAAGAAGCTTTTTGCGCCGCGTGTATCGGCGGCGTGGGATGTCTTCGGCAACGGCAAAACGGCAGTGCGCGCCGGTTACGGCATCTACTACTCGATGATCGATGCCCTCAACTTCCTGATGAATTCCCTGCCCCCGGCCAACAGCAGCCTCTCGTTCGCCAACCAGGCCCTGCTGCCGCTACTGCCGATCAGCCAGACTGCGCCTCCGGCGTGCGGCCCAGGTTCGGTGCCTGCCTGTAGTTTGGCACCTCAGGGACTTGAGCCCGACGCGAAAGCCCTCGCCGTCAACGAATGGAATTTCACCATCGAACAGCAGATCGCCAGGAATACTTCGTTGCGCGTTGCTTATGTAGGTTCGTTCTCAACCCACGGACTGCTCAGCGTCGACCCCAACACCATCGCACCGCAGATCTGCCAGAGCGCCACCTGCGTTTCCGGCGGCACGCCAGGAACCACTAAGGGATCGGTGGTCCAAGGTCAGCAATACATTCCCGTCACCACGCGTCCGAATCCGAATCTGGGAGCGGGCTTCTTCTGGTACACCGAAGGCAACAGCCGCTACAACGCACTGCAGACGGACATCGTCCGACGTATCAGCCACGGCCTCGAAATCCGCGGCAACTATACATGGTCGAAGAATCTGGATATGAACTCCGGACTCACCGGCGCGCAGTCGAATAACCAGTCGCAGATGGTGATGGATCCCTACGATCTCGGTCGCGACTGGGGCCCTTCGGCACTCAACGTTGCGCAGCAAGCGGGCATTTCATTGCGTTACCAACTGCCTGTTGGACACGGCCAGGCGCTGCTCAGTGGCCTCACCGGAATTGGCGAAGATCTCCTCGGCGGCTGGCAGGTGAACAGCATTGTCACCTTGCTGAGCGGATTTCCCATCACGCCGGTAGATGGCTCAAACCGCTCCGGCGATGGCGATACACGCAATCCCGACCGGCCATCGCTCAATACGTCGTTCTCGGGTCCCGTAATCGAAGGGACACCCACCCAGTGGTTTAATCCGAACGCATTCATCCTGCCGATAGCCGGAACTTACGGAACGCTGGGACGAGGTGTTTATAGCGGACCGGGTCTTGCCGAAACCGATCTCTCATTATTCAAGAGCATCTCCCTCAAAGAGCGTATGCATCTCCAGTTCCGCGCTGAGGGGTTCAACCTTTTCAACCGCGCGAATTTCGGAACCCCGAACGCCACGGTATTTTCCGGCACCGCCATCAGCCCCACAGCAGGCCTGATTACGACGACAGCTACATCGTCGCGCCAGATTCAGTTCGGCCTGAAGCTGATTTTTTAGTTTCGGTCAGCTGAACATCGGAAATGGATCAAAGTTCCCGTTGAGCAGCGGGAGGGTGTCGTGCAATCCCAACCAGCCGGAAATCATCGTTGCGTAAACTCGGCGGAAATCAGTCGTGTGGATCAGGTTGTCACCCGCATCCAGTTTCGTGAGGCTGGGAATCTCTCCGTAGTAGCCGCCCTTCACCTGCTTGCCCGCGACGAACATCAGATTCGCGGTGCCGTGATCGGTGCCCAGGTTGACGTTCTCCGGCACCCTCCGTCCGAATTCTGAGAACACCATGACCACCACATCGTCAGCCCTGCCGATCCGTTCCATGTCCTTCATGAACGCGGCCACGGAATCCGAGGCGTACGTCAGCAGTCGTTTGTGCAGATCCGCCTGGAACACGTGCGTATCGAAGGCGTTGTTCCGGTAGGACGTGTAATACAGCCGCGTCGGCATCTTCGCCTCGATCAGCGCCGCCACCTTCGGCAGATCCAGCGGGACAACGCCGTAATCGACTGGCGACCGATATTTCGACCACGCCTCGCGTACCAGAGCCGATGCATCTCTGGCGCTCTGCGCTGTATCCAGCAGGTACTGCCGAGCCGCGTTGTCGGTCTTCACCGCGGATGGCGCCGCGTCCAGCACTTCCTCTTCGTCGTGAAATTTATCCTGCGCGAAGCGCCGCGGGTCGTCGAATACCACGGGAACATGCAATCGGCTGCGCACCGCGAGTGACTGTCGCACCCCGACGTTCACGAGAAAGTTAGGCGCGTTGCCGGGATCCATCGTGTCAGCGAGACGGCCGAACCAGCCGTATTCTTCGCCGCTGTTAGGCGCCGCCGTGTGCCAGTAGGCCATCGACGTGAAATGGGAAAACGACGGATTATCGTAACCGCAGCCATGCACGATGGCGAGATTGCCGCTCTTGTAGAGCTTCTCAAAGCCCGCCATGCCCCCGCTGAAGCCGAAGTGCGCATCGATCTTCCGAACGTCCTTCGCCGGAATACCGAGCTTGGGACGCAGTTTGTAATAGGCGTCGTCGCCATAAGGAACCAGCGTATTGAGGCCATCGTTGCCGCCGGAAAGCTCGAGCACCACAAGGATTTTGCCATCCGACTTGCCTTGCGAAGCAAGTGCCGCCGCTGCCTGCGCGAACAGCGGACTGGGAATCGCCGCAGCGCTGACGCCGACGCCATACATCGCGGCGCGCAGCAGATCCCGGCGGCTGGTTCTCGGAAACGAAAAGTGGCTTCTGCTCATGGAAAATCTCTCCAGTCAGCTCAATTGAAATTCCGGCTGGCTCATGATCAGGTGCAGCACCAGCCGCAAAGGCTGCTCCATGAAAGTCTGTGCCGTCGACATATCGGCTGTGCCCAGCTCTTTGGTCAGGAACGCGGCGAGCCGCTTCCGTGTGGCGTCATCGGGTGGAACGGCCATGAACCGGTGAATCAGGTAATCAACCGCCTGATTCGCGGTCTTCACGTCGGCGTTCACAATCATGCGGGTCAGGTTGGTAGGCGCGACATCGCGCGGAATCGGCTTCACGCGCTCGATGGCCATCTGCGAGCCGCGAAAACTGCCATAACGCGTATTGAATTCCTCGTCGCGATCGGCATTCATGTTGGACTCCGCCATTCCGCCGCTCTTCGAATCGTCCATGGTTGCCGCGGTAATATCCATCCCCTCCGCGATGCGATCGGCAACGCGACGCACTTCACCGCTGCCGGTGTAGCGATCCGGTGGCAGGAAACTAATCGTTGGAAACAGAATATCGCGGGCGAAGTTGGCACGCTCCAGCAGCAGGCCGGGCGTAATCCAGCTCTTGCCCTGCGCCCAGCCGGCAACAGTGGGAGGCTCGAACAATTCCTGGCCGAGCGCAGCGGTCTCAGAATTGAAATCCGGCACGCCAGGAACGCTTGCGAAACCGAGTTTCCGATAAGTACTGATCGCCAGTTCCACGGGGCCCTTGATGTGCGTGCCGACAGAGGCCGGGCTGTAGAAATCGCGAGACAGAAAGATCCGTTCCAGCAGCGGCGCAATCTCATAATGGGAATCGCGGAAACCCGCTGCCAGTTGCTTCTGCAGTTCCGGCGAGAGTTCATCCCGTACAAAGTAGCGGTAGATCTTAGCCGAGATGAACTCCGCGGTGACGGGCCGTTCCATGATGCGATCAATGACTGCCACACCGTCGAGATTGCCAGTCTTGCCGAGGAACGTCTTTTCCCCATCATCGTGCTGGTCTTTGTTGACGACGAACTTCGTATCCACGTAATTCCAGCCCGTGAAGGCGCGGGCAGCTTCACGGATATCTTTTTCGGTGTAGTTGCCAGGACCCATGGTGAAGAGTTCCATGATTTCGCGCGCAAAATTCTCGTTAGATGCACCCTTCACGTTGACACCGGCGTCCAGGAACGAAAGCATCGCCGGATCCTGCGCGGCGGCAACAGTAAGGTCGCGAAAATTCCCAAGACCCTGCTTTTGGAATAGCTCCAGTTGGTTCAGAAGCTTACGATAATCTCGGACCTTAGCCTCATTGGAAGTGAAGTGACCATGCCAGAACAGCGCCATTTTTTCCTGAAGCGGACGCGGCGTGGCCACCATGCGATTCGCCCACCAGTAGGAAACGCGCTGGGTTTCGAGGACACTGGCACGCAGCCAGTAGAAGAACTCGTCTACGATCGGCTGCATGGGGCGGTTGCCGCCGGGCTTCACTTTGATGCCAAGCGCTTCGCCTTTCTCCTTCGCGAGATCGGTTACGGCCGGGCGGCTGGGCGGAAACGGCTCGAGGCCGGGATCGTGAATACCGGAATGTTCGAAGGGAGGTAAATTGCCTGTACCGGCGCCTTCAAAGCGGACGAGCCGGGCCACCGCCTGGGCCGGTGTCAGTTTCGCCAGCGCCTGGATCTCTTCCGGTGTTCCACCGAATCCGGCGCGTTCGAGCAGGTGTGCGGCAAAGTCGTAATTCCAGTCAGCCGGCGTTATCGGCGTGAGATCGTTTTGCCATATGCGCGGTCCGGCCGTTTGCGCGTTACTTAGACCCGCGAACATTGCCACCATTGCGATCAGAGCGCCACAGAGCGCTGGTTTTCCACGCATATCGCTATTCCTTCCGAAATCCCCGATACGGTTATATTCCCACGAAAGACCCTTCTGTGCCAGCCCCGACCTGAGGAGGAGGTGCGCGTGTGCGCCCAAGACTGAGCGATCTTACGCAATTCCCCGCAATGATGCCGGACCTCGCATCACTATTAACGAAGATTCGCGCCAAACAGCATGGATCGCCAAAATGGCAGGACGCTTGCAATCGACTCAGGCCTATGAAGTATCTGATGATTCTTCTCGCCGTAGTAGTCGTTGGCCTGGCGCTCCTCGCGCCTCAGCGACTGGATCTGTTTCCAGAAAGACCGTACTCCGGGGCATACGCGGGAAACTGAAGAGACGTACGGGCGATCATTTGGCCGATCTTTTCACTGCCTCGGCACAGCGCAGGATTGCGTCCTCAGGGTTGCGCCCTTCTTTGCTGCCATACAGAAGGCTGATCTGCCCCCCATTCCACGCGAATGAACAGACGGAGACCCCTTGGGTAGCGTTTTCCTTGTGCACCTTTCGGAGCACGTCATCGGGATTAGCTCCTTTGAAATTACCGAGCGCGTCGTCCAGATTTCCGAGGGCTTCCGAAAAGTCCTGCGTCCCGGCCGACCCCGTGAGACGGGATAAGGGTGCGGATGGGTGTTGCAGCATTGTCGGCTGCTCTGTCAATTGCCTGGGCGACGATGTCGCAATTGGCGCCACGGGGGCCGGTTCGGAATCGGCTTGTGGGGCAGTATCGTCTCTTGCGGCGGGCGAGTTGAGTTTTCTCAGACCCGCAGCCGCAAGGGTGCAAACGGTGACGAAGACCAGGGCCGCCGCGAACCACTTCTTTCCTGAAACACCAGTCGCGACTGGGACGTACTGGACACGTCGAATAGCTACTGCAGCCGGCAGCGCGCGTTTCACATTCGACAACTGTTCGCGCGTGCGCTGAAGTTCAACGAGCAACCGTTGGCTGTCGGCTTCGTGCAACTTCACCTGTTGCTGAGCTGTAACGGCAGTTGCGTGTGCCGACTTTCTCGCCGCCTCCTGTTCGGCTAGAAGACGTTTGAGTTGTTCGACTTCAAGACGTGCGTTCTCAGCCGCCTGCCCGTTCCGTTCCCGCCGGAGCCGGGAAAAAGCTTCCATTTCGAGACCGGACTCGCGGTCTGCAAAGTCTGGTGACGTGTCGGGTGGCCTCTCGGACGCGACCTCCAGGCCTGAAGCTGCGCGCATTGATCGAATCAACGACAGGACGCCTTCGTCTGATCTGGGCATATGAGCGGGTCGTTCCTGAACGCGAAGTGATTCTGAAAGGAACTTATCGACCCTGAACGCAACTACTTGAGATCAGCGCTGCCGGAGGCCTTCATGAAACCGCTCATACCGCTGCCGGTTGAAGACAGTTCGTCGTTTCGTGCGTCGTCGAGCGCCAGAAGCCTCCGGCCCAGAGGACTGAGCCGCGCCTGGACCTCTGGCCGGACGAGCCGTTTTTGGTACTGTTGCTGAGGTTTGTCTCCACGTGTGAAGTAGACATGCATGGCTCGCCGCTGCCGATCGGTGAAATTCTCGCTGCCGCCGTGCCAGACGTGGGCATTCATCACGACGACATCGCCAGCCTTCCCGGTCACGAGGATTTCGCCGTCGGGTTGCTCTCCAGGTTGCGGAGCGCGACCCCACTTGTGCGAGCCCGGCACAACACGCAGCGCTCCATTCGATTCCGTAAAGTCGTCCAACATCCAAACTGAATTGCATACGGAGTTGCCATGCTCATCCGGGAGAGCGCCGCTATCGACGTGAAGGGGCTGCGCACAGCCGTTGTGAGGATTCGCCGAACGTATGTTCAGGCTGCTGAGTTTGAAATCCGGCCCCAGAACGATCTCGACGCCTTCCAGAACCTCGGGAGTTTCGATCACTTCTTCAAAGATCCGGCCTTTATCGACAGCATTGGCAATGCGGCGGGCACCCGGTTCGGTGCGGAATTCACTGCCGGCAGAATCACCTTCCAGAGCGAACAGTTGTTCGATGCGGCCGTTGAAGCTGGCCACTTGTTCAGGCGACATGAGTGCCGGGAAGATGAGGAATCCCTGGGACTCCAATTGTTGCCGCGCGGCGGAACTAAGCATCTTTTCCACCTCAGGCTATCACGTTCGAACAAACTGGCTATTCCGCGAGCGCTGTTTCCCGAAGCCGTAAACTGTGGTTTACTGGTAAACATGTGTAAATTGCCGATTCTCCTCGTGCTGGCGACCCTGCCGCTCGCTGCCCAAGTCAAGATCACGAAGGGCAACAATCAAATCTCTGTCGAAATCGACGGCAAGCCCTATACGACGTATTTTTACGGGCCGGATGTTGCGAAACCTTATCTCTACCCGCTGCGGGCACCGTCCGGCGTTTCCGTGACGCGCTCGTTCCCCATGGCTACAGTTGCGGGCGAATCGACCGACCATCAGCATCAGCGCGCCGTCTGGTTCGCGCATTCCAAGGTGAACGGCTACGACTACTGGAACAACGAGTTCTCCTACAAGGGTGACAAGATGGGCCACATCTTCGTCACCAACGTCTCGAAGGCCGAGGGCGGCGCGAAGACCGGCGAAATCGATAACACCGCCGAGTGGAAGCAGATGGACGGCAAGGTGGTCCTGATCGAAGACCGCAAGATGATTTTCCATGCTGGCGGGCCGAATCGCGTGATCGATTTCGACTTCACGCTGACAGCGAAAGAAGAAGCGACATTTGAGGACGAGAAGGACGGCGTGTTCGGTATTCGGGTGGCTTCGGAGCTGGAAGAGGAGAACGCCCCCGGCACCAAGACCCAGCCGAAGGAACCCCTGCGGACCGGCATCATGACCTGCGCCGACGGCAAACAGAAAGAAGCGGCATGTTGGGGTACGCGCGCCGACTGGATGGATTATTCCGGGACGGTGGCGGGCGAAAAGGTGGGCATCGCAATTATGGACCATCCGGAAAACCCCGGGCATCCGACCTACTGGCATGCGCGCGGCTACGGACTCTTTGCCGCTAACATTTTCGGGCGCAATGCGTTTACTAATAAGAAGGAACCTCTTGGGAATCTGACCCTGAAACCGGGCGAGAAGCTGCATTTCCGGTATCGTGTGGTGATTCATCCGGGCACGCTGGCGGATGCGAAAATTGCGGATTTGTATAAGGCTTACTCGGCGGGCAAATAGGGTCCTGACGCAACCAATTCGTCGCCCCGCCGTAAACTTAGTCAAGGAGTTTTGAAACTATGGTTCGGCGTACTTTGCTGTTTGCCGTTGTCTTTGTTTTTGCCGGTGTGGCGCAAACACTGCCACCGGGCGTCACCAAAGGGCCCTCCATGGCCGGCATCACGGAATATGCGTATCCGAACGGACTGCGCGTGCTGTTGATGCCGGATGCTTCGAGCACCAAGCTTTCCGTCAATATGGTCTATCTGGTGGGTTCGCGCCATGAGGGCTACGGCGAAACCGGTATGGCGCATCTGCTGGAGCACATGAATATCATCCTTTCAAAAGATGGCCGGAACATCAAGAAAGAGATGACGGACCATGGCGCGCAGTGGAACGCCAGCACGAGCTACGACCGGACCAACTACTTTGAAACGATCAACGCCTCCGACGACAATCTGCGATGGGCGCTGGGCCTTGAAGCTACCCGCATGGTAAACATGCGGATTGAAAAGGCACTGCTCGACACGGAAATGACGGTGGTGCGCAACGAATTCGAGATGGGCGAAAACAATGCGGCCCGCGTGCTCAGCGAACGTGTCGCATCCACAGCGTATCTTTGGCACAACTACGGAAAATCGACGATTGGCTCATTAGCGGATATCGAGAAAGTGCCGATTGACCGGCTGGCCGCCTTCTATCACAAGTACTATCGGCCGGATAACGCTGTGCTGGTCGTGGGCGGCCCGATCGATCCTGCTAAAACACTGGCCATGGTAGCGGCCACGGTCGGCACGATTCCGCGACCAGAGACGAAACTCGATGCCACCTACACGACCGAACCTGCGCAGGATGGCGAGCGCACTGTTGAACTGCGCCGCGTGGGGAACGGACAGAACCTGATCATGGCATATCACGGTCCGGCGATGGCGCATCCTGATTCGGGTGAACTCGAAGTACTCGGCGAGATTCTGGATGGTCAGGGTGGCACGGGTCGTCTGTACAAAGCGCTGGTGGATACGAAGAAGGCTATGGCGATCAGCGTAGGAAATGAGGAGCTGTTCGATCCGGGGCTAATCGAGCTTTCCGCCAGACTTAGCAACGATCAAAAGCTGGACGATGTGAAACAGACGATCCTCGCGACACTCAAGGGACTGGTTGCGGAACCGCCGACCCAGGAAGAAGTCGATCGCGCGAAGACGCAAATTGTCCAGCGCATGGATCGGGGATTCTCAAATACGCAGGCGATGGTTACCGAAGAAATGACCGAAGCCGTGGCGGATGGCGATTGGCGACTGCTGTTCACCAACTTCGAGGAGATCAAGCGCACTACGCCGGAGGATATCGTTCGGCTGGCCAAATTCTATTTCAAAGATTCCAATCTTACGGTGGGAGAGTTCATTCCGGAGGCCGCGCCTGAGCGCACGGTGGTGCCTGAAGCGCCGTCCATCGACAAGCTGCTGACTGAATATAAGCCGAGCGTTACAGTGCAGGATGGCGAAGTTCTGGACCCTTCGCCGGCAGTCGTGGAGAAGCGCATTATTCGAACGAAGCTGCCAGGCGGACTGCGTCTGGCTCTGTTGCCGAAAGCCACACGGGGCAACCTTGTGGAAGCACGGTTGACACTGCGCTTCGGTGACGAGAAGTCGCTCGTCGGGAAGAATGCGGCCGCCGAACTGGCTGGCGCGCTGCTGATGCGTGGCACCAGGAACAAGAACCGGCAACAGGTCCAGGATGCGATCCAGAAGCTGAACGCCAGAATACAGGTGGGCGGCTCGCTGGGCACGGCATCGGGGTCGATCCAGACTACTGCCGAGAATCTGATTCCAGCTCTACAGTTAGTAGCGGAACTTCTGAAAGAGCCGGCATTCCCCGAGGCCGATTTCGAGCAAATTCGGCAGCAGCAGATCACGGCGATTGAGCGGGGACGCACGGAGCCCGAAGCGGTGGCGGCCCAGGCAATTCAGGCGAACCTGAGTCCGTTCCCGCGCAGCGATGTGCGGCATGTGCGGACGATCGACGAGCGAATTGAAGACCTGAAAAAGGTCACTCTGGACGACGTGAAGCAATATTATTCGCAATTCTATGGCGCATCGCAGGGAGACCTGATTGTCGTTGGCCCGGTGAAGGCGGATGAAGTTCAGAAAGCTGTGAGCGATTTGTTCGGGACGTGGAAGAGCCGGAGTCCGTTCGTCCACATCGATACGAAGTATCTGCCGGTTACGCCGATCAATACGAAGATTGAGACGCCGGACAAAGAGAATGCTCAGTTCTTCGCGGGCCTGCGAATTCAGATGCGCGACACGGATCCGGACTATGCCGCCATGGTGATGGCGAATTACATCATGGGTGGCGACATCGCGTCGCGCTGGTCGGATCGCATTCGCAACAAGGAGGGCCTGAGTTACGACGTTCGCAGCTCATTCTCCGCTCCCACATTTGGCGATGCAGCGCTGCTTCAGGGAAGCATTATCAGCAATCCGAAGAACTCCCCGAAGGCGGAGGCAAGTTTTCGCGACGAGCTGAAAAAAACCCTGGCAGAAGGCTTCACGCAGAAGGAACTCGATGCGGCGAAGACTGCGTTTCACGATGCGCGGGTACTGGGGCGTTCGGGTGATGCGCAGATTCTGAGCCTCATCGGAGTTCGTTCCGATCAGGACAGAACGCTCGACTGGGACGTGCAGATGGACGCCAAGTTGGCGGCGCTGACGCTCGATCAGGTGAACGCGGCATTCCGAAAGCATGTGTCGAACGAGATCTCGATCGTGCAGGCAGGGGATTTCAAGAAGGCTGGCGTTTTCCAGTAGGACGCGGCGACCGACCGGCTTGCCCGGCTGTTTTGCCGGTAATTTTGCCGTTGAGCGTGGACGGCACCTTTCGCAGAGTGTCTTTCCACTGCCGCAAAATGGCCGTGTTTGCAAATTCAGCCGTGTAATGATGACGGAACTGCTCTGTCTTCTTTCGCTGCCTCTTTTTCAGAGCGGTGAGAACCTCTTTACCGACCGGGTCTTTACCGTCTTTGTCGGACTTCACACGCGCGGCCTTTTGGCGGTGCAGCATGCGGCGGACCGTAGCGCAATCGTTGATGTCGCCGAGCAGTGCCTGGACGTCCTTCAGTTGTTCAAGAAGGCCAGAGATTGACGCTCCATAGAGCGTCGCGAACAGATCGAGCGTGTAGCGCAGATTCTTAGCGCCGATGCGAAACGTGTGGATCTCCTCCACTGAGGCGTCTTCGCGGGCGGCCTCTTTACCGAAGCGGAAGTGTTCGGACGCCATTTTCGGGAGTATGCGTTTCGCCAGCGTATAAACGGGGGCCGCGCAGAAACGGGCGTCGTCGTGATTGCCCGCTTTGTTTGTTTTCTCGGAATTGAGGGCTTTGCGCCACGCAGTGGACAGTCCCCGCTCCGCCCAGCGCTGCAATGACGCGGAAAGCGTGAGCGCAGCTTCCTCTCTGCGTTCGCGGAACTCATGAAGCATATCGCCCGATTGCGGGACGGCCATTTTCGCCAGAACGCGCATCGCTATGTCATGGTCGCGCACGACGCCTGCCTGCAGCATGATCCTCTTGAGCGCTCGCCGCATGCGGCGCGACTCAGCACGAGGGAAGGATGGTTTCAGAACTACAAGAGCACGCGCAAAACGGCGGACGGCAACCCGAAGATCGTGGACCTCATTGACGCCATGGGAACGGATGGTCCGGTTTACCTGGAGCGTCAGGGTCCGTAACAGCTTCTCGCCCTGTTCTTTCGCGAACTGTCTGGCAGTCGGAGCAGACACTCTGTTTGTTATCCACTTCCATCCTACGTTGTTTTGACGGAAGCAAAGTGACAACTGCGTGAATACCGCGAGAAAGAAAGGAGATATCGAACGACAGGAGTACGGCTATTCGGGTGGCGACGCCAGCCTTTTCAGGGTAGCGTTGGCCGTGCCGCCCGTGCTGATCGTGATTTTCTCGCCCGTGCCGGTGTTCTGCGCCAGCCAGTCGTCTTCGGCGAAGGGCACGGAATTGGCGTTATCGAATGCCCACGCCCGGTACTCGCCTGTCGGGAGGAATTTGTTGGAAGCGTGCCCATCGTCGCCGGCGCCAATAATGCGCCTTACGCCGCCGGAGGCTGGCAGGAGCAGAACCTGTCCCGTCACAGGCTGGCCATCGGCATCGTTCACGGTGATATCCACACCGCCAACGTCATCACTGACCACGACTTCGATGGGACCCACCGCAGTGCCATCGACCGTGAAGCCTGTGTTCAGCACGTCCTGGCCATGAAGAGTGGCGGACTTCACGTAGGTCCCCTGTCCGTTGACATTGGCATTCATTCTGAACTGGCCGGCCGGAACGGGCGCGAAAGAGAAACTCACGTGATCCGCATCCCATTGGGCCTGGGGATTGGGGCCGTAAAATGGAGTGCCCTGCACCGCTGGCTGAAGACTCACGTTGACCATTGGATTGGTGCCGGTCTGCGCCGCAGTCGGAGAGAGAGCGAAACGAACGTTGCCACTGATTGAACCCGGGGACTGAACCGCTAGCACGACGTTATCGACATCGGAGTCGCCGATTTCGATTTGCAATTGGGCAGACGGCCCGTTCTGTTGAGGACCGTTAGAAGGGAAATTTGTGCGAAGCATGTACGAGCCGGGCTGGATGCCTGCGATATCGAAAGTTCCGTCCGGCATCACCCGGCCACCTGCACCACCACCCATGCCGTTCTGAATTCTCATAAGCTGTACATTAGCGACAGGACCGTTGGCAGGGCCACCTGGCGACGGCGAGGGCAAGCCCGAAATACTTCCGCGAATGTGCACACCTCGGGTTGGCGTGAGGGTGAGGGCAGTGCGGAATTCGCGCCCGGCATCGATCTGAATGGTATTCGAGGTGGCCGTCGACGGAGGACCAGGAAAACAGGAATCGCGATAAACCATGGGCGGGCCGCCACCAACGGGGAAGGTGTTACGGCCCGACATCGCGCAAACAACGTAACGGCCGGGCACCAAGCCACCGATGCGAAAGTTTCCCTCGGCGTCGGTGGCAGTTCCGCCCTGATTGTTCAGTACGCGTTTGCCGTTTTGCACATTCGTACGCATGATCTGAATCCGGGCTGAGTCTACCGGGTCGCCATCGGAATCCCGTACGGTTCCTGCAATCACACCGCCGGGCATCAGAGAGATCCTGATGCCATTCACCGGTGAACCCGAAGTGAGCTGGATGATGTTGTTGGAACGCGACGCGGTAAGGGGGCCAAACTGGTTGTTCTGGATGAAGCCGTCTCGGGTCGCCTGTGGATAGAAGGTTCCGCAGGTTGCGTTAGCGATACTCCAGCGGCCCTGCGCGTCGGTGGCCGAACCGACCGCGTCCGGCCCGCCCATCGTAACCATTGCTTTGGGAATTGCTTCGCCGGTGATGGCGTTGACCACAGTGCCGCTGGCGGCGCAATCGTGCGGCGCATCGGCCTGAATGCCGCCTCCCCGCATGACTGGTCCGCCGATGGCGTTGCCGCCACGTCCGGCCTGGGCGTGCAGCGCCGAGACTGCAAGGAGGCAACAGAGACTGAAGCGCAAGAGCATAACCGAATCCATCTTAACTCGAATTTCGTTCCGACATGCTGGCCGCTTTCGTGGCGATTCACACATTTTTCACCTTCGTTTTGCTATACTCCGAGTGGATGGTAGCTTCCTTCCCCGCTTTCTCGCGGCTTCGCAGTTTCACGCACAGCGCACACCCCCGCGCGTCCCGTCTCACCCGCTCATGACAGATACGGTACGGGTTGCTTCCTTTTCGCTTCCTTTGTCATTTCAGTTCATTGATTCACGCCTGTCCGCTGCAAGTTTTCCAAATTTCACTCACGGAGGTTTATTTCAATCCAGATGATCACCAGCGTCCCGGTTACTCACGGCATTGAGAGCCTTTTTGGCACTCGCGACGAGAACATCCGCTTACTCGAAACCGGCCTTGGCGTGAGTACGCGCCTGGGCGCGGATGCGCTCGCGATAGAAGGAGAACCGGCCGCGGTAGCACGCGCCGAGCACATCCTGCAGGATTATTTTGCGCTGGTGAAAGAGGGCGCGGTCTTCAAGAACGGCGATCTCAACAGCCTGCTGCGCGTGGTCACCATGGATCCGGAAGTTACGCTCCGCGCATTATTCGACAGCGGCAAGCAGCGCAGTTTCGGCAAGAAAGTATTGGCCCCAAAAACGGCCACACAACGGCGCTATCTGGAAGCAATCGAGCGCAACGATTTGGTTTTTGGCATCGGGCCTGCAGGCACAGGCAAGACCTATCTCGCCGTTGCCATGGCGATTCAGGCCTTGATTTCAAAGCGCGTGACGCGCATCATTCTCACGCGCCCGGCGGTGGAAGCGGGCGAACGGCTGGGTTTTTTACCCGGCTCTTTGCAGGAGAAGATCGACCCTTATCTGCGCCCGCTCTATGACGCGCTGTACGACATGCTGGAAGCGGAGCGGGTGGAAAAACTGGTGGAGCGCGCGTCGATTGAAGTTGCGCCGCTGGCTTTCATGCGCGGACGCACGCTGAACGACAGCTTCATTATTCTCGACGAAGCTCAGAACACGACCCAGGAGCAGATGAAGATGTTCCTGACGCGCCAGGGCTTTAATTCGAAAATGGTGGTGACCGGCGACCTGACGCAGATGGATTTGCCGATGGGTCGACGCAGCGGCTTGCTGGATGCGGTGGACATCCTGAAAGGCGTGGAAGGCATCTCTTTCGTGCAGTTCGACGAGCGCGATGTAGTGCGCCACAGCCTGGTGCAGCGTATTGTCCGCGCATACGAGAAGTACAATGAAGGTGTAGCGACGCAACTTTCGCTCAAACTCGCCGATGGGGCGGCAGTAGGACCCGATCCGGCAATACCCGCTCCCACCAGGATCTGAGCGGTTTAATACATGAAATCTGACCCCCTTATAACTTACCGGCGTCCGCCGGCCACTCTCAAGCGGTCCAGTCTTGAAAAATTCGCCCGACTTGTGCGCGATGAGGTTGCGCATGGCAGGGAGTTTCATTGCCTTGTCACGGGCGATGCGGAACTGCGTTCGCTCAACCTGCGGTTTCGGGGCAAGGATGCGACAACAGATGTGCTGTCGTTTCCTGCTCAGGAATCTGCCCAAATTCAGCATTCGGGCGAGGACCGTCTAATCGGCGAACTCGCGATTTCACTCGGACGCGCGCGGGCGCAGGCGAGGGAGCGCGGGCATTCCATCGAAAAGGAAGTTTGCATTTTGATGCTGCACGGGGTGCTGCATTTAACGGGCATGGACCATGAAACGGATGGCGGACGAATGGCCCGCGCGGAGATCCGATGGCAGCGCAAGCTCGGTTTGCCCACAGGCCTGATTGAACGAACATTATCGGGCCCGGCATGATCCCGCTGATTCTCATCGTGCTGGTCGTCCTGACGGCGCTGTTCACTACTATCCAAACGCTGTATGTGGAGAGTATGCGGCTGCGTTCGCGCGAGTTGCCCTCCCTTGAGTATTTCAAAGAAACGCTGGAACCTAAGCTGAAATTACGCACGGAGGCAGGCGCGCTCACCTTCTCGCTGTGGAAGCACACTTGCCTGGTTGTGATGGGAGTGCTTGCGATGGCCCAGGCGGATGGGCCGGAAATGAATGCGATGGATCTCAGCGAAGCACTCATCGGCGCGCTGATGCTGATGGCGTTCTCGGCGTATTTGATCCCTGAGATGCTTTACCGGCGATCTTCGGGCCACTGGCTGGTGGCCTTTTTGCCGTTTTACGCGGCCGCAGCGATTCTGGCGCGGCCGTTTGTGGCGGCCCTTGGCTTTCTGCATTCCCTGCTGGACATCGTAAAGCAAGAGCCGGAAGACGATGAGCCGGCCACTCCGGCGGAAAACATCGACACACTGATTACCGCTGGCACCGAAGAGGGCCTGATTGAAGAAGACGACCGCAAACTGATCGAATCGGTGATTGCGTTCGGGGATAAAGTAGTGCGCGAGGTGATGACACCACGGCCCAACATGGTGACGACCCGGGCGGATGACACACTGGAACAATTGCGTGAACTAGTCGTGCACGAACAGTTTTCCAGGATCCCCGTTTGCCAGACGTCGATTGACGATATTGTCGGCTTTGTTCATGTCCGCGATATGTTTGAGGTGGCGGAAAGCGACCGCGTGAAGCGTACGGTACGCGATCTGATGCGCCCGATCCGGCTGGTACCAGAAACCAAATCAGTGCACGACCTGATGCGAGAGATGCAGCAGGACGGCTCCCACATGGTGATCGTGGTGGATGAGTATGGCAACACCGCGGGACTGGCCACCATGGAAGATCTGGTGGAAGTGATTCTGGGCGAAATTCGCGATGAGCATGAGCCGCACTCGGATGTGAAGGAAGATGGACATGGGGGCTTTATTGTCTCCGGCAATTTCGATCTTGCGCGCATGACCGAATTGGTGGGCTATCAGGCAGACGACGAGATTGAATCGACAACAGTGGGCGGATTGATTATGGAATGGATGGGCAGAGTGCCAAAAGCTGGCGAAATGATTGAACGCGATGGTATCCGGGCCGAAGTCCTGGCGAGCGACGGTATGCGTGTGGAGCAGGTGCGCCTGAGCCGCGTGGTTGAGCCGTCTGACAGCGTGTCCGAATGACGCCGGACATGCCGAAGCCGCCGGAAGTTTCACCTTTCCCGGCAAAGCCATTTCGCTCGGGGTTTGTCTCGATCCTGGGCCGGCCGAACGCGGGCAAGTCAACGCTGCTGAATGCGCTGGTGGGGCAAAAGATTTCTATTGTCGCGGATAAGCCGCAGACCACGCGCACCGCAATTCAGGGCGTGATGAATACGCGCGGGGCGCAGGTGATCTTTGTCGATACGCCCGGTATTCACCGGTCGGACTCGTCGATTAATAAGCGGATGATGGATGCGGTGCGGGCTTCGCTCGATGAGCGCGATCTCTTCATCTACATGGTGGATGCCACCCACAAGCATTTCACGCAGGAGGATGAACGCGCACTGGCGATTCTGCGGCGCGACGGGCCTCCGGTCATTCTGGTGGTCAATAAGACCGATGCACTGAAATCGCGCGCGGAGCTGCTGCCCGTCCTGGACGAGTACCGCAAGCATTATCCATTTGCAGAGTACATCCCGATTTCGGCGCTCAACTGCGAGGGAGTGCAGCGACTGGGCGAAGAGGTTATCAAGCGATTACCGGAAGGACCCGAATATTTTCCGCCCGACCATATTACAGACCAGCCGGCACGCTTCCTCGCCGCCGAACTGATTCGCGAAAAGATTCTGCTGACGACGCATCAGGAAGTACCGCATTCTGTCAATATCGTGATCGATAAGTGGGAAGAGACGCCGCGCATGATCAAGATCTACGCCACGATCTATGTGGAGCGCGATGGACAGAAGGCGATCATCATCGGTGCGAAGGGCGCGTCGCTCAAACGAACAGGCATCGCCGCTCGGGAAGAGATGGAAGCGCTGTTTGATGCCCGGATCTATCTGGATCTCCACGTGAAGGTGGAGGCGGATTGGCGGGAAAAGGCGGCGTTTCTCAACACTATCGACTGGCGTACAATGGCTCAGAGAGACGAAAACGAACGCCATGAAGCCGACAGCTTATAAAACCAGACGCGTGATCGCGGTATTTCTGCTGATGTTCACAATGTCCCTATCGGCTCTGGCTGCTGACAAGCCGGTAGACGATAACTACCTTTATGACAGTGTTCGCGAGAAACTCGCGAGCGACCCTATCGTGAAGGGCGGCGTGATCGATGTCGATGTGAAGGCCGGCGTTGTCACGCTGACGGGCCACGTCCAGGACTCGAAGCAGAAGGAAAAAGCCGAGAGCCTGGCCAAGAAAGTTAAGGGCGTTAAAAGCGTCGTTAACAGTCTCCAGATCATTGCCAAGTGATTCAACGGCCGGCGATCCGCAGTCCCGTGCCGACGAGCAGCACTCTGAATGCGTTCGTCGCGCTTGTTCTGACTGCGACTCTTTGCAACTTTCCGGTTGCCGCTCAGATTTCTGATGAGGTCGAGGTATCCAGAGTTGCCGGCGGACTTCGGTATCCGGCTGGACTCGCCTGGTCGCGGGATGGCTTCCTGGTGATCGCGGATAGTGAAAAGCGCGAGATTTATCGACTCGACACCGATCAAAGACCAAAACCCACCCATCAGGACGCGAATGCCGCGCAGGGTCTGGCGTACGATAATCAGTCGCGCCTTTATATTTGTGAAGCGGCGACCAGGCGCTTGGTCCGGCTGGATAAGCGCGGCAAGTTCGAAACCGTCGCCGAGAATTTTGAGGGAAAGAAGCTGAATTCGCCTGCGGATGTCACCGTTCGCAAGGATGGCCAGGCTTACTTCACAGACCCGGCTTTTGCGAGCGCAATCGATCGGCGGGAACTCGACTTTAACGGCGTTTTCCATGTGAGTCCGAAAGGCGAGATCGAGGCCATCGCCCGCTGGCAGACGCGTCCTAATGGCATTGCACTTTCCCCGGACGGCAAAAAGCTGTTTGTCACCGATGCGGATCGGCACGCTGTGGTCTTATTCGATCTCGATTCGAAAGGCGTGGCTTCCGGCCAGCGGGATTTCATTACGAAGATCGCCGGTGTGCCGGCTGGATTGCGCGTGGACGCCGAGGGCCGCGTCTATGTGGGTGCGCAGGGACTGGCTATTTACTCGGCCGATGGTAAGTTGTTGCGGACCCTGTTGGATTCGCAACGGGTAATTAACTGCACTTTTGGTGGCCCGGAACTGGAGTCGCTGTTCGTGTCAACACCGAAGGACGTGTATCGAGTCAAGTCCGGCGCGAAGGGTGCGTTGCAGTACTGATGCCGGAAGCGCGCAGGAATAACGACAGCCGGCGATTCCCCGCCCGCCCCATCCCGGGCGTAGGCGCGTTGATTATCGATGATGAACGGATACTTCTCATCGAGCGTGGACGTGAACCACTGAAAGGGTATTGGTCTTTGCCCGGCGGGGCGGTAGAGACCGGCGAGCGACTCGAAGATGCCCTTCGGCGGGAGATTCGTGAAGAGACAGGTTTGGAGGTGGAGATCATCCATCTGATAGAAGTCTTCGAACGAATCATGCACGGCGAGGACGGCGAGACTGAGTATCACTACATCCTGATGGATTACATTTGCCGGCCAGTGGGCGGCGTCTTGCAGGCTGCGGACGATGCGAGCGGAGCGGCGTGGTTTCGAGAAAATGAGTTGGCGGGCCTGAAGATTACGGAGGGAACGCCCCGGGTTGTTGCGAAGGCGTTCGACTGGCTGCGAAAGAATCAGGCTCGATGACTATGACTGAAACGCCAATACCGTTTGCCGGACTGGAAGCTCTGGAGTGGGACCATGTGCATGCACTCGTAGCGCGTTCCGTGGCGAGTCCTGCCGGTGCCGACACGATGGCGCGGATAGTGCCGTCGGTCGATCGCGCGCGCATCGAACACGATCTGGCGGAAGTTGGTGAGGCCATGGAGTACCTGCGCACGGCAAGCCGGGGCGGAGGCGCAATTCGGATCAATTTCAATGGACTACCCGATATCGGGCAGTCTGTGCAGAAACTCCACATCGAAGGCGCCGCGCTCGATCCGCGCGAGATCTTCAATCTGATCGTTTTTCTGGACCGTTCGGCGGATGCAAAATCTTCGCTCGCGGCGGCATCGGACCGGTTTCCGTCGCTGGGGGTTTACGCGGGACGCATCGGCGATTTCCGGCAAGTGTTGCGCGACGTGAGCGGCAAAATACAGGCGGATGGCACCGTGCTGGACAGCGCCAGCCCGCATCTGAACCGCATTCGCCGCGACATTGAAAAGCAGCGCAAGGCCATTCAGGACTCTCTGGAGCGCTTTCTCAAGGCCAATCGCAACGAAGGCGTCTTGCAGGACGAATACATCACCATCCGCAACGAACGGTTTGTGGTGCCTGTGCTGGTGGGGCAACGCCGCAAGCTTCCGGGGGTGATTCATGGCGCGAGTTCCACGGGGCAGACGCTGTTTCTGGAACCGCTGGACACGATCGACCTCAACAACGAACTGGTTCGCCTGCAGGACGATGAGTCGAGGGAAGTTTTCCGGATCCTGCGGGAGTTGACGGAGCGCCTGCGAGGTTCCGCCGAGCCGATTCGGGCCGCGGCGGTCGTGATGGCGTGGCTGGACGTGGTGTTTGCCAAGGCCCGGTTCGGCATCGATTTCGACTGCGTGATTCCGAAATTCACCGGACGGCGCATGAAACTTAAGAACGCACGGCATCCGCTGCTGATGGACGTGCTGCGGAAGGGCGGCAAACGCGTGGTGCCTTTCTCGCTGACTTTGGACGACGAGACGCGCACGCTTCTCATCAGCGGACCGAATACGGGCGGGAAGACGGTGACGCTGAAGACGGTCGGGCTGATTTCGCTCATGGCGCAGGCAGCATTGCCTGTGCCTTGTACATCGGCGGAACTGCCGCTGTTTGAACAGATCCTGGCGGATATCGGCGACCACCAGTCGATTGAGCAAAATCTCAGCACGTTTTCGGCACACGTGGCGCGCTTGCGGGAAATGGCGCTGGATGCCACGCCGGATTCTCTGGTCTTGCTCGACGAGATCGGTTCGGCCACCGACCCGGACGAAGGCGGCGCGCTGGGAGTGGCGCTGGTGGACCATTTCCGGGCCGCTGGTGCGTTCACTCTGGCTTCAACACACCTGACTGCACTGAAGATTTACGGCGCAAGCACCAAGACCGTCCTGAACGCATCAATGGGATTCGACGAGGTCACGCTGGCGCCAACGTATCAGCTACAGGTCGGGCTGCCAGGCAAGTCCGCAGGCCTGGAGATTGCGGCCCGCCTGGGGATGCCGGAGGACATTCTGCGGCGGGCACGGGCATCGCTGGGAACTCGGGATTTGGAACTATCACGGCTGATCTCGGATCTACACCGGCAGATCGAAGAGAACGACCGCCTTCGCGAGGCGCTGGAGCGCGAGCGAGCCGAACTGGCCGCGCGAGAGAAACAGATCGCGCTCGATGCCGAAAAGAAGCACGCTGCCAAACTGAGTGAACTGGAAGGCCGGTTCGAGCAGATGCAACGGAACTGGCAGGACCGCGCCGACGAAACGGTGGCGCGAATCGCGGAGGCGGCGGATCGTCGCAAGCCGGTGGATCAGGCACAGCGGCAAACTGCGAAGCTCGGTCGAGAGATGCGGGAAGAGTTCGAGGCTTCCGTCCTGCAATCGGGTAGCTCAACAGGGGATGGTAAAGCGGAGGAACCGCGCACCAGGGCTGCGGAAGGCGCACGAGTCAGACTCAAGGGTATTCGCGACATCGCCCGCGTGAGCCGGTTGTTGGGCCATGATCGGCTGGAGGTGGCGGTGGGGTTCGTCAAAATGCAGGTGGCTGCTTCAGATGTTACTGAGGTACTCAACGAGAGTGGTGCGCCGATACCTCAGCTGCCAAAGGGTGTTCGTTTTCAGCCCGGACCCGCTTTGGATCCCGGGGAGCAGGAAATCAACGTGATCGGCGAGCATGCGGAAGAAGCGCTGGAGCGGGTGGAGAAGTTCCTTGATGCGGCAGTGATGGCGACAGCGGCGAAAGTGCGCATCGTCCACGGACACGGGATGGGGATCCTGCGCCGGGCGATTCAGGACTTACTGAAGCACAACCCGCATGTGGAGAAATTCTATCCGGCGTCGCAGTATGAGGGCGGAACGGGCGCGACGATCGTGGAACTCAAGGATTGATATCGCTGCACAAAAAAAACCAAGCCTGCTTGCCACTGTTTTCAGTGAGCAAGCAGGCTTGCAAGGAGGAACAAACGGAAACTTAGTTATTCTGCTTCATACGGCGGCGGCCGAATAAACCGCCAGCCAGCAGGCCCGAGCCGATCAGGAAGAAAGACGCCGGTTCCGGAGTGCCAACCTGGCTGCCGCCACCGAAAGGAAGGCCGCCATTGTTGTTATAAGTCAGATATTCCTGATACTGATTGCCCGTACCCGCGGTGCCGAGTGTGCTGCAACCGGTCGAACCTGACGTTCCGCTTGTGCAGCCAGCTGCAGTGATGTCGGTGACTACGAACCAGTCGCTGGCCTGGAGGTTAGAAAACCCCGCCACGCCAGTCTTGTTATAGTCAGCTTCGGCATCCGTGATCCACTGCGAATAGCTGTAGGTGGCGCCAGTGGAAGTGATGTCAGTGCCCGAACCATTCGGCGCCCAAGTGGTGCCAAGTGAGCCGTTATAAGTCATCACCCAGATTGCTTCCTGAATTGCATCGATATTCGCGGTGGATTCGCCAGTCTGAATCATCTGCTGACCGAGCCAGGCCATTTCCTCATAAAGCTGAGTGCCGGCCCCGTAACCACCGGGATTGGTCGTACCAAACCGAGTGTCGGCCGCCACGGCCGAAGAAGCTACGTTGGTCTGATAAACCGTCTGGTTGCCCGTGATCGAGCTGTCAACGAAGTCGTCACAGATGAGGCCATTGGTCATCGACTGCGAGTTGATTGTGCCGCCAGTATAAGGTCCGATCTCAATATTATTGCTGCTGGAACCATTGTATTTACCGTCAACATTGGTATAGCCGTTGCTGGACGGGAAGTTAAGCGTGTAGGTGGTGGCCGCCTGGAGCGAAGCGCCCAACAGAACACCCGAGATAAGAATCAATTTAGTTTTCATTAGTCCGTAGCTCCTCCGATTAGAAGTACAAGCCCAGTGTAGGGGACGAGTTGATGCCCCACAAGGACTAGTACCTTCGTTCCAATCAAAACTGGTACCAAAAAAACTGCTTAGTACTCGCGAATTAGGCATATCGCCCAAATCGCGAAAGATTCTATCTCTGATGGATTGTTTGGCGCGCTCCTGGAACAATAAAGCCACCCTGCCCAACTTCGGGAGGGTGGCTTTATTGGCGAAAGCGAGAGGTGAGACTAGTTTTTTGACTTCAGCATCCGACGGCGGCCGAAAACCCCGCCAGCCAGTAAGCCAGAGCCGATCAGGAAGAACGATGCCGGCTCCGGTGTGGCCGGGGCCGAGTAATTTGTAACCGTCAGGTCCTGCACCTTAAAGTAGCTGGTGTCGGCAGACGTGATGTTAGCGTACTGCGCCGAAATCAGCAGGCTGGTGACGTCGGTGCCGCCAAAGGTCCCCGTGCCCTGATTCGTCGCGCCGTAGGTCAGGCTGTTGCCGTTAGAAGGGCAGGAATCCGTGAAACCGGTGTTGGCATCGCAGGTCAGGGTCGTTTCGCCGGTAGTCGACACGCTGCTGACCTCATCGACCGAACCAGTGGAAGTCTGATCGGAGGAATTGTAGATAGTCACGCCGTTCACAACCGTGGCAGTGACATTCGTCCAGTAGGACATATTGACCAGGTCGGAGTTACCTGGGTCGGAACCAAAAGTTCCCAACTGGATGGAACTGAGATCTACCGCAGTGCTGAATGTGATCAGAATGAAGTCCGTGTAGCCGGCGCCACCGGCCTTTCCGTTGTCCATCTGGTGGCCCGGAGACGAACAGTTCGGATTTACGGTAACGCCACCGCTGTCCTGCAAATCGCAAACGCCCATGCCATACCCTGCCCCATAAGTGCCGATCGAGGCGGCAGCAAGCGCCTCATTGCCGCTTCCGTTGTAGGCAGCTGCGCTGTAGGCCGTGACGGTACCTGTCACGCTGGTGCTCCCGTTCGAGTTACTGCCGCTGACAAAGGTCTGCGCAGCCCCGGAGGCGTCTGTAAAATCCGTCGCCTCAAAATTGAACGACGTGCTGGCCTGCAACGAAGCGCCAAGCGCCAAAACCCCTCCAAAGATCAATAGTCTGGATTTCATATGGTAATAACTCCTCCGATATTTTAGTACTAGCACAAGTCTAACTTCAGAGAGTAGCGGCCCACAAGATCTAATCAGTACATTTTTAAAACAATTTAGTACCAGTACTGGCCAATCTTCCTGGAGGGTCAAAGTACCAGTTCGAAAGGGGATCCGGACAAAACTCCAAGATCGGCAGCAGCGCTCTCTCGCCTCAACGACACCTCCAGATAACCCGAACTGCCTCTCAGCGCGAACAGCCGATCAGGAGGCGCTGCGTCATAGGTATGGTGGAATCTGGTTACCGTGCGGCGACCGAACTTCAGCCGGAACGGGCCACGGGCTATCGAGCTGAATGAATTCCATTCCAAGTTAGTGATAACATTGCCAAATCTGTCCGTTTTCAAGACCACTCCCGCCCAGAGGTTCGGGGCCAGTTGGGTTGGTTTCGTAAATCCGCCGAGTACTGGGTCGAGGATAGGTCTCCCCAAACTGGCAAGTCCGATACCTTTAGCCAGGTGCGCTGCCACCGGCGCAAATACATCCCGCCCGTGGAAGGTTTGGCTAACGGGTCGCCGAAAATATCGTATAGTACTGATTTCGCGTATCTTAGCCCGTACCTTCCCCTGCGCTGCTGCATCCAGAACCATGCCGAGCACCCCGTTATCCGGAGCAATGAACCGATGTCCTGCGAATTCCACGACAATCGCGCGTCGCGAACTGCCCACTCCGGGGTCGACGACGGCGACATGGGTAGTACCTTTTGGGTAGAGCTTCCACGTCTGCGCGAGCGTATAGGCGGCCTCAGGGATCGCGTAGGGGGTGATCTCGTGAGAGATGTCCACCAACTGAACTTCCGGGCAGATGGCCAAAATAACGCCCTTCATGGCAGCGACGTAGTGGTCGGCGAGGCCGAAGTCCGTGAGAAGCGTGATGACGGGGCGTTTCATTGTTAGTAAACTGGAAGAAAATGCAGCACTTTTACTTCGATCACAACGCGACCTCTCCGGTTGCGCCGGAGGTGCTGCGTGATCTGACGGAAGCAATGGCCGAAGTGTATGGCAACGCGTCCAGTATCCATCATTTTGGGCAGGCAGCCAAGCAGCGTCTGGAAAACGCACGCCGAGCGGTTGCCGAGCGGCTCGGTTGCACAGATCGGGAGATCGTATTTACCAGCGGCGGCACGGAAGCGGACAATCTCGCCGTGTTCGGCATAGCCCGGCGCCCCGCGCGAGGACAGCGGCATGTAATCACCAGTTCGATTGAGCACCCGGCCGTGTTGAACGCTTGTGGTCAACTGGAGCGCGAAGGCATCGAAGTTACTTACTTACCGGTTGGACGCGACGGGCGGGTGAAGGCGGATGACGCCAAACGGGCGATCCGGCCCGGCACCGTGTTGATATCGATTATGCACGCAAATAACGAGACCGGCGTGCTGCAACCAGTGGAAGAAATTGCGGCGATAGCGCGACACGCAAGTGTGCCATTCCACTCCGATGGAGTACAGGTTGGCGGCCGGGTTCCGGTGAACGTTCGCGAGATGGGGTTCGATTTGTATTCCATTAGCGGGCATAAGTTCGGGGCTCCGAAGGGAATTGGGGCGCTGTTCGTGCGCAAGGGCGTGGAGTTAGCCGCGCTGATGCATGGCGGGCATCACGAGCGCGATCGGCGTGCGGGTACAGAGAATGTGGCCGGTGCCGGAGCGCTGGGGAAAGCGGCGTCGCTCAATGCCGATTGGAATTCGTTTGGCGATCTGCGAGACAGGCTTGAGCGTGGGATTCTGGGACAAGTACCGGGGGCACGCGTCAATGGGGATACTGGTTCGCGGGTACCGAACACTGCAAACATCAGCTTTGAAGGCGTGGAAGGCGAGGCAATGGTGATTGCGCTCGACCTGCGCGGGTACGCGGTATCGAGCGGCTCGGCGTGTTCCAGCGGCGCTGTGGAGCCGTCCCACGTGCTGCTGGCGATGGGACTAACGGCGGAGGATGCGCGATCAAGTGTGCGTTTCTCTCTGGGGCCGGGGAATACAGTAGAACAGGTGGATGGGCTGATTGAAGCCGTGGTGGCCAGCGCGGCGCATTTGGGGCGAATTTCGCCTGCGGTAGTTTCGGCGGTCTGAGTTTATGAGTGAACTGATTGCGGTGGCGATGTCCGGTGGCGTGGATAGTTCCGTGGTGGCGGCGTTGCTGCACCGCGAAGGGCGCACGATTGCCGGCATGACAATGCAGCTCTGGAATCAGCGTCGCCTACCGGAACTGGCAAGTGAAAAGTTGACAGGAAGGTGCTGTTCTCTGGACGATGTGTACGACGCGCGCCGGGTCGCAGAGCAGGTTGGCTTTCCGTTTTATGTCGTCAACCTGGAGCGGCAGTTCGAAAAAACGGTGATCGAGCCGTTCGTGAGCGAGTATCTTGCAGGACGTACACCGGTGCCGTGCACACTCTGTAATACCTTTATCAAGTTCGATCAGTTTCTGGAACTGGCGGATTCGGTGGGCGCGCAGGCGATTGCCACGGGTCACTATGCACGTATCACCAGGAGCCCGGAGACTGGCCGCTATGAGATGCGAACCGCGGTAGATTTCTCCAAGGATCAGACGTATTTTCTTTGGGGCATGACGCAGGCTCAGTTGGCGCGCACGATGTTTCCGCTGGGTGAAATGTCGAAGGCGGACGTTCGGAAGCTGGCCGAGGATCTGGACCTGCCGGTCGCAAAGAAGCATGAGAGTTATGAAATCTGCTTCGTGCCGAACGGCGACTACGCGGCTTTCATGGCGGCATGGATGAAGGAAAAGGCGTCGAAAGCGGGAGCAGACGGGGAAGCAGGGGATAGCGCCACGGGCGTCGTGGTCGACACCACAGGCCGCGAGCGCGGACGCCACGCCGGAGCCCACCGTTTCACCGTCGGGCAACGTAAAGGACTTGGCATCGCGGCACCCGAACCGTTATACGTCATCTCAACGGATACTAAAACACAGACCGTCACGGTCGGCTCGAACGACGAACTGTTGCGGTCCACGATGGTGACGCGTGAGATTAACTGGGTGTCCTGGAGTGGTTTGCAGGCCCCGGCACGGGCGCAGGTGAGGATTCGAAACCGGCATATGCCGGCGGCGGCCACTCTATATCCGATGGTCGACAACCGCGTGGAGGTGCGGTTCGACGAACCGCAGCGCGCGGTGACGCCGGGACAGGGCGCGGTTTTCTATTCGGGAGATCTCGTAGCGGGCGGCGGCTGGATCGAATAGCTTGCGACGACGTTCGGATTTCCGCAACACTGTAGAAGCGTGGCTCGCGCGGGGACTCGTCTGCGTACTGGAGTTTGCGCCGCGCTCGTTAGCCGACGCTATCGGCAGAGGGTGCGGCAATTTGCTGGACACCGTAGTACCCAGGCTCCGTCGTACCGCCTACACCAATCTGGCATTCGCTTTTCCCGAGCGTGACGCGGCATGGCGGGCGAGCATTGTCGATGGAGTCTACCGTTCCATTGGCCGATTGGTAGTGTCGTTTGCGCGGCTCCCCCGAATCGACAAGGGGAACGTCGGCGACTGGATCCGCTACGAGGGATTCGAACACTACGAGCGGGCAAAGGCCAGGGGCAAGGGAGTGCTGTTTGCGACCGGGCATCTGGGCAACTGGGAACTCAGCGCTTTTGCCCATGCGCTGATGACCGAAAAGATGAACATCGTGGTGCGTCCTCTGGATAGCCCCCAAGTGGACGATTTGGTGGAAACACGGCGGGCGCTTTCGGGGAACACATTGCTTTCCAAGCGGGATTTTGCAAGATCCATCCTGCATGCGCTGCGGGACAATGAGCCTGTAGGAATTCTGGTAGATCAGAATTCGGCGGGAGACAATGCGGCGTTCGTTCCATTTTTCGGCAAGCAGGCATGTACGAATCTGACGTTTGCAAAATTAGCCGCGCGCAGCGGCGCGGCAGTAATTCCCGGATTCGCCCTTTGGAACGAACAGGAGCATCGGTACGTGCTGCGTTTTTATCCTGAGGTGGAAATCACCGGCGATGCCGTGGAGGATACGGCGCGGATTCAGCTCTCCGTGGAAAGCGCGATTCGTGAGTACCCGGATCAGTGGCTGTGGATTCACCGGCGATGGAAAACGCGACCCGAAGGCGAAGTGGGTATTTACTGAAGCGAGCCGCTTACACAGGGCGACGGAGCTGCATGATCAGGCCATCGAGCGCAATTTGCTTTTGGATGTTTCGCCGCAGAAGCGCCGCGATTTCGTCCACGCTCTTGACCGCGTTGATAAGCCATTTTCTCGATACGCGCGAAGACAACGCCGCGAGTTCCGCGCGCAGATCGACATTGCGGATGGCCGCGTTCGACTCGACCAGTAAGGTAAGATCACGCAGAAGCTCGTAAAGCAGTTTGAGATAGAGTTCCAGTTTTTCGCTCTTGCTGCGACCGAGGGTTTCGGAAATGGGCAACCAGGACGCGTAAGGCGTTGCCCCCGCACCCGCCTTCAGCAGCGTCAGCATTGCGTTGCGCCGCTTCTGGAAAAGCTCTATATCGAGCGACGCTGCCACACCGGGACTGCCACCGGACAACGCGATGCGCCGTTCCGCCTGATCGAGGCCCCGAACCCGCGCGAAGTCCTTCATATCGTCGTTGTTCAGCGGCGAGAAGTTGAGCAGCACGGAGCGGGATCTGATCGTCGGCAGAAGATCGTAGACGTTGTCGGCAGTCATGATCAGGATCAGATGATCGGGCGGCTCCTCCAGCGTCTTGAGCAAAGAATTCGCCGCCTGCTCGTTCGCGCGGTCGGCCTGATCGATGAGGAAGACCCGGCGATCTCCGTGCAATGGCTTGAACTGTGCGCGCTCCTTTAACAGACGCATCTGCGGGATGCCGATCTGGCGCATGGGGCCATCTGGCGGGAAAGTAAGAAAGTCGGGATGCGTGCCGAAGAAGAGCGGATCGTCGTTGCGCTTATCGGCGGGAAGCTTCTCACGAGCGGCGATTGACGAGACGTTGTCCTCCAGGCTCAGGTCGTCTTTTTCGATTTGCTCGGGCGATCCAAGCAGGCGGGCCGCAAAACGTCGCGCCAGCGTTGCTTTGCCCAGACCTTCGAGACCGGCGAAAAGGATGGTCTGCGGAATACGCTCGCGCTCAATCATGTTTTCGAGCGTGATCTGCACGTGGAGATTACCCCAGAAGTTCTCAAACACGATTCCGCAACGCCTCCCGTATCTGCCGTGCCACGTCGCCGAGAGGCGCGCGACCGTCGATCACGACGAAACGCTCCGGCTCAGTTGCCGCAAGCGCGAGATAACCTTTACGGACACTGTCGTGAAACGCGGCGCTCTCGTCGTCAATACGGGACTCGGACTGCCCATAGCGTTCGTTGCGCCGTTTGGCGCGGCCCAGGCTGGTTTCGAGATCCATATCAATGAGAACAGTAGTTGCCGGCCGAAGTCCCCGGCACGCGATACGGTCGAGATCGAGGACGATGCCTGCTTCAAGACCGCGGCCGCAGCCTTGATAAACAAGCGTGGAATCTGTGAAGCGATCACAGAGGACCACGCTGCCAGCCTCAAGCGCGGGCCGGATTACCTCATCCACATTTTGCGCCCGACTGGCGAAATAAAGCAAAAGCTCGGTGCGCGGTTGAATGGCAGTATTGGCAGGGTCGAGAAGAATGCGGCGGATCTGGCGTCCGATTTCCGTGCCGCCCGGCTCCACGGTCTCGACGACATTGCGACCGTGCTCCCGCAAGTATTGCGCGAGCAGGCGAAGCTGGGTCGTTTTGCCGCAGCCATCCATGCCTTCGAAGGTGAGGAAGTGGCCGCGGAGAGCGGAAGGAGTCGGCATGCGGAAGATTCAATTTTCGCAGATGCCGGAGAGTGAGGACGACAGGGCGCCGCGCACCTCAACGGAGCCAGCGTTCGGACGACGATGCAGCAAGTTCTGATTCCGGCACGACCTCAGTGAAGGTTTGCGGAACGGCCCCAAAACGACGGTCTCGACGGTGGAATTCAGCGACCGCGGCGCGGAGGTCGGTCGGCGTGAAATCCGGCCACATGCGCTTGGTGAACACCAGTTCGGCATAAGCTGATTCCCACAGCAGAAAGTCGCTTAGCCGTTGCTCGCCGCCAGTGCGGATCAGAAGATCCACCGGAATCGCGTCATTGAAAAAAGCGGAGCGAAGCTGATCGTCACCGGCAGCCTGGAGAATGCTGGCGCGAGCCGAGTAATCGACAGCGAGACGAAAGTGGAGACGTGCGCAATGTTCCGTTCGGGTTTCGGCCAGGTCGATGGCGGCAAGCAATGCCGGAGGCAATCGGTCGCGGCGGCCGATCACCGTGGTGCGGACACCCGCGTCGCGCAGCCGCACCGACTCTTTCTCGAAATAGCAGGCCAGGAGGAAAAGCAGCGCATCGACTTCTTCTTTCGGGCGATTCCAGTTGTCGGACGAAAAGGCATAAACTGTGAGAACCCCGATGTTGAGGCGTGGCGCGACTTCCACGATGTGGCGCAGCGTTTCGGCGCCGACACGATGACCCTCCAACCGAGGGAGTCCGCGCTGTGCGGCCCAGCGCCCGTTGCCATCCATGATGATTGCCGTGTGAATTGAACTTTGTCTCATAAAGTATAGGGCCAAATTTTTTTACTTACTGCGGGCAGCGCGAATCAGAGCTTCCATGTGAGTGAGATAGTGTTCGAGGGCCGTGCGTCCGCTGCCGGTCAAACGGTATTCAGTGCGGGGCACACGACCTTCAAACTTTTTCTCCACCGCGATATAACCTGCCTCTTCGAGCTTGCGGGAGTGGACACTCAGGTTGCCGTCGGTCGTGGAGAGCAACTTCTTAAGTTCGGCGAACGTGAGTACCGGGTTCACAGAGAGCGCGCTGACGATGGCCAATCTGAGTCGCTCGTGGATCACACGATCCAGCGAAACGGCGCTGGCAGTACCCGTATTGACAGAAAGGTGTAGCCCCGCCGACCTTTTTTGTGCCGCAGATGTCTTAGCCGCCATAACGCCTCGCAATTACCCATCCGAAAACCATGTGCAAACCACCAAAACCGAGGGCCAGCAGAGCGTCAGACCACGCGACGGGAGAAAGTGCGGCTATCGCGCCCAGGATCAGGAACGCCACGCCCATCATCGGCACAGCCCGCACGGAAAACGCGCCTCCACAAGCCACACCCGCGCCATATAGCAACAGCCAGACGGCAGGCAGGAAATGCGTGAGGCCAGCTCCATTCAGCATCACGGTGATAACCGCGCCTGCTACGATCGGTGGCGCCATCGCCAGAATAAAGCGACGGAAAGATCGGGAAAGCAGCGAATTGCCAGCAAGTCGCGCCTTACGGGCAGAGAATCCGAGACCGATAGCAAGAGCGAGGAACACCTCACCCACCCATACCGCTAGCCACGCGCGCGGTCCAGCGCTCAAATGGGCAGCAAAAGCAGCGAAAAACGCCGTTGCGCCAACGATCATCCCCCCCACACCCGGAACAGCTGTGAACGAACCAGCGTTCTCCATCGCATCGCGGATGAAACGCAGATTGTCCATGGCCTGATCGTGCAAGGCCGTCGGGTTAGCGGCAGGTTCGGAGTTGGGACGGATCGGGCGAACGGCACCCATGGAGCCAGTATAGATAATTGTCGAGAACTTTGCAATACAAAGTTACTGCGGGCGCGTGCGTCAGGCGACGTGGGCAGCCAGCATACGCTCCCGCTCGGCGTTGAATTCGCAACCGAACAGGGCGATGATGGCAAGCAGATACATCCAGATCAAGAGGGCAATTCCCGTCCCGATGCTCCCATAGAGCAGGTTGTAGTTCGTAATATGCCGGACATACCAACTGAATCCGAGGGTAGCGAGCAGCCAAAGCACCGTGGCTAGCAGCGCACCCTGCCAAACGTCTCGCCAGCGCTGCGCCCGGTAGGGCCCAAAGTAATAAAGGATCGCCGTCAGACTCCAGGCGGCGCTGAAAGCCACCACATAGCGCATGGCGCGGGAGAAGAGCCGAAAGGAATCCGTCAGTGGATTGAGCACCGGGTCCGGTTTAAGCATTCGTGTAATTCCCTGCTCCACGGTGCCGCCGAACAGAATCAAAGACGACGCGCCAAACATCGGGATCACAATGAGGAACACCAGCATCAGGCCGACACCGATATGCGCACCCATGGACCGTGTGCGCGGAACGTGATAAGCGGCGTTGAAGCCATCCATCAGACTCTTAATCACACTCGATGCTGCCCACAGCGACAGCAGCGCAGCCACTACAATTAACGCCGTCGGGCGCTGGCCCTTATAGCGAAACTGCTGGAGTACGGCATCCTCCGTACCCGGGGGAAGAATTCGGGAAAGGAAGACCGCCATCTTCTGACGAACGTAATCGGCGCGAATCTGGACGGAGATCGCGGCAGCCGAAGTCAGAACGGGAAACAGAGAGAGCAACGCTGAGTAGGCAGCACCTTTGGCAATAGCAAAAAGACCATCGTCGATGGAGGCGACGAGGGTCCGGCGGAGCAACCACGGGAGTTGGCGCACAGTCTGCGGCACTGAAGACTTATAGTGTCACAGCAGGATCGGGTATGTCGAATGATCCTGCGCGTATTACGGTTGCCAAAGTTCGTTAATTGGCCCGTAGACGTCCTGATCAGAGTTCGGCACATAGTAGAAGCCGCGGCCGAGCGGATCGTCGTAACGAACAGTGGTCCAGTTGATTCCCATTGCGGAGTAGATAGTGGCCTCGATGTCTTCTGGCTTCACAGCACGCTGCCGCGACCAGCCGTAATCGACGATATTGGAGCCAGTAGAATCCGTGGACCCAACAACCTTGCCGCCCGTGACTCCCGCCCCGGCGAAAAAGGCGAATTGTTGCGCCAGGTGATCGCGGCCCGCGGCGGCGGTCAGTTTACCGGTGGTCCGCCCGAACTCGCCTGCCATCACTATCATAGTGTTGGCGAAATCTCCCGAAGACTTCAAATCTGCAATGAGCTGAGACAGGCCGTCGTCGAGTTGTTTGGCAAGAGCCGGCAACTGATTCGCAGAGTAGATATTTTGGTGCATGTCCCAGCCACCCAGAGTGATTTCGATATAGCGAGTACCCTGATTGGCTGCGATCACATGTTTAGCGATCACGCAGGCGTTGCCAAAACTAGTATTGCCGTAGGCCGTTGTTTCTGCCGCGGAATACGAAAAGGCCGAAGTGACGGCCGAGTTGTACATCATGCCTTTCGCGGCCGTGTAGAACTGGTCGTAATCGTCCATAGCAGAACCATCGGGCGAGTCGCCGCTTCGGAGCGGGTCGTCGAGATGGTGCAGGAAGTCCCAGCGGTTGTTGAAGCGCGTTTGGCCGTCGGGATTCGAGGTGTTCTTGAGGCCGGTGTTTGAAGGCGTCACCTTGAACGGCGCGTATGATGCCGCCATGTAGCCCGGACCGGCGGCTGACGCGGAGTTAAGAGCGAGAAATGTCGGGAATACCTGATTGACAGTGCGTTCGGGATCCTTCTCAATGGCGACGACGGTACCGATGTTCGGCGAGACATTGCCCAGAACGCCGGCCGGATTGCGTCCGATCTGCGTCCATGTTTGCGCCAGCGAATGCACCAGCGCCCAGGGCTGCATAGACCGCACCAGCGCAAAATCGCCCATGTGAGTAGCGAGCTTGGGCATCAGGCCATTGGGGAAAAGAACCCCGTTAGTGGTCGTGGGATTGAAACTGGCAGGGGTGGTCCCGGGGACGACCTTAAGGTCGAAAGTGTCGGTGTGGCTGGGCGCTCCGGCAAGCAGGATGTAGATAACGTTTTTCGCCGTATTGATTGCATTCACCGGCGTGGACGTAATCACTGTGGAACCGGACATCCTGGATGCAATCCAGGACGCAGTCACGCCCGCGCCTGCAATATTGAGAAAGCGGCGACGGGAAAGGTGAGGTCTGGCGAAAAACGGCTTCACCGGATGGGGATACTCGCGGAAGATCTTGTCGAACTTTTCCTGTGGATTCATGGCAGTGGCTCCGTTCGTATCCGTTAGTAGTTGAAGCTGAAATCCAGCTTGTTAAACAGCGTCCACAGAACGTCTTCCGCGTTGGTTTTGTAGTTTACCGGACCACCCACGGCTAACTGGTTCAAGACCTGAGTCATCTCATCAGAAGACGGGTAACGGGAGAGCACGTTCATGTACAGCGAGTTCACCAGCGACGTGCTCCCGTAAGTGGTTAGCTCCTTTTCCAGGAACGAAGCTGAAGCGCCCGTACCCGTGGCGTGGATGCGGCTCTGGACATAGTTATCGTTCATGAGTCCGAGAGCCTGAAGGATCGAGCCTTCCTCCTTGCGCGGCTGATCGTCGCGGTTTCCGCGCAGGAATACATCTTCGAACTGGCTAACCGCCCCTCCGTTATCGGGCATATTCACCACGTCCGGGGCCTGCATGGCGTAGTTGATGGTTCCAAATCCAGGCGACGTCACTCCGTAGACGGTGGAGGCTGCAGTGAAGCCCGGAACGGTGTAAGTCGGGAAAGTGTTGATCGCGATGTTGATCGAATCGTGGATTTCTTCACTCCACAGCCTGCGAACGAAATGACGAGCAAAGAACGGTTCGTACGAGGCCTGCCAGGTACCAGGGTAAACCGACGAAAGCTGGTAGGTCTGGGAGTTCACAATGAGCCGGATCAACGCCTTAACATCGTAGCCGCTATCGACAAAAGATTGCGCCAGCGCGTTGAGCAATTGCGGGTTCGAAGGTTGCAGCGTCCAGGGCGCGGGTGGTGGATTATTGGGATCGAGTCGGGCGGGGTCGAACTGATCGGGCGGGTCCACAATTCCCATGCCGAACAACTCGGCCCAAACGTAATTGACGGAAGCGCGCGCAAACTGAAAATCGCTGGTGACGAAGCCGGCGAGTGCGGTACGGTAATCCTGACCTTTGTTGGGCGTCTGTCCTGTCCAAAGGTAAGAAGGCGTAATCACGTTTACCGTTCCGATGGGCTGGCGTGCCGGCCGGTTGCCGGTCGTCGTGTTCAGTTGATAATCAGTGGTGTAACTTTCCAGCGCCCAAACGCTTGAATCGGACTTATTCGTTGCCGGATTCACTGGAGTGGCCACGCTCGCCGTTTTCGTCTTCGCCATGAAGGCGGAAAGACCCCACGCCTGCACCCGCGTGGTCTGGCTACCCCAGAGGCTGAGCGTATCCAGATGCCCGCGGCCATTGTGGCAGAGCAGGCAATTCACGTGGGCGATGCCAAGGAATTGATCGGCCATGTCGGCCGTCTGCATATCGAAGATGTCCTGCGCCGGCCCACCTGTGACCACGCTCAGTGGCAGATAGTTGAGCTGGCCGTTGGCCTGGTCGAAACTGTTCGTACCCTGAGCGGCGATCATTTCGGTCGCCATCTTGTTGTAGGGCTTATCCGCAGCCAACGAATCGTGGATGTACTTGTAGAAAGCGTTGCGTCCTTCGTTGCGAATCTGCACCTGGGTATTGGATGCCGTGTTCTTGTATAAATCGCCGAAGAACATGGTCCACTTGTCGACCCACGCGGACGACGCTAGCAGCGAATCGATCAGCTCAGCGCGTTTGTTAGGATCTACGCTCGCCACGAACTGGTTGACCGCGGTGGTAGTCGGGATGCGGCCGGTGAGATCCAGGCTGACGCGCCGAATGAATTCGTAATCGCTGGTCAGATCAGCTGGCTGAATATTGTTAGCCTGCAGCGCGTTGAAAATATTCTGGTCGATAATGCCGCCGTTGCCCGAGGCGGCGGCAACGAATGCTTTCACGCGGGGGATAGCCAGCTTGTCGGGAGATGCAGCCTGAAACTGACGCGTCAACGATCCCGCGACGGACTCGGTGGTCCGGTTGATCTTAGGCAGGAAATGCTCACGCTGGGCGCCGAAAAACGTGCACACGGAATCGGAGATGGACATCTGGGGACCAGCCGTCACATCTTCTGCGTGCGACGGAATTATCCATCCACACACTCCCAGCACGGCGGCCGAAGCCGCAACAGGCACAAACCACTTTTTTTGCATTCCCCGTCCCTCCGACGAAAAGCTTGCTATCAGCTTAGCGCTAAATCGCTAACATTGAAACCCGATCTGCAACTAAGAGTTGTGAGGATCGATAATGTTTCATCGCCTGAAAGATTAAAAATGTCTAAACGGCAAACCAAATCCACTTAACCCATTGAGAACAAAGACAACGGGTACGAGTGCCAGGCGGATGTTCGCCAACCACCAATTGGTAGCGCCTGATCACGCAGGCAGGCGGAGTCGAAACCACGCGCCTCCACCGGCACTGTCCTCCACCCAAAGATCGCCGCCATGATCGAGAACTGTTTGACGAGACAAAGCGAGCCCGAGCCCAAGACCGTTCTTTCCCGAGGTTACAAATGGCTGGAATAACCGGGGCCGAACGGTGGCGGGGATGCCCGGTCCGGTATCGCGAACCTCAGTCAGTACGCCGTCGCCGTTGCGTATCGCGACAATGGAAATGCTGCCGCCGGATGGCATGGCTTCGATGGCATTCGAAATGAGATTCAGGAAGACCCTTTCCATGCGGGCGCGTTCAAGCGGCAATTCGACGGTCGGGTCCACTGAAGTATGGATCTCAACCGACCGATCTGCGGCGGCAGGGGACAACACGTCGACGGCGGCATCAACGATCTCACGCAGTAAACATGATTCGGGCGCGTGCACGCTGCCGCGGGAGACATCCACAAGTTCCTGCAGCATTTCGTTGATCACCCTGGAGGAGCGATATATGTTCCCCGCCAGCCGCTGCAACTGGTCCGGGCTAAGTTCGCCGTCCATCATCATTTCGGCGCCTCCATATATGGAAGCCAGAGGATTGCGCAGATCGTGAACGATAGAGCTAGATAGCTGCCCGATTGTGGAGATCCTTTCGCGCCGGATCAGTTCTTCCCGCGCACTTTGAATAGAGGCTGACATTGTGTTGAACGTGTGAGCCAGACGTGCGAGCTCATCTGCGCCCTGAACGGGAACCTGTTCACCGTAGTCTTCTTTTGCAATAAGAGCCGCGGCCCGATCCAGCTGGCGAATGGGGCGCAGTATCCGTCGGGCCAGCAGTACGCTCACGGCCATTCCAGCTAGCACGGCTGCGAGCCAAATCAAAAACAGACGCTTTTCGAGCGCCGTGAGATCGCGGCGGACGGAGTCGAAGTTGTGAAGAATCAGCAAATCGCCCGCAGGCGCGCCGGAAAGATCGCGCAGCGTCGTGGCAAGCACGGCGAACTCGTGCCCCGGCAATTCCAGTTGCTGTACATCGGGGCCACGGCGGAACTCGTTCGCGAGGGGTCGCGTCTCGGCTTCGCTCAGCGTGGAGGCGACGGGCAGCCCGCCGGATAAGAAAACGAAGTCGCTGCCACCCGTGCGGTCTTTCAGGTCTCTTGCGATGTTCTGATTCACGGGAAAACCGGAGACCAGCACATTGAGTAATCCGGAACCGGCCTGCGTCTGCACGTACACGGGAGTCACGACTAGTTCGTACAGCTTTCCGCCCACAAGCGAAAAACCGTCGGACTGCTGAGGAAACCGCGTGGACGCATCGCGCACCGCTGCAAAGTTGCCTTTATCTGGCAACTTTCCGCCGAGCGAAGCGATAATACCTCCCTGCGGGTCGGTGACCAGAAACACGTTGTCGGAATGCGGCGCGTCCGACTGTGCCGACGACGTTGCGGCAGAATCGGCCTGACCGACCCGAGACCAAAACTCCGCCGCGGTGTCCTGAATAGTGGCGCGATCGTTTGTTTGAAAAGCCCGCCTAACGTCCGACATGTTGCTGAGGGCAAGGCTGACTGTGCGAAGTAACTCGGCGCGGCTTTGCCAGAGCGATTCGTAGGCGCGGAGGCTGCCCTGCACTTCTACCCGCAGGTTATCGGAGAGAGAGCGTCTCGTGACATCCTGGACGAACCATCCCGCCGCTGCCAGCAGCAGAGTAATGGCGACGGACGTTGAGATGACGATCTTCCCGAGAAGGGAGTGGGTGGATGGAAAATTCATCGGGAAGAACCAGGGTAGACGAGTTTATCGTCGGCGGGCGGATCGTAATCCTTCCCGTATTTGTTCTTATGAGGAGCCACCAGATAGCCCGCTTCGGATATCGCCACGGGAGGGATGCGAAGGCCATCGGAGGTAACTAATATACGCTTCGCCAGGGACTGCAACGTCACATCGGCAGCTCGTTCGTGGAAGATACGGAGATCATATGCCCCGGGTGGGACGTCCAGATGAAATGAACCGTCGTGCTGCGTTACCGCAAAGTATGGCGTCGCGAGAACCAGAATAATCGAGCTCATAGAAGGATGGATATTGCAGAATACGCGGACCGTTCCGGGACGCTGGAATCGAACGGAGCGGGAAGTGCCCGGAGGATAGAGCCCAACATCGAATACCTGGCCGTTGTAGCTTGAGAATGCATTGTGAAATATGGGGTCCGCGTTGGGAAAATCGATGACCGTTCCGGCCAGCACCGGGAGAATGTGTGGCGTGAACATCTTATTCTTCTGCAGCATGGTGGCATGCTTTTCTGGTACCGGAACAGTCGGGCGGCCGGTCGATTGTAGTGATACGACAACGCCCGAGTAATCTTTCCCGCGAACTACCGATTCAAGCCGCGAATCGCGAAGTTCAACGGAGCCCGAGACGTTCGCTGCATAGAGAAGCGCGGAGGCGAATGCCGCCTGGAGCATCAGAGACAACACCGCCCTAAAACAGGTACGCGAGAGCCAGATCATAGTGGTTGTTTATCCGCAATCCGGAAGTGATGTAGTCAGTGCGTGTTTGTGATACTTCAAGCGCGGCGAGCACGTTGGGCGCCAGCTTATAAACGGCGTTTCCTGCGTAAACCAGATTGCGGCGAACGCTGTTCGACATGAGGTCCGACGCGCGGTCCGCTTCTTCTCCGGCGTAAATGTGAAAAGAAAAGCGACCTGCGGGAAGAATTGCCATCTGACTCCACAGACCCAGGCCATGCACGGGAATCACCTCACCGGAAGAGAGAAAAGTGAAACCCTGGCGCAGCCCACCGAGTCCTGAATCGTCCGTGCCGCGAAAGAATGCACCCGAGAATTCGAGCTGGCCGGAAGGTTTTGCCAGCCAGTCAAGTGTCCCCAGGCGTGAACTAACAGACTGCCCCGCTACGTGCGAGACGCTGTCGTGAAAACCAGGCGCAATTTCAAAGCGCCTCTTTTCGGAGCTGTGATAAAACAGCAGGCGACCTTCATAAGCGGGGCGCTGATGCTCAAGCGTGCCAGAAAGTGCGGCGGGTGCACTGGCAGGATAAACCTCCGATGTCTCAAAGACACCAGCCTGCGCGCGAAGACCGGTTTCGCCCGCACCAGGGTCGGCGTTTTGGCTGAATACAAAACGCTGTTCCATCCGAAGTTGCGGCTGCCAGTTCCACAAATTTCCCGCTGTGGCGAGAGGCGCCAGCCCCACCTGAGCCAGCGACACGGGCTCGCGCGGCGAAACAATCGGCTTGTCCTGACCCGCGCTGATGGTGGTGTTTTTCCAGACCAGATCCAGCGTGGCGGTCCTTATGCGAAACAGGTTATTGCCCGGCGCTGAGGTACCACCCCAGAAATCAAAGTATGCCGTGCCGCTCGCCTTGCCACCGCCGGGCAGATCGGGTCCGTTGAACTTCAGGCCGATAATGGTTTGGCGAAAAGTCGCGCCCGACGTAGCGGCAGATTGATTGAGTTGAGCCGTCAGGGGCACCTCGGATGTCCCCCCAAACCCGCCATTGTGAAATGCGTTGAACAGCACCATGCCTGTAAGTGTGACCGGCATGCGTTGTGAAGTACCCACTTTGGTCTGCGCAAGTTCGTCAGTGCGGCTTTCCTGGACGTCCAGGCGCTCCGGCACGGGTGGCGTGACTTCCGCGGCGGGCAGGGCTGCCGGCACCGTAAGCGCCGCGGCGCGTTCTCCAGTAGCCAGAGCCGCAGACGGCACCGGCGCCAGTTGCCTGCGCAGTTCCTGCACCTCCGCGAGGAGAGCTTCGTTTTGTTTTTCCAGCCTGTCGAGCCGGTCCGCAATTCGCTGCAGATCGCTTGCGGCTGGAGTGGCGGCCGTCTGAGCGTTCAGCGCGATGCATGCGCACAACGAAATCGCAAGTGTAACCGATATTCGTATCAGCATAAGAGTTGCTCCAGTTTGCGGCGAACTGCCGCGGGTGAATACGGCTTCGAAAAAAAAGCGTCGGCGCCATGCGCCAGAGCACGCGCCGGAAGTTGAGGGTCGCTGTCGCCTGAGATCAGCAGCACTGGCATGCGGGCAAAACGCATCTCAGCCCGGAGCTGTCGGATGAGTTCGAATCCGTCGTGATCCGGCATGTGCAGATCGGTCACAAGAGCCGCGACATTGTTGCCTTCCACTCTGAGCGCGGCCAGCGCGGCGCAGGTGCTTGGCAACACCACGGTCCGAAGCCCAGGCATCGATTCCAGAGCAATCTGGAGGGTTTCGGCGCAGTTCTCACTGTCTTCCACAATCAGGATCGTTCTCATGGCAGGAAGCGATAACCAACCTTGTGCAGTGTCAGGAAATGGCGCGGGCACACGGGGTCCATCTCGAGCTTTTGCCGCAGGCGCACCACATGCGCGTCCACCGTCCGCGTATTTGGAAACGACTCATAGCCCCAGACGGAATTCAGAATCATGTCGCGCGAAAGTGGGCGATCTGGATTCTGCAGGAAAAACGTCAGCAAATTGTATTCGGCGGGCGTGAAACGAATCTCGTGATCACGACGAGTGACCACGCGCCGGTCGAGGTTGACTTCCACATCGGCGAAGCTGAGTATCTTTTGCTGGCCTCCCGGCTGTCGTCGGAGGACAGCGCGGATGCGGGCTAACAGTTCGCGCGCGCCGAAGGGTTTTACAACGTAGTCGTCGGCGCCGATTTCGAGCAGCAGCACCTTATCAATCTCTTCTCCGATCGCACTCAGAACTATAATCGGTGTGAGCACCCCGGAACTGCGCAGACGCTTGCACACTTCGACCCCACTCAGACCCGGCAGACGTAAATCAGTAATAATAAGACTCGGTCGGGCAAGCACTGCCTGATCCAGCCCACTCAGGCCATCTGCTGCGAGCACCGCGCGAAAACCTTCCCGCTCCACCAGCAGGCCGATCGTGTCCCGAAGATTATCGTCGTCGTCGATTACCAGAATAGTTTGCACGGCAAGGCGATTTTAGCGCGGATGGCGGTCCGTGCGCGCCATCCGCAGGCCAACGAGTTGTGAATTTACAACTCTTTTACAAGATCGGCACTCCGTTTGAATTCAGAACGCGGAGAATTAACTTATTCGGCATCTACATAAGAGCAAGGCTTGCCTGGGGTCTTGCAATGTTTCAGGGGTGGATGCCGGTACTGCGGGAGGGAACGGGGCGAAGAGCACGGCCCGGCCTCCCGCTTAGAATGACCAAAGCAAACTGGTGTAGCCCGTATTGGCCCGGTAGTTCTGATCTGTGGAAAGCAGCCCGAACTCTTCGTGATACCCGTAGTATTGATAGCCCGCATTCCACCGCAGATTGCGCGCGATTTGCACGGAGAGCCGGATTAGCGGTGTCTGATACGTCAGCGGAAATGTCTGCGCGTTATAGAAGACCTGTCCGGCCGCCGTTGGCTGCAACGCAAGCGAGGAACGTCCGTCACCTGTGTCCTTCGTCAGACTATAGCCAAGAAACAGATCCGCGCGCTTCGTCGGCGCGATGCGGATTCCCAGATTGAGCGCATGGATATTACTGACATAGAGTGAATCCAGATTCGTCACCAGCGTCGCGCGTGGCGTTCCCGCGAAAAACGCAATCCCGCCGAGCGTATCCAGATACAGCTGTGAATAGGAAATATCGAGTGACAAGCCCTTCGCCGCCATCCATGACGCGTCCGCGGAATAGTTGCGCGCGTGCGAACTGTACGAAGTGATCACGATCGAATTGTTGTTGTAGTTCTCCTGGTACGCCGCGCCAAAGGACGTATTCTTCTTGCGATATTGGGCACGTGCCCGAATCGTCTGATAGTTTTTCAGGCTGATTGGAGTAAATGGATTGTCGTTGCGACCCAATTCCCCTTCCACATGCATCCGCAGTCCCGTCAGCGGCATCCAGTTGATGCCCGCCACACCTGCTGCCGTGTGATTCGACTGTTCGGCAGCAATGCCGCTGAGCGGCGTACCCACAGAGCCTGTATCCTCGATCGAACGGATCAGGCGGTCCGCATAGTGAAATCCTCCGAACACATCGAACTTCTTTGAAACCCCGTAACGCACATCAGTTGAGTTGGTGAATAGTCGGATGCCAAGAAACTGGAAATCCACCGTTGAGAAAGCAAACGTGGAGTTATTGAATTCGCTGAAAGCATTGTTACCGTCCATACGCGTGTCGGCAACCGAGGAATTGTTCACCACCGTAATTCGGGACGATGGGAACAGCGTGGCGTTGAAATCGCCTGTAAGAACGGGCCTGTTGCCGGTTCCCGTGACAGCCACCTGCTGGTTCTGCGACGACCCAAAGCGATCCGTGCCGATTGCCGTTTCATTTTGTACGAAACTGCCGGTACCGCTTGTGTACGCAGCGCGGGCGTTGAGAGTGATCCATCGAAACTCGCCGATCAGATTCCCCATCCACCCTGGCGTTTGTCCGCGGTACGGCTGCGTCGATTGGAATGACGACAACACGGCCGGCGTGGTCCCGGCTTCCGGGGCTATTACGCTGCCCGATGCGCCTTCGCGGAAGAATTCCCATCGGCGCTGTACAGTGAATCGAAACGCGCGAAACCTTGCGTCCATACCCAGTCGGTATTCGTTGTACTGCTGCCGCGTGTTCTGAAAGATCGGGTACACGTCGCCCTGCGAGTTGTACTCTTGCTCTGTGGTCAGGGTGGGGCCATCCTCCGTGGTGCGTCCATAACCAGCTCTGATTCGAATGGCGCTTTGAGGGAATAGCGTTAATTCGTGATCCTGCCAGCGATGCGTGGTGTCTTCAAGATGCAAACCCGAGGCGACCGTGAGGCCGGGATTGTAATATTCGTTGGAGCGCCACAGCATGTCGTAGCGATACAGCCGATTCTTCTGGATTCGGAATGTCACCGATTGGTACGGATCGTTGCCAAGGCCCATCGAGGTAAGAACCATTTCGTCGAACCAGTTGCCGTGGCCTTCGAGCGAATGAATGGAAAGGGAACTACTCAACAGCCGCACTCCGTCGCCGTAATTCACGTCGCTGCGGTACTTGCCATCGTCACCGCCCACAGACGCAAACCGATACCCCAGTTCCCATGACTGAGCGATGTTGTATTTGGCGTAAGTGTCGCCCGCTGGCGGACCAACCTGTTCACCTTCAGTGGGCGCAACAGTCTGCGCATAAACACTTCCGGCCAGTGCGAGTATCGCGAATAACGGCAGGCGGCGTCTCATCGCAGAAACCTCGGATCGCTGTTGGAGCCGTGGATTCTGACGTGGCACAAAGTACACTGCTGGTATTTCGGATCCAGCATATTGTGCGACGCCGACTGAATCACGATTCCCTGATTCTCCCTGCCAAACGTGCCCGCGCCGTTATGGCATTCGAGGCAAACCGTGAACACCACCGGTCGCTTCAACAGCTTCGCGTTCGTGGAACCGTGCGGTATATGGCACGCCGAGCAGCCTTCTACCCGTACACTCGCGTGTTCGTAAACAAATGGCCCGCGCTTGTCCACGTGACACTTCAGGCAGGGTTCTTCGTTATCGTGCGATGCGGTCACCAGATTCGATCCACTGCCTGTCCGCCACGATGGCGCGAAGTTGCCATGTGGATTATGGCAATCCGTGCATTGCACCACCCCCTCATTCACGCGGTGCTTCACCGGCATATCGAACTGTGCACGGATAGGAGCATGGCATCCGTAGCAGAGTTCAGTCTGCTTCTTCGCCAACAAAAACTTCGGCGTCGAAGAATGGTGGACGGAATGGCAGTTGGTGCAAACGATGTCGGCTTCCGTATGCGCTGATCGCCGGATGTTGGCGCGTGACATATCCTTCGAGTGGCAACTTAGACAGGTGTCCAAAACCTGCGTCGGCGTCATTTGCGAAAACGCCCGAATAGTCGCTTGCCCGCCGCCTGCGGCCATGTGATCGCTCCCCGGACCATGGCAGCCTTCGCAGCCAGTCTTATCCGGAGTCTCGCGACCCGACGCGATGGACTTATAGTGCGGGTTCTTGTAGAACTCCGCGTAAATCTCCGTATGGCACAAGCCGCATTTGTCGCTGCCGATGTACTGTCCCGGCGGCTGAGTCGCCGTTTGCGGAAATGCTGCAGCAGCAAACAGCAGCGTACATGCGATGAGGCAGATCGATTTCATTTCCTGACAACCAGCATAAGGGCAACGGACTGGCTTGTTGTGAAAGAGATGTCACATATTTGTCCCGGCCGCTGGATTTTTACAGGAATTTCACAACTCCGCGACACTGCCACGCCCCACCTGGGGCAAGCTGGCACTTAGAGGAAAACCCTGACATGAAATCCACGCACCTGAACCTGCTTTTGACGCCTGCCATTTTGCTGGCCATCGCCATGACCGCGAATGCACAGTCCCCCAACGTTTATCGAGTCGTCAATCTGGTATCAAACGTTGCGGGCGTCGCCGCCGTTACCGACCCTAATCTGGTAGATGCCTGGGGAATTTCCAATTCCAACACTCCGTTCTGGGTCTCCGACCACGGCAACGGACTCACCACGGTCTATAGTGGAGCAGGAGTTGCATCGAGCACCGTTGTCGCCATCCCGCCTGCTTCGGGTTCCGGCACGGGAAAACCGACCGGCCAGGTTCAAAACAACCAGGGCGCTGCGTTCACTCTGGCAAACGCTGGCAACGCCAGCTTCATCTTCTGCACGGAAGACGGCCTCATCGCAGGCTGGAACAGCGGTTCAGCCAAACTGGGCGAAATCAAGGTAAATAACTCCGCGAAGAATGCGGTGTACAAAGGAATGGCTATTGGCGCAAGCGCGGCAGGCGGAACCATCTACGCTGCCAACTTTCGATCGGGAAAGATTGACGTCTGGGGACCCGGTTTTGCACCCCTCACGCTGGCTGGCTCATTCAGCGATCCCGCCGTGCCAACTGGCTTCGCACCTTTCAATATCTGGAACGTGAACAATACCCTCTACGTGGAATATGCGAAACAGGACTCCAATCAGTTCCTCGACGTGGCCGGTGCCGGAAACGGCTACGTTGCCGCGTTCGATCTGAACGGCAACCTGCTGCAGCATCTGGTTTCCAACGGCCCGCTGAACTCGCCGTGGGGCGTCGCAATTGCTCCGGCGGGCTGGGGCGCATTCGGCGGCGCGCTGCTGGTGGGCAACTTCGGCGATGGTCACATTAACGCGTTCAACGCGACCACCGGCGCTTCTCTGGGCGCGCTCCAGGACTCCAACGGCAATCCGCTAGCGATCTCTGGCCTCTGGGGTCTATTGTTCGGCACCGGCACTAAGGCGGATGTCAACACGCTCTTCTTTGTCGCTGGCATGCCCGACGGATCCTCTATTGCGCGCGGCTTGCTGGGAACCATCGCTCCACCTTCGAATGTGACGGCAGTGGTCAATGCGGCCAGTTGGCTCCCTGGCCCGATCGCGCCCGGCGAGATCATCGTGATCGGCGGACAAACGATCGGCGCCATTCCGTTGACCGCGACCACGATACCGGCAACAGGCAGCATTCCGACCACGCTGGGAGCCACCACGGTCACGATAAACGGAATTCCTGCTCCCATCCTCTACACCAGTGCGTCGGAGACAAGCGTGCAGGTGCCCAACGAACTCTACGCTTCGCCGTTCACGCCGACGGCCACCATTGTGGTGCAAACTCCCGGCCAGACGTCCGCGCCATTCCTGGCACAGCTTGCGCAGTCAGCTCCTGGTTTGTTTACATCCAACGAAAGTGGTTCCAGCGCGCTGGCAGTTTTGGACCAGAACGGCACAGTGAACACAGCAACAAATCAGGCGACCGCAGGTTCCACCATTAACCTTTACGCCACCGGCGAGGGCGCCACCAATCCGCAGGGTATCGATGGCGCTGTTCAAACCGGCGCGAGCCGTTCGCCGAACTTGCCCGTCAAACTGACCATCGGTGGTCAGACGGCCCAGGTGATATCGGCAGGTACGCCGGTCGGCACGCTGTCGGGCGTCATGGTGATCAGCGCGGTCGTACCTACCGGACTTGCACCAGGTCCCGTGCCTGTTGTGCTTACGGTTGGCTCGACGACAACGACACAGACTGTGACGATTAGCGTTAAGTAAAGGATTACCGCGAAAGATAGCGCCCTGCTGACTGCAACAAAGCAGCCCGCGGGGTGCACCTTATTACGACTGTGCGAGTGGAATTGTCGCGGGTCGGGTTAAAGATACTAACGAGGGATGATGTCGAGACAAACCAGGATTGTGTATGCAAAGATTGCCATCATTTTGGCAGCTATTCCGATCGTCGTGAAGGCGTACGAGTATGGACCAAATCCGGGTTATACGGCAGCCCCCGGGGACAATGCAACGGCGTGTATCTCGTCCGGGTGCCACGTTGGCACGGTTAACTCCGGCTCCGGCAACGTGAAGATCTCGCTCCCATCTGGCAACTCCGGGACTTACGTTCCCGGTCAGGCAATGCAGATTCTGGTCCAAATTACGGACGCAACGAAGAAAGCCTATGGTTTCCAGCTGACCGCTCGCATGGGCAGTGGAAATACCACTCAGTCCGGAGATTTCACCACTACCGACGCCAACACGCAGGTGCTCTGCGCCGATGGCAGTGTGAAGGCCAACGGGAAACCATGCTCCACAACTTTTCCCGTTGAGTACATAGAACACACCGACACTGGCTACGAAGCATCCACTCAGACGACAACGAAAGGCTCGTACACTTATGCCTTCAACTGGACGCCCCCTGCCGCCGGTGCAGGCACAGTGACGTTGTACGTGGCTGCCAACTGCGGTCCAGGAGATCCGCCAGTGACGTCACCAACAAATGTTTACACGTCAAATATTGCTCTGAAGCCTGCGGCTTCGGGGCCCTCCATGACAGCTGTACAAGATGCGGAAAGCGGACGAGCATCCTTTACGTCGGGCCAGTGGGTCGGAATCTATGGGTCGGGTCTTTCAAATACCAGTCGCACATGGGCAACAGCCGATTTCACCGGAGGCGTGACCACAGGCAGCCCGCTGCCCTCAACAATCGACGGGGTCAGCGTAACAATCAACGGGCAGGCGGCTTCGGTGTATTACGTCAGTCCAACGCAGTTAAATGTGTTGTCACCGTCGAGTCTGCCGTCCTCGGGAACCGTGCCCGTTGTTGTGACGAATAACGGTACTGTCAGCACGGCCTTTTCTGCAACGGTTACTCAATCGTCCCCGTCGTTCTTCTATTACGCGCCGGCCGGAAACGTATACCCATTGGCAGTTCACGTGAGTGACGGTAACCTGATCGGAGATCCGGCAGTGGCCCCAGGCACCGAAAAAGCACACCCCGGGGAAACAATCGAATTGTTTATGAACGGACTGGCGCCCGCCACGGGAGGAATCATCGTCCCCGTTACGGCATTCACTCAGCAAGTCACGGTGACAGCGGGAACTACCGCGCTTCAGGCCTCGGCGCCCTATCTCGTTTCCGCCGGTGAATTCCAGGTCAACGTTACACTGCCCTCAACTATCCCCACAGGCAACTACCCGTTGACGCTGAGTGTTCCCAATGGGTCGACGTCCACTTCTCTGGTCACGGTCACGCTTCCCGTCGGACCGTAGATTCCTAATCGACGTAAAATCGCTTCACCCGAGCGCTGATACCGCAGAGCACGTTGTAAGAAATCGTTCCGGCAGTCTGAGCGATTTGCTGCGCATCCAGCGAAACGTCGCCTTCCCTGCCCAGCAGCGTGACTGCATCGCCCGCGTTCAGATGCGGCGAAGCACTGATATCTATGGTGGTCAGATCCATCGATACCTTTCCCAGAATCGGTGCCAGTTGCCCGCCGGCGATCACTTTCCCCTTGTTCGAGAGACGATGCGATATCCCATCGGCGTAGCCTGCCGCCAGCACTGCAATCCGCATCGGAGCCGCCGTGACGAAGGTGCCTCCATAACCAACACGCGCTCCCGCGGGCAGGTCTTTGACCGTGATAATCCGGGCTTTCCACGACAGCGCGGGTTCAACACGCAATGCGCAGGCAGGCGCATTTCCGCGTGCCAGAGATACGTAGCCGTAAATAGCATGCCCAGGTCGCACCAGCGGTTTCGCAGCGCCTGGACGCGCATAAGCAATAGCATTGGTACTGGCGCAGTGCGTGACAGTCGGACGGACCCCCCATGCCTCCAGCGCCGAGATTGTCTCGTTAAATCGTCGGATCTGTTCGTCCGTCTGTTGCGACGTAAAATCGGCAGCGGAAGCGAAATGCGACATCAGGCCTTCCAGCCGAACCCCAGGCGCGTCTGTAATGGCCCGCGCGATTTCCTCCGCCGCCGCGTGAGTTCCCAGCCGGTTCATGCCGGTATCGATCTTCAGATGAATGTTCAGCGGCTGACTGGCGGAAGACTGGAACTGAGCAATCTCGCCGATAGAATGCACCGTTGGCGTCAGACGAAATTCGCGGATGGCGTCCCGCTCCCACGGCATGACACCGGCCATGACGAGGATTCGGCAATCGATTCCAGCACGGCGGAGCGTGACTCCTTCGTCGACCGAACTCACCGCCAGCCACCGGGCGCCCTCCGCAGTGAGAATTCGAGAAACTTCAATGGAACCGTGCCCGTAGGCATCGGCTTTCACCACTCCCATGACCTGCACGCCAAACCCCGCCGCAGCGCAGACGGCACGATAGTTCGAAGCAATGCGGGAACGCGAAATCTCGACGTAACAGCGGGCGTTTTGCGGCACGAAGAACTATTTTCGCAGGAGCGAATCAGCGCCGCCCGCACAACGCCGCTAACAGGGTCTCGTAGGCTGTAGTCACAGCTTCCCAGTCATATCGTTCCTTCACACGAGCCAATGCCCGGTTCCGATAAGCCGTGCGCTCGGTATTGTTCATCCGAATTACCTCACGCATTCGCCCCGTAAGTCCGGCTTGATCCGAATACGGAAGGCCTGCATCGCCACAAACTTCACGATTCTCCGTCGTATCCAGATACAACACGAGCGCACCCCGCGCCATAGCCTCAATCAAGGCCGGGTGCGTGCCGCCCACTTCCGTCGCGTGAATGTACGCGAAACACCAACTGCCCAGTTCAAGATACCCTGTGCCGTAAATTGCGCCCGGCATCACGATGCGGGGATCCCTGGTGTCCCGCACCTGGCGAATGTATTCGCTCGCATAGGGCGCATCGCCGATCAGGGCCAGCTTCATATCCGGCTCGGCAAGCTTTTCAAAAGCCTGCCGCACCTCAAGGGCGCGGTTCTCAGGTTCCAGTCGGCTTACGTAGAGAAAATATCGCGAAGGCTCAAGGCCCAATCGGTCCAGCGCCTCGCGCGTCGTGGCCAGTGTTGTATCGGCGCCGTACGGGATAAACAGGGAGTCGGCACTCCATTGTTCGCGGTAATAGCGCCGGATGGCCTCCGCGTCGGTGACAAAACAACTCGGCAGGATAGTGGACAGATATTCCGATAAAAAATACCAGGTCCGCGCATACCGGTTCCACTTTTTGCGTTTCCGCTCAATGCCATCTACATTCAGCACAACCGGTATCCCTGTCGCGCGTGGCCAAAGTGTGAAGATTGCATTCGCCGCATTGCAGAAGAGCGCCGCGTCTATCGGATACGGGCCGCGTCGGAATGTGAGATGCAATGCGGAGACACAGGTGTGTGCCAGCGTCTCCAGATACTTGTGCCGAATCGTGGGCAGCCACACCAGATCCACGCCGCGATACGTCGGTTCTTCATGCCGTTCTCTGCAATAGACCGTGACCTTGTGACCGCGGGCAATCAGACGTGTGGAGAGTTCTTCCGCAAAGGTCTCGAAGCCACCGTAGCGGCCGGGAATACCGCGCGTTCCCAATAACGCGATGCGCACAGGATCAGCGTTGCTTCGTGACGCGCGTAGGTGTCAGCGCGGCCGCGAATTTCTTCGGGGCGGGCTTGCTGACAGGCTCGAACGCGAACCAGCTGGCCATGTATTCGTCGCTCACGCGCTTGCGCCGCATGATCTCGCGGCGTTTATCCATTACGCTCCGCCAGTTGCGAAAAAGGAAAGTAAATGCGCAAAGCGAAGTGTGTTCCCAGAGAAGACAACAGCCAACCACGACGGCATCGCGCGCGGTAATTGAAAAGAAGTTCCGCCGGTAGACATCTCCTGTGATGTTCTTCATGCGCAGCAGGAAACGGTTCTTCACCGAATGCATGTTGATTTCGGCCGTTAGTTCACGCCGGTTGCCCGGCAGAGCCTTGCGAACGTGATACCCCTTGGCAAACGGCACGTAAAGACACTTCCAGCCCATCAATTGGGCGCGCCATGCCACGTCTGCATCTTCCCGGTAAGCAAAAAAATCGTTGTCGAAGAATTCACCGCCTATGGCTATGTCCTCGATCATCTCCCGCCGGTACAGCGCGGCGGCCGCCGTGGCGCCAAATACATATTCGTAGTTTCGGAAGCTGCCATCGTCGAGTTGGAGACTACCGCGATCAAGATGGCGCAGATTGGGAGTGAAGTAGATTCCCGTTGAATCGACCAGTGGCTCTTCGGGAAAATCGAAGGTCGCCTTCATGGTCATGAGTTTTCCGCAGACCGTGCCAACCTTCGGATCCATACCCCCCGCATTGACCAGTGCTTCAAGAAACCCCTGCAGCAGAAGCATGTCGGGATTCAGAGTGAGGACCCATTCCGCTTCAGAAAGTGCGATCGCCTGGTTCTGCGCAGCCGAAAAACCAATATTTTCTTCGTTGTAAACGATGCGGCAGCGGTCTTCGAAGGGTTCGAGAATATCGATGGTTCCGTCAGAGGAGTTATTATCGATCACGATAATCTCCTTGAACGGGTACTTTTGGTCCAGCACCGATTCCAGGCACCGCTTGATAAAGCGGCCACTGTTGTAGGTGACGATCGTTACTGAGACAAAGTCGCTACGGGACATGTACGCGAAAGTCTTTCTCCACTCTTCGAAATCGCTTCTACTGCGAAAACCCGGTACAAAACCCTACACACTACGCCCCATATCCGGTCGATGAGCACTCCATAAACGAGCAAATGCCAAACGGATCACAGATTTGTAAACTGCTACAACCCTCAAACCGCCACGCGGAAACGCGAGTACCGCGCGGGCTGCGGCTCCTGCCGCCACCGATAGGCAAACTACCCTAAACGACACCGGACCAAAGTGTTTAGCCGCGTATTTAAGAAGACTACCATACCAATATTCTTGCATGATCTCCGGCGAAATTCGCTCAACGGAGTGGCCACCGCGGTGAATAGCGCGGGCCGAGGGGTCGAATCGCACCAAATACCCCGCAGCACGCAGTCTGGCGCAAAAATCTACGTCTTCAAACCAAACAGGCCAAAAGGATTCGTCGAAACCGCCCAGTTGTCTCCACGCGGATCGGCGAAACATAAAGAATGCGCCGGCCGGCTGATCGACAAAGGCAGGAACCATCGGATCATTTCCTAAGCAACGGTAATGCCAATTGACGGGATTGCCCTTCCAGACGCGATTAATTCCCAGGACTTCGAGTGCCAGCGCGGCGGGCGTTGGAAGATTTCTCGCCATGAAACCCGATTGTGCACGGCCGTTGGACGAAATTAGCAGCCCGCCTGCTCCCCCGGTTTTTTCGTCGTCAAAGCAATCCGTCAGCGATGTCAGACCGGTTTCGACCCGGGTATCCGGGTTGAGCAATAAAACCAAGGGCGCGGATGTCGCGCGGACTCCCTGATTGACTGCAGCGGCGAATCCGGCATTTCTCTGATTGGCGATCAGCCGCACTCCGGTCGCGGGAATTCTTCGACAGGTGTCGTCAGTGGAGGCGTTGTCCACCACCACGATTTCAACCTCCGGAATTCGGAGGATGGCATCGAGGCATGGACCGATAACTTCCTCCGATTGGTACGTCACCACGACTATTGCGACACGCACCATGTGTCAATGTGCCGCGCCCGAGGCGTCAGCCCGGGGTGATGTCAGTCGAAAATACCAGCGCCAGTAGGAGTCCGCGGCCCGATGCTTAATTTCGCTCTCCGAGGCCGCCAGAAAAGCCCGCAATCTGGGAGACGGCTCACCTTCCGGATGGAATGATTTCAGCGCGTCAAGTTTCCCCGCAAACCACGACAGCGCGGCTCCGTGTCTCAACGCCACTAGTCCCCAAAGAAGCTGGCCGGCGACGATGGGCCAGAAGCAGGCTCGAAAAAGGTCGCGGTCATAATGACGTCGGATCAGCAAGAGTTGGTTGCGCGAAATCAACCGGACCACCCGGGAATTCCAGGCTCCAAAAGTCGCACTGCCATGGTGCCAGGCGACAGCATTTGGGACGTAAATGCCTTCAAAACCTCCGCGCACGCAGCGGAGCCCCAGATCGACATCCTCCAGATAGGATCCGAACTCTTCATCAAAGCCGTTCAATTGTTCAAGTACATCGCGGCGAAACAGGCATGCGGTACCGGGAGCCAGTGCCATCGGCGAGGGCGCAGCGTCGCTTGGGGGTGCCGTACCCACGTGACGTTCTCCGTGACCGGCTCTCCACGCGCATCCGGAGCGGCTGAGCAGATCATAGGTTCCGTCGATCAACTCCCGGTCGGTTGCATTAAAAACAATGCCGCTGGCAAAACTGAAACCCCTCTCAGAAGATCGGACAGTTCGGATGAGGCGCTCAAGCCAGTACGGATCCAGCGTAACGTCGCTGTTCAGAATCGCGATCCAGCTGTGCGATGTCGCCAAACGCCAACCCGTATTCACTGCCCGGGCAAACCCGACGTTCTCAGTTTGCTGAATCACGGTGCATCCGCGGGAGCGGGCCACCTCAGCGGCGCCATCCGAGGATGCGTTGTCCACCACGATAATCTCCGCGAAGGGCAAGGTCTGGGCGGCAAGACTATCCAGCAATTGCGCGAGCAACTCAACCCGGTTATGCACAGGAACTACGGCCGCCACGCTTTGTCCAGTTGCGGCCTGCCCGGAATTGAATTCGTGGGGATTCACTTCACTTGTGATTGTAGAGTGCAGCTTCACGATCAGCGTCACCGGGAAGGTGCGCAGGAGGCTCCATGAGCGCGTCCGCGCGAGGAATTCCATGCAACGTCCGTTTCGCGGAAATCAAAGCGCGGTATTTCTCCACCAGGCGAGCAGTCGTCACTGCCATATCCCAATTGCTTTCCACTTCGCGGCGCGCACGCGCTGCAAGGTCGTCAGCAAAACCCGGATCTTCAAGGAGGTGAACAACTCTCGCGGCGAACGCACGCGGATCGTCCGCGAGAGCGCAAAATTCTCCATCCACCCTTGCCAGGCCTTCTGCCCCCAACGTCGTGGACACCACTGGAATACCGCTGGCGAAGGCCTCCAGCAACTTCACGCGAACGCCGGATCCGCTCCGAATCGGACAGACGAAGACCGCGCAGTTCGAAAACAGCGGTTGAATGTCGTCAACAAAACCCAGCAGATCGATTACATTGGCGGCGTCATGAAATGCGTGACGCGGAGGCGGGTCAGACCCGGCCACCAGCAAGCGGGCGTCCGGCAGTTTCTCAATCACCAGCGGTAGTACTTCACGGGTAAACCAGTCGAGCGCCACCTGATTCGGCGTATGGCGAAAGCTGCCGAGAAACAACATCGTCCGCGGCCGGCGCGGCCCACCGGGATACGCGTACCGTGAGCAATCGACTCCCGCCCGCATCCCTGCATCGATGCGTGGCGCGAGCTTCGGCAAAAAGCCTTCGAGGTACCGCTTGTTCTCCAAAGTGCAGACCTGAACCTGATCGCAATGCGGAAGAAAACTCAGTTCGAAACGAATTGCGCGAATGTATTCGAAGCGGGCCTTCAGACGGTCGAGAGGGCTACGAATGAAAGGAATCGCACTGGCGATGGATTGAAAATAGACGTCATGCTCGAACAGAGCGCAGACGATCCGGTCGAACCGTCGGACATACTGGCCGAGGGCTGTATATTCCAGCTGGACTACGTCGATTTGACGCAGCAGAATCTGCCGCTGGATCAGCCATTCGATCTCCGGCGTGTAAAATTCGTGCACAGCATGCGGCGTGATGGAGGCAAGATGCGGGTTGCGGTCATTGCGGCGCACAACGAATTCCACGCTTCGGCAGAACTGCCGCAGTTCCTCGTTAGCGGCCCTTTCGCGCTCATAATCGAGCATGATTATGGCGTGGACGTCGCAGGACTTCGCCAGTTCGCGCAGTGTGTAGTACATAAACACGCCACCACCGTGAGTGGGCGGACAAACGGGATAAGGCGAAACAAAAAGAATGCGGGGCCGTGCGGGCGTTCCGGGCAACGCCGAAAACCTGTCATGAAAATATGCCGGCCGCGAGCGCCGGAAAACCTCGCTGTCATTTACAAACGCCAGCGATCGCGCCCGCCAGCGTGAACGCAGCGCGCCGCCGATCTGCAACACAGCGCGAATAACGCCATTCGCACTGGCACGCCCCGGCGCGTCGCCAGACCAGGCGCTGACTATGGAACCCGGCATCGCAAATAAAAAACTGCTGCCCAGCCGTCGCCATTCATGTATGTTCTTCCAGGCAAACAGAACAAAATTCTTCTGGAGGATTGATTCGATGTAACCTGGACTGAATTTCCGCCCGATTGTGCCGCGGTGCTCGTGATGGACCACGCTGGCAGGCTGATAGAGCACTTTCCAGCCTCGCTTCCACGCCATGTAGCCCAGATCGGTGTCTTCCAGATAGAAAGGGGCCAGCAAGTCGTCAAAGCCCCCTAGTGCCAGAAACTTGCGGCGGTCAAAAGCGCAGGATCCGCCACCCCCGTAAAAACAGGGGAACAGTCTGTCTACCGCCGGGTCTTCGCGATGCCCAACGCGCAGCCCGCCATCCTGCCACCAGCCTTCCGTCAGTCCCGTTTCCTCGCGTCGTTTTGTCGTATCGCCGAGAAATATCTGGCAGGAGACGGCGAACACGTTTTCATCGGTGAACCCGGCTAAAAGCGGCGCGAGAAAATCCGGTTCCACTCTCATGTCGGAATTCAGCAGCACCACCACGTCGTTACGGGCTTCGCGAAATCCGGCATTCGATCCACCTCCGAATCCCAGGTTTTCCCGAAGTGCCAGCACACGGACTTCGGGATAGTTCTCCCGTATCCATTCCGCGCTGCCGTCAACGGAACCGTTGTCCACCACCAGAATTTCGCTGCCGGGATGGCCGGCGATGGCTGTCACCCAGGACGGCAGGAAACGCTCCAGCAATTCGCGTCCATTCCAATTGGGGATGACAAGTGACGCCCCGCGTATATCCGGTCTGGGCTCTCTGAAAGGTCTGCGATTACCAGCAAGAATCCACAGAAGATCTGTGATTGCGATGGCAGCGGCGCAGAGCGCCAGGACAAACGGAAGCGCCACCAGCAGGGGCAATGCACGAACAAAACGGAGGGCTGACGCCTTCATCGCTCATCCCGAAGTCGCGGGACCAACCCCATGCGCACGCCCGCCCGTACCCACCTCGAATCTGCCACCAATTTGAGTTGACGCTTGTACTCGCCAATTTCATCATTCAGACTCAGTGCCCATTGAGAGCGTTCCGTCACGATCGCCTCCAGGCGGTCGATATTCGCCTGGGCTGAACTCTCCACTTCCTGACATTCCTGGTTGAGACGCGCAATTTCGGCATTTCCCCGCGTAATCTGTGCCTCCAGGTCGGCCACCCACGCCAAACGGCTCGTCACTTCCTCCTGCAGTGCCACAATGCGGGAATTACGCTGAGAGATTTCCCGGTTCAGTTCGGACGCCCACCGATTCTGCTTGTCCAGCTCCGCCTCCAGCGCTTCATGATCCTTTTGAAGCTGGCTGTGATCGGCCACGCTCCGGAGCAGCCACGCCTCCTTCTGCGCCACCTCCGACAGCAGCTTTGAGATATGACGTTCACGTTCCTGCAGAACGTTTGCGGTGGTGGGAAGCCAGGCGTAGGTGTCGTCGGCGACAATTGGCGTCTGGCTGCAGACGGCGACGAAGAAGTGGGCACCGGCTTTGTCCTGCGAGGGAACGGCATCCAGTACAGTTTCTACTGGTCCGGCTGACGATGTGTCCTGCGGTGAAAAGACAATCGCCCCCGCATGGTTCTGCGTCCAGATGCGCACGTGGGCAAAAACGTCACGCAGCGCCGCGTGGAATTCATCGTACGTGAACTCGTGCCGATGAAACGGATTCGGCCCAGCGTCACCTCGGGACGCCGCATAGTAAGCGCGATTCGGCGTGGAAACCACCAGCGCTCCTGATGGTTTCAGTATTCGGTTGGCTTCTGCCACCAGTTGCGGCCAGCGCTCCAGGTGCTCAATCACCTCAAACGCCGTCACCATGTCAAACGCGCCCTGCCCGAGCGGCAGAGCTTCGCACGCGGCCTGTAAAAAATGCACACCTGGTCGCGCGTAGCTCTGCTTCGCATGCGCGATTGCCTCGCCCGAAATATCGGCCGCAGTAATCGATGCTGCGCCGGTCATTTCCGCCGAGCCATAGCCGGTTCCACAGCCGGCATCGAAGACACGCGGCGCGGCAGCCATGCCAGTCGCAATCCGGTTCGCGAAACGATAGCGCGCCAGATGCTCGTTGAACAGGTCGGCATCGACAAGCCCAGGGATCACGCGTTCGCCGGTGAATTCGCCTTCCGCAAACTCGGACCCTGTCCGTTCAGATATGCTTCGTTCAGACAACGCCTGGCTCCGTTTCGGAGGTATGATGTGGACTCACTTCAATCCGGCAGGGTACCTGTACGTAACCGTAGACCTGCCTGTCTCCCCTCGCCATCTGAATGGTAATCGCGTTATCGATGGCATCGCAGACCGCGCCGTTATTCCCCACCCACGGCGAGAATGAAAACGCGCCCGGATACAGTTCCGGAATCTCAAAATGGAAATCCACAGTGACCGTCTCGCCTGCGGAAACCGCACCCGGATTGTGGCCTTCCCGGACTGCGCTTGTCGCCGCAAATTCGAGCCCCAGGTGGTTGCGGAGCGTTACTCCAATGTCCGGCCGAAGCAAGTCCCGGTTGGCCCGAAAGCTGATGCGGACCAACAACCGGCTCTGCGGAATCATGAGATGGAGGTGGTCGCCAAATTCGTCTAACACGGCGATTCCAAGAATCTCCGCGCCGCCATCGCCTGAGCGATGGTCGATGTTCGGAATCGCGGTGACTACAGCCACAACCGGCACCACGGGTATCTCGGACGCAGGACCTGGCGCCGATGCCGATTCTGCACTCACAGAAGCCAGATAATGTGCGACAACGTCGCCGGTGTCTCCAATCGCCATGGCATGCCCATGATCGAGCCAAAGCGCCCGATCTCCGATTGCCCGTACGTCACCGACAGAGTGAGAAACAAAAACGATGGTCACACCCCGGTCTCTCATCTCGTTAATCTTGCGCATGCAGCGCTGCCGAAACCAGGCGTCTCCCACCGCCAGCGCTTCGTCCACAATCAGGATCTCCGGGTCCACGTGTATCGCGACCGAAAATGCCAGCCGCACTGTCATACCGCTCGAATAAGTACGCACCGGCTGGTGGATGAAATCGCCGATCTCAGCGAAATCCTGAATGGAATCGAAGCGCCGGTCCAATTCCTGTTTCGAGAATCCCAGGATCGCGCCGTTCATATAAACGTTGTCCCGTCCCGTAAACTCGGGGTTAAATCCCGAACCAAGTTCCAGCAGCGCCGATACGCGGCCGTTCACCCGAACTTCCCCCGAAGTGGGCGGAAAGATGCCGGCGATCAGTTGCAGCGTGGTGCTCTTGCCGGATCCGTTCTCGCCAATCACACAAAAGACCTCGCCGCGGCCAACCGAAAATGTGAGGTCCGTCAGAGCGTGAAAGTCCCTGTGACGATGAGCCGCCCCCATAGTGGCCAGTTCCATCAGGCGGCCCGCGGGCGATTCGTAGACGGCGTAACTCTTCGAGACGTGCTCGAACTCAACGGCATTCACGGGGAAACTTCAGTTTAGAGCAGCGTGGCGCCCGTTGCTAGTGACGCTTCGCGTCACCATGCGCCGCCATGGCGGACTCAGGACTTGCTGTTCGCAATTTCCGCTGACGAGACACGCCGGCAGATTTTGCTTCCAGCCGCTCATGCCGCTTGCGCAGGGCTTCGGAATCTTCAATCGCTCGCGCGGCCCGAACACATTCAATTGCCATAGCGAAGCTGCGTTCGCGATGTTCGTAGTGGCGTGCAAGTTCCTCGTACGCGCGCACCCGGAATGGATTCGGCGATTGGGAGAGATCGATAAAAGTCGCCAGCGCCGCATGCACCAGCCCCTGCTTCTTTTCGAGAAGTCCCGCCGCGTAGAGTGTCGCAAAGAGATGTTCGTCCGGCAGTCCCATATCGACGGCCCGCCGCAATAATTGCAGTGCCTCGTCCAGACGGCCTGACATTTGCAGCCAGCGCGACAAGCCGAGCAGATCCATGCCATGTCGCGCCCGGACGCTCGCAGGATCGCGAAAAGACTCTGGAATCAGGCCGGTCAGGCAGGCAAGCGACAAAATATCGAGTACGTTGTGTTGCAGAATTGGCGGCAGACGATGGCCGCGACGGGTGCGCAGGTACTCGAAATAGCAATAAGGAATCATTTCACCGGGAACATCACCGACGCG